>JBAQCT010000067.1:0-63950 GCA_049294375.1 Gallionella sp. | reverse complement strand
GATCTGCAGGCCATATAGCGTATCAACCAGCCGGAACATGCCGGGCAGCACCGCGTCTTCCGGAAAATACTGCTTCACTTCCTGCTCGGAAAAGGCGTAGCGTTTCTCGCGCAGTTTTTCGCTGGCGTAGCCGATGTCCCAGGATTGCAGTTCGTTTATTCCCAGTTCGGCGCACGCGAACTCGCGCAGCTCGGCCAAGTCTTTTCCGGCGAAGGGCCGGGCGCGCTGCGCCAGCTCGCGCATGAACTCGATCACCTGTTGCGGCGAATTCGCCATCTTGGTCGCCAGCGACAATTCGCCGAAGCTGGCGAAGCCCAGCAGGCTTGCCTCCTTGCCGCGCAGCTTGACGATCTCGTCCATAAGCGAGGTATTGTCTAACTCAGGCTTGCCAAACTCGCTGGCGCGCGTGCCGTAAGCGCGATACATCGTTTCGCGCAATCTGCGGTTGTCGGCGAATTGCATGACCGGCATGTAGGACGGCGCTTTCAGCGTGAATAGCCAGCCGGATTTCCCCGCTGCGACCGCCGCTTCCTGCGCCGCTTGCAGCACGTCTTCCGGCAGGCCGCTCAATTCGTTTTTATCCTCGATCACCAGCGTGTAGTCATTGGTCGCGTCGAGCAGATTGTCGGAAAAACGCGACGACAATTCCGCCAGGCGTTCCTGAATTTCCAGATAGCGCTTCTTCTTGTCCTCGGGCAGTTCCGCGCCGCCGAGGCGGAAATCGCGCAGCTCGTTCTCGATGATCTTCTTGCGTGCCGCGCTCAAACCGGCAAATTCAGGGCTGTTGCGCAGCGCCTTGAACTTCTCGAACAGCGCGAGATTCTGGCCAAGTTCGGCGTAATACTGGGTGATCTTCGGCAGCGTGGCGTTATATACCTCGCGCAATTCGGGTGAATTCATCACCGCGTTCAAATGCCCCACCGGCCCCCACGCACGCGACAGCCGCTCGTTGGCATCTTCCATCGGCACGATGAAATCCTGCCAGTTCGGCTGCGCATCATTTTCTAGCAGCCGCGCGATCAGCGCGCGGTTTTCCGCGAGCAGTTGATCGACCGCAGGCGCGACATGTTCGGGTTTGATCTCCGCGAAGCGCGGCAGACCGGAGAAGTCGAGTAATGGGTTCATATGAAAACTGGAAATAAATGCGGCGGCGGGAAAACTGAGGGTTACATTTTACTACGAAAGATTCTGGCAATAATCAGAGGAAAGTTGCCAATGCCCGGTTTCTCGCCAGTCTTTGCTGATGTCTGGACGGTGCGGGCACGGTGATTGAAGGCTGTTCTTGTTGATTCAGGCCGATTCCAATGCGCGTGTAACGCGACCCGCAACACGGGCCGAATTGACCAACTGGTGTTGCCAAATACGGACGACTCGCCATCCGAGGTGGCGCAATTCGAGGAACACATTTCGTTGGCCTCGCTTTTGATTTATTGTTCCAGAAGAAATGCGAAGCCAACTCCGATAGTTATGAGAAATCTTACTCTTTCTGACAATCAGGATTTTTCTTGGTGGCTTCTGAGTATTTTCTGAACTCTTTCGGTAACACCGCTTTCATGCTTGAGGAGTTCATATCCTCGGTGTCGTAGGTTAAATCCAGCCGCTGTAGAGCTATCGCCAAACGCCGGACGCTACCGAGTCCTGTACGATCACCGGATGCTCTATCCTTTAGCTTCTTCGGCTTTGATGCAGCTCCACGCTTCAGCTTCCCATCCTTGATATAGAGATCGAAAGCGGTTTGGAAAAACCCTCTGTTGTGTGCAATTGTCTGGCGTGATGCAAGCTGTTCCGTCATGTCACCGTGCGTGTGCATCGGACTCTTGAGGCATATTTGCGCGCACTCGCCGTGAATATGCACCAACTCGTATGATGTCCGTACCGCATGGCGATATGCAAGCGAGCCGGCAGACCCCTTTCTGATAACCACATAATGTTCTGCTCTGCGGATACCCTTCGCGGCAAATTGCCTGAACCAAACCACCGCCAGCCATGCCCACAAACCATCACTGTCTGGAGACATAAGGCTATTGAAATCTGCACCGGAAAGCTGCTCGTTCAGGTATGTACCAAATTCGAGTCGCGATCCGAACTCCCGCGACGAATCAATTTCGTAATCGCCAAACGGCACTGTCAGCGAGTCGCCGTCGAGAAGCTCTCTCGGCGGAGCATCGCCAACCCGATTTTCCAGCCACTTCAAGAAAACCACGATACCCTCGGCATTCAGTTTTCTGGCATTAATCATTTCCGGCCCCCTTCAATAATTCAGCATGCAACTGAGATGCAAAGCCGAAGCGGATGCAGAAATGATCCACTACCTGGTTGCACCAGGCTTTCTTCACATCGTCGTCGTCATCTATCGGGGGGCGCTCTGAACCGATCACATCCAGCCATCCGGCCCAGGCACTCCATGGATCACCCTCGTCATCGAGACATTCCGGCTCATCGGCAATCCTCTCCATTACCTGACGCAATGCTTCAGGAAGAACCATGGCACCAAATGGAATGTAGTTCTCGGCTCCTGCTGCACTCGGGAAAACCGTCGAATTGAATTGCAATACCGGGCCATCCTCGTTGAGGACAAGCTTCCAGAGCCGCTCGCCCAAATCTGCGGGTTCCATTGGCAGCAAACTTTCGCTCTGTGAATCATCGCGCGCGCGTAGATTTTCCACCGATGCCGCCAGCCTCGGATTGCCCTCATCATGCAGGAGAACCCGGAAGCGTAGCGGCTGTGAGCGGTCGAGCCCGTCGAGAGATCGGCTGTCATGCGCCAAGCCAGCAATGGTTCCCATCACATAGCGCACATTCGTATTGCCCGCACGGGCCACCACGATCACTTTCAGGCTCTCCCAAAGCCCGATTCCCTTGAGGTCAAGCCGATCCAGCGTGAAGTTGCGCCTACCCGCTACTTCAGAAACCGAAATGGAGACTCGGCTACGGTCGATCTCCTTCAATCCTGTCGGATTACTCCTCGCTGACAGTCGGCCCATTGATTTTCTCCATATAGTTCAGCCTTGCACGTAGGCGGATGTTTGGGTCAAACCCTAGCACCTCCAGAGCAAACGCAGGGTCAGTAATATCAAAGTGAATTCGGTTGCCTTGTCTGTCGGTAACTGTTGCACCAGAAGCCGTGATTGCATAGGTTTCAGCATCTGCCAAATCGAAATCGAATGGGTCATATGCTTTGAAAGGGTCGTGATCCAAACCTTCATAGGCGAGTTCGAGCACGCATGACACCGGTAGATCATCTGCTTTCGGTGCTGCGTTACCGTTGGGAAGCACGTGTACTCTATCCACACCGGTTGCAATCCGGAATGGCTTGCGTATCGATGAAGGCGGGATGTCGCCCCCTGTGGTATCTTTTCCGTTTCCCTGTTTTTCACCACCCGCTGCATGACGCTTTCCTTCATCTGCAGGGCGAGTAAAGTATTTTGCCAAGGCCTTTATGTCGCGCTTTACCATGCCATTAGAAATGAGTGCCAGCAGTCTGGGGGCTGCATTTCTCACAGCCCTCAGGGTTGCCTGTGGATTCGAGTAATCCTCTGCCAAGCGCGGGCGGCTACCGTTCCATTTCAGATGGGTAGGTTCCTCTGCATCCGCCAAAAATGCTGACAGCGCGTTGTCCCTGATAATCGTTAGTCCGCGCGCTTTTTGCAGATATGCACTGGAAGCCAGATGACTTTCTGATCCGATCAGCAGATCATGCCGAATATACGCCTCTTCAACGCGGTCGATATCTTCGGGTACTTCAAGATGCACGTCGAACCAGGACTGAATTGCCACGCCTATTCTTGGTCGTACGGTGACAGGACAACGTATGGAAATCCGCTCACATTTTTCCATGGCTTCACGTAGTTTCCCAAGCGCACCCTCAGGCAACATATCCTCCTTCAGTGAGGCTGTCTTGTCCCATCCGGGCTTCAGTTGCATGGGAATGAAGCCGTTTTTTTCTGCTTCGATTATGCCCTTGGCAAATTTCCTGAATCCCTTTGTAAAACACGACTTTTTCAAACGGATCACATCGTCCGGAAGTACCTTGTCTGCCACGGCATCAACGTTTGCAGTGCCAATCTCCATTCCGCCGATAGATACTTGCAAATTGCTGCAGGCGATTGGGTAATAGAACTCGGTAATAATGGTCTGGATTGCTAGCTTCGGGTCAAAGTCGATCGGAAACGGAATCACCAAGCTGAGTCCGGGTTCGTTCAGGCGCGTTAGTCCGAAGGCCTTTCGAAAAGCCATGATGCTGACATCATCTGCTATTGGCAGCGGCTGCGCCTGACCAGTACACCAGAATGAATGGCGACGGTATTTTGCGCCATCGTATGGATACGCTTTGCGGAAGGCGCTACGTCCCATCAAAAGGTGCTTCCCATCCGATTTGCGCACAGTGAAGCCAAGCACCGCACGTGCCGCTCCAATGCGGTAGTATGTAATCTTTCCTTGGCCAGCGCGGCCATTGCTCCCTGTTGCTGCCTTTGCTCCTTCACCTTCACGGAACCAGAAAGCATTCCAGTTCTCATTCGAGCCATCCGCATTCGGATCTTCCCAACATCCTTGGAGCCCGATAGTCCCGAAATCTTCCAACACAAGCACGGTAGATGTTGCGCAGTCCGGCAGTGGGTCGCCGCCGGAAGCTTCCAAGCGGCTGCCGTATTCGCCCTTTAGGAGATTAGCAAGATAACCTGCATCAAAATTCCCTGGTTGCAGAACGCTGATGCGTACCTGCACTGAGTCAGCGTTGTCTGGTGCTCGTGCGTCAAGCGGATTTTGGAGTACCTCTCGGATTAGTATTTCCAGATTGCTCCGATCCTCCTGTGCAAAGTTGTCCTCTGATAAATCTCGGCCTTGCACTTCAAAGGAAAGAACTGGCGGAAATACCCAAGATGCGGTCATGTGCTCTCCCTATAGCGAAAAAATTGAATCATCGCCACCCTCATCACCGCGAAAACGTGCCTTTAAAACATCCAGTTCGCGTTGCAAAGTGCGAATGATTTTCTTCGCGTCCGCCTCATCGTATTTGTAGGCGCGCCTGTTGGCTAGGTTACCGACAAGACGCAAATCCTTTATTGTTTTGGTAACCCGCTTATTGGCAAGAGCTATAAATTTTTCTCTTGCATCGCGTACAGTCACTTTTTCTGCCTTGGACACGCCATTCTCCTATCAAAATGATGCCTAAAATAAGCAATATAGTGTGTATATAGTTTATATATACGAGAAATATACATCAAATGCAGTTGAGTGCGCAATATGCAAAAAAGCAAAGATTGCAACAGTTGTGATGGGTGGAGGAAGAAAAAATAGCGCGGCCAAAATGGCCGTTGCCGCAGAAAGCAGGGTTTTTAGGTTCGCCGGTAGCTTGGTCTCTTTGAAGAAATTTCTTCGTCGAAAAATTCGCGGAACGTGATTACGTTTGTCTTGCCGTTGTAGCAAGTTTCCTTCGATTTTTTCAGGGACTCAGGAACAACCAGATGAATTCCCTGAGTGCTCATGTCATCTATAGCAGCCGAAGATACACGGTCATCGACGGTTGCAAGGAACAGTGCGCAATTAAATTTTTCCATTGCCACCTGCTTCCAGCGCTCGCGAAGAGTGGTTTTGGCCGAGAGCACCAATGCTTCTTCAAATGTCCGTTTTTTAGCCTTCAGCACTACAAGGCTGGGCAGTACAAAGTCCGGGCGGCGGCCTCCTGTTACCGCTTGCTCTTCAAATGCAATCCGGCCATCACGAAGAAGTCTCGCGATGTGTTGTTCAAAGGAGCGTCCAGCACGCGATTTTCGGTGCTGACTCGCGCTCAGAAAAGTTGCGTCCAAATCGGGAAAGCCACGCACGACTGAAGAAACAATATCTGCTCCACCGTTGGTAATAATTCGAATTACCTCAGCTGCGCGATAGCGTCGCTCTGCGCGCTTGTAAAGCGAATATTCGATGTCCCTGCTAATCTTCATAATTGCATCGCCAGGGCGCGGTATTTCGTATGGGCTTAAGTCTTCGAATTGGTGTTGCTGGAGAAAAACTCGCTGCGCTTCAGCCGCTAACATTTCCGGCGCTGGCATTTTTGAAACAGAAGCAATAAAAGCGGCTAACGATCCTTTTTTTAGCGCAGCACTCAACTCGTCAACGAGTTGTTCTGTTTCATCCTTTTGGATTTTCAGCGCATCTGTTGGATCAAATAGCCCATAGTGAAAGTCGGCTCCCAGATCAAACATTGCCTCCAGCAGTTCAACCTCCTCGGAAGCAGAGTCAACAATCATGAACCAGTGGTGAATATCATCGACAGGTTCGCGTAGGGTGCCACCTACCATCAATGATGCTGGTGTAAGACCGGAAAACTCACCTTTTGGCACTCCCGTAAAGTGCATCTCCGGGCCCTTGTTCGAGTAGTGTTTCAGGTTGGAGTTTTTGATCTCCCCTGTTGTCGGCCAAATGGTTTTGAGCGGCGATTCGAAAATATGAGGCTTATCTCGGTTAATATTTTTAAGATGGGGAAAGAAATTCGACTCCCGTATCGCGTGAGGTATGTATACGCCGTTTTGGTGTCCATTTTTACTGCTGTCTGCCCAACTACAGTCATTTCGGGCAAGTTTTTTAATCAGTAATTGGCGGCTTTTCCCTATCCACTCTTGAATGTCGCACCACTGATTATCAATAGTCATTTAATGTCCTCGGTGATTTCCGAATAAAGTGAATCCAAGCGCGCCAGCCCTTCACGCAACTCACATTCCCACACAACAAAAACGCGCCAGCCAAGTCCGATCAATGCAGCAATTTGGTAAGAATCACGTGCAACATTTTCGGAGAGCTTGTTCGTCCAAAAATGCTCACGGCTGCTTGGCGTGGTTGCGTATTTACAACCAGAATGCCGATGCCAGAAACAGCCATGCACAAAGACAACTGCCTTGTATTTCGGAAATACCAAATCTGGTTTCCCCGGCAATTCCTTGGCGTGAAGCCTGAAGCGAAGACCTCGGCCATGCAGATATTTTCTAACCAGAAGCTCAGGCTTGGTATTCTTGCCTTGAATGCGGGACATCATTCGGCTACGAGTAGCCGAATCAACAACATCAGCCATCAGGCATCCAGTTGAATACCGCAAGCAGTCATGAAAATTGGATATGCGGCTCCAATCACCTTGTCATGCCCAAGGTTTTCCTCAAGTTCGTTTAGCAGGAAGCGTAGTTCCTTCACCTCGATATCCGAAAATGCTCGTTTGCCATTCTGGATGCAGATAATGTCAGCAGGATCATCCTCGGGGTGAAAAAGAAGTCTGCTACATTGCATCTCCGAGAACCACAACAAAGCGCCATCAAAAGTTGTGTCGTGAAGTTTTGGAATACGTGATTGAGTTTGCATGATTTCTCCTTTAGCGAGTTGCATAACGAAGGGGTAACTCAGGTTCCAAGGTATCAGCTTCCAGCATTGGTTGCATCAACTTTGCTACATGGGACATAACATCAACAACAACAGAATTTCCAAATTGTTTGTAAGCGCGCGTATCAGATACTGGAATCCTGAACGTGTCGGGGTAGCCCATCAGTCGTGCGCATTCTCTTGGCGTGAGTCGGCGCGGATTTTTGCGCGTGCCTTGATGCACGAGGATTTCCGATCCGTCCTTGTAGTAGCGCGCCGATAAAGTGCGCGTCACGTCTCCGGGTTTAACTAGGCCAAAGCCGAAACCATTGCCTTTGGCGCGGTGTTTCGCGGCGTAGTTCTGCAAGTAGAGCCAGAGATTGTCGGTCAGTGTGTATTTGTCCTGCACGCGCTTTTTTTTGTGATTGAAGAATCTTCCTTCGTCCCACGGCAGTTCGGGTTCGCTGCCGTCGGTGCGGTGCAGGATGTCCTTGAGTTTGTGCGTACCTTTTGGCGGCAAGGGCAGGGCGTCGAAATCGAATGCGACCGGTTCGCAAAAACCAACGATGAGAATGCGTTCGCGATGTTGCGGGACGAAGTGCGCGCCGTCGATGACGCGATAATAGATGTGGTAGCCAAGGTCTTCCGTAAGAGTGCGGCGGATGACATCAAAGGTGCGGCCCTTGTCGTGCGAGACGAGGTTTTTGACGTTTTCCAGCAGGAAGGCGCGCGGGCGTTTTGCTGCGATGATGCGCGCCACATCGAAGAACAGGGTGCCTTGCGTTTCGCAGGCGAAACCGTGCGCCTTGCCCAAGGCATTTTTCTTGGACACTCCGGCAATCGAGAAGGGTTGGCAAGGAAATCCGGCCAGCAACACATCGTGATCGGGAATGTCGGCAGCCTGTACTTGGGTGATGTCTCCGGCAATGGGCTGCCTGTCGCGGAAGTTTTCAGCGTAGGTTTTTTGCGCGTAGCCATCCCATTCGCTGGTGAACACGCAACGTCCGCCGACTTGTTCAAATGCCTTGCGCAGGCCTCCGATACCCGCGAACAGGTCGATGAAGTCAAAAGTGCCTTCGGGGCTTTCCTCCCCGAACGGCAGCAGTTGTTGCAATGCGTGAGCCAAGTAGGCAGGCGGGAGCGTTTGTCTCGTTTCCCACCTTCTGACGGTGCGAACATCAATGTCTAAATATTTAGCAAGAGCCGCTTGGGTATGGTGTTTGCGGGCTTCGTCCAGATAGGAAAGTACCGTGTCTTGATTGCTGACTAGGGTGAGAGCGGCATTCATGGCTATTTATTATCCGGGGATTATCTGGGAACTTTTGCGGACAATATGGCATTCTTTATTCCCAGTCAAGACCTTGATATCTCTTTTAAGTATAGATGATTATCTATATAATATAGCCATCATTAACCTCACTCGGAGCAAATCCAAACAACATGAACGCGAAACCCCCTTTGCTGCTTGCGCAACCGCAGAAGCAGAAAATAAATATCGCGCTTGATTCTGAAGTTGTGGTGTGGTTCAAGCGGCAAGCGGGCGGGCGTGGGTATCAGACGTTGATTAACACGGCACTGCGCGAAGCAATGCAACACAAAACTGTGGAAGAGACATTGCGAAAGGTGATACGCGAAGAGTTGAAAACCGTTTAAATCCGTGCGTCGAAGCTTGATCGAAAAGCGTGCAATTAAAGATAAAACGTAACACTAATTAGGAGACGATACCATGATCTCAAATAGCAATGTATCCCTAATGAGCAATGCTAATGTAGGCAAGGCATTTAATGCAGTCATCAAGGGAATTGGTCGCGGTGATATTGGCGGAATTCTATTTAATTGGAACGAGTCCGAGCTTAATCTTGATGGCGATAAAATTATTGCCTATCCCGGTAGGGATGGTAGATATTCGCGAGGCAAAGAAGGTGGCAAGGTCAACATAAGCAAGCGCGAGTTCTTGGCATGGTTATTCAGTGACCATCCATTTGATGAAAAAATTTACGGTGCGAATATTCGAAGCGATGCCGAATGGGTGGGGTTAATACAGCGAGCACGTGATGCGGCGCTTATTGAAAAGCACATCCCTTGCAGATATTCAGAAGTTGTTTCAAGCATGTCGATTTGAAGGGGTTGTCGCTGTTATGTGGGAATGCCACGCACCCCCAGCAGCGCGGCAATCTTGGCACGCACTTCATCCAATTCTTCATCTGTTGCCTTGCCTTTGGGTGTGGCTTTGCGTGCGCGCCAGTCGAGATTTTTGACTTGATCGGACAGCGCCGCGCCGCTGGCGCCTTTCGCCTGGATGATGACTTCGAACGGGTAGCCTTTGATTTGAGTGGTCATCGGGCAGCACAGCATGGTGCCGGTTTTGCTGTTGTAGGCGGCGGGGCGGGGCTGAGCGCCAGCGCGGGACGGTGGCCTGCCTGTTCGTGCCCGGCCTGCGGGGAGAATTCGAGCCAGGCAATGTCGCCGGCATCTGGCACGAAGCGGCGTGTCATTACCAGATTTCCTTGCCGACCGGCGCGCCGGTGTCGATGGGTTTATGTTGGTTCTTCGTGGTGATACTGCCCAGCAATTCGTCCAGTTTGTATGTTTTGCCGCGCACCGGCTCGATGACGATGCGTCCCTGCTCTTCGCGTACTTCGACAGGCTGGTCCAGAGCGACATGCGCCGCTGCCATGACGGATGCCGGAATGCGCACCGCCGCGCTGTTGCCCCATTTTTTTACGATGACTTTCATGATGAGCGCCTTTCACAATTTGATTCGCCGTGGTTTATGGGGACGCTCGCGGCGTGTCAATATTGTTTATACAACGCCCGTTAGCTCTGATAAACGATCTGCCCATCGAGCAGCGTATAACGTACCCGTCCCTGCATCTCGTAGCCGTTGAACGGGGTGTTTTTGCCCTGACTCTTCAGTGCGGCTGGTTCGACTTTCCAGCTTGCCTCCGGGTTGAACATACAGATGTCCGCATGGGCGCCAACCGACAGGTGGCCCACTTTCTGTCCCAGCATTTGTGCGGGGTTGATGGTCACGCGGGATAGTGCATCCAGCAGCGGCACCTTTTCCTGTTCCGCCCATTTCAGCACCAGCGGCAACAGGAGTTCCAGGCCGGTTGCGCCCGCTTCCGCTTCGGCGAACGGTAACTGTTTGGCATCGTCATCCACCGGGGAATGGTTGGAGCAGACCGCGTCGATTGTGCCGTCCCGCAGCCCGGCGCGTAGCGCTTCCCGGTCGCGCAGGCCGCGCAACGGTGGAACCAGATGGCAATTGGAATCGAAAAACCCGATGTCCATCTCGGTCAGGTGCACGTGGTTCATCGACACATCGCAGGTCACCGCCAAGCCTTCGCGTTTGGCGGCGCGCACCATTTCCACGCCCGCCGCGCTGGAGATGCGGCAGATGTGCAGGATCACGCCAGTCTCGCGCGCCAGATGCAGCATGGTCGCAAGCGCGATGGTTTCGGCCACGACCGGGACGGGCGGCAAGCCCAAACGGGTGGCGACTTCGCCGTCGTGCGCCACGCCGTCTTTGGCGAGAAAGCTATCCTGCGGGCGCAGCCATACGCGGTAGCCGAAGGTCGCCGCGTATTGCATGGCGCGCATCAGCACTCTGGTGTCGGTCAGCGGTGCATCGGCTTGGCTGAATGCCTTGCAGCCTGCTTCCGTCAGCTCGATCATTTCGGTGAGCTCTGCGCCTTTCAGGCCGTAAGTCAAGGCGCCGACCGGAAATACGCGCGCCTGATTCAGCGAGCGGGCGCGGTGCTTGAGCATCTCCACCAGCCCCGGTTCGTCCAGCGGAGGGTCGGTATCGGGCAGGCAGGATAATGAGGTCACGCCGCCCGCCACCGCTGCCGTCATTTCGGATTCCAGCGTGGCCTTGTATTCGTAGCCCGGTTCGCGCAAACGCGCGGCGACATCCACCAGCCCCGGCATGACGATCAGTCCGCCGGCGTCGATCACCTGTTCCGCCACGAAACCCTGCGGAGCCTTGCCGATGGCAGCAATGCGCCGCTCGGCGATGAACACATCCTGCTGTGCATCGATCTTGTTTTTGGGGTCGATCAGGCGACCGTTCTTGATATGGATATTCATACCTTTGCTCCTGCCAGCATGCTCATCACCGCCATGCGCACCGCGATACCGAACGTGACCTGCGGCAGGATGACCGAATGCGCTCCGTCCGCGACGCTGGAGTCGATTTCGACGCCGCGATTCATCGGCCCCGGATGCATCACGATGGCATCTTCTTTCGCCAGCACCAGCCGCTCCTGCGTCAGGCCGTAGTATTTGAAATATTCCTGCGCCGAAGGCAGCAGCGCACCGGTCATGCGCTCGTTTTGCAAGCGCAGCATCATTATCACATCGACATCCTTCAAACCCTGTGCCATGTCGTGATAGACCTGCACGCCGAGATGTTCCACCATCGCCGGTAATAGTGTCTTGGGGGCGATGACGCGCACTTCCGGCACGCCGAGCGTGGATAGCGCGTGAATCTGTGAGCGCGCGACGCGCGAATGCAGCACGTCGCCGATGATCGCGACGCGCAGGTTGTGGAATTCTTTCTTGTAGTGGCGGATGGTAAACATATCCAGCAGCGCCTGCGTGGGGTGGGCATGGCGACCGTCGCCAGCATTGATGACATGCACGTCCGGCGCGACATGCCGGGCGATGAAATGCGCCGCACCGCTCTGCGCATGGCGCACCACGAACATATCGGCGTGCATCGCGCACAGGTTGTCCACGGTATCCAGCAGGGTCTCGCCCTTGTTGGTGGAGGAGGAGCCGATATTGAGGTTGACCACGTCCGCCGACAGCCGCTTGGCGGCGATCTCGAAGGTGGTGCGGGTGCGCGTGCTGTTTTCGAAAAACAGGTTGAACACCGCCTTGCCGTGCAGCAGCGGAACCTTCTTGGTATCGCGCCCGCCGGCGGCGTCGAGAAAGGTGGTGGCGCGATCGAGGATGTCGCGCACGATGCCGACCGGCAAACCTTCTGTGGTCAGCAGGTGCTGGAGTTCGCCGTTTTTATTGAGTTGCGGATTTTTCATACGATCAGCCCCGCTGCGGGTTCATCAAAATACGCCTGCAAAATTTGCTGTGCGGCATATTGGTCGATCAGGGCTTTCTGTTTTTTGCCGTGGATGCCCTGTTCGTCCAACTGCGCGCTCGCTGAAAGCGAAGTATAACGCTCATCGACCAATATCGTCGGCAATTTAAACCGCCCCTTGAGGCGGTTGGCGAAGCGGCGACACAAGGCGGTCAGCTCGTGCGGCGTGCCGTCATCGTTGCACGGTAGCCCCACCACCAGCGCACATGGTTGCCATTCGGCGAGCAATGTTTTTATTTTAGCAAAGCGTGCAGCGGTTTTTTCCTCATCGAGGGTGTCCAGCGGATTGGCGCGGCGCAACAGGGTGTTGCCGACCGCGATGCCGATGCGTTTGGTGCCAAAATCGAATGCGAGGAGTGTGCCTTCCGGAGGGCAGAAGACAGGCGCTGCGCTGACAGAAGACAGGGTGTTGTCGCTACGCGGTTTTTTCTGTCCTCTGTCCTCTGTCATCTGATAGAACCACTAGCCATTCGACTAGGCTGGCAGACAACGCCAGCCAAGTCGCTGGTTATGTCCTCTAAATCAGGCATGCCCGGCGCTTTCTGACAGGGAAGCATAATCCACACCAAGCAACGCCATCGCCGCAGATAGCCTGTCTTCCGGCGGTAAGTCGAAGATGATGTGTTCGGAGGCGGGCATGGTCAGCCATGCATTTTCACTCATTTCATGTTCCAACTGCCCTTGTGCCCAGCCGGCATAACCCAATGTGATAATCAGGTTGTGAGGCCCATTGCCTTCGCCGACCGCTTCGAGAATATCCTTTGATGTGGTCAGCGATAACCTGTCATTGATGTGCAGGGTGGATTGCCAGTTTCCATCCATGTCGTGCAGTACGAAGCCGCGTTCGGTTTGCACCGGGCCACCGAAATGCACCGGCATTTTTTCCAGTTTGGGTTGGTGTAACGGGATATTGATCTGATTGAACATCTCACCCAGCGTCAGGCTGATCGGCCGGTTCAGTACGATACCCAAGGCGCCGTTTTCGTTGTGTTCGCACACGTAAGTCAGCGTGCCTGCAAAAAACCCATCCTGCATGGCGGGCATCGCAATCAGGAAATGATGGGTAAGGTTGAAATCGGACATGGCATCATTGTAACTGCCCGTGCGAGGTCGCACAATTAGTGCGGATTTATGGCTGTGTGGATGACTCGTCCTGTTCGGGCAAATTCAGCCGCTCCAATACCTGCCACGCCAAACTGCGGCAAACATTATTCAGCATCGTCGGCAGGCTGGGCGGCACCTGGTCTTCCAGCAACAGTTTGCTTGCGCTCACCGCATACACCGGATCGAGCAGGCGCGGACGGTAATCCTGCATCATTTCATCCAGCGTGCGCTCTGCCGCCATCTGTTGCCACGGGTTGGTCGGCCATTGGGACGGGATGCCGTATGCTTTGGGGAATGCGTCGAGGTCGTTGCGCACCGTGCGAATGTCTTCGTGCGATTCCCGGAAGGGCAGCAGGACAAAGCCGGACATTTCATAGAATTTTCGATCCATTTCCGGGCGGTTTCCGCCGCCATCAATGACGGCCAGCCACTTGGGTTTGGATTCCAGCTTGTCGATAATTTCCTGCAATTTATCGGGGGATCGCCCATCGAGCGGAGTGTAGCGCCGGATTCCCCTGGACAGCGGTTCGCGCGCGGCATCCGTGAGGACGGCAATCGAACGCTTGCCGAGCAACCCGAGGCCGTGGCATAACATATGCGTAATGCTGGTCTTGCCAGTACCGCCCTTGTTGCCGATTACGCAAATTATCCTTTCCATGGTTTTCTCCCTCAGCCCAATCTCATGCATGGTGCTTCATTTTGCCTGAAGCTATTGCCCTGTATTGTAATACTGATTCCGGGTCAAACAGGCATTTGCCTGCGCTGCGGATTGTCTGGCCATTGAAAGCGGGCAGGGTGAATCGGGGCACGGAGGCCGTCGATTGGAAGTTGGTTTTGCGGCTCGATTCAGGGCAGTATTTTTTGCATCCCGATACGGGATTTGATGTTGATCAGGACGGGTGCCGAGATATTTGCATACATATCCCCTTTGACCCTTTTATGGCCGTTTTGTGAAGCGTCGCTCTTGATCGACAAGACCGTCAACACCAGCATATCGGAGGGGTCGTCGAGTTCGAGTTCGGCGATCTCGTCGTCCGTCAACGACAAATTGTAATTAAAGCCGGACAGGGTCGGGTCGGTTAATGGCAGGGATATATCGCCGTCGTCAATCGACAGGAGATGAACAACCATGCCATTTATCAAATTCCCCTGATCGTCGATCTCATGAAACAGTTTCCATCTCGTGCAATTTTCAAAGCCGGGGATTCCTCTCGGGAAGGTGATTATTTGATCCGGGTCAATGCTTAATTCGCCAAACCGTGTTTTTATTTTAATATTTGTCATAGCGCCTGCTCCAGATTGTTGATATGGCCAATACGCGGCAGATTCTCCCGCGATACGTCATGCGTGTAAAGGTTTTTTGCTTAATTTCTGGCGGCTATTTTGCTGTAAGTCCGATGCTTGCCCAAGGCATGAGTGGCTGAAACCGGGAAACTCGCGACAAACCGCAGGCGCTTATATTGATGTAGTTGTGTTGATGTAGTAGTCTCGCTCATTGTGGATGCAGGAGCCTTGTCCGTATTTTGAAACAATTTACCGGTTTGCCGAATTCGATGCCCAAAAGCTCTCTTAATTCGTTATCCAGCCCGTCTCCCGACAAACTGCAGGGGTTTATTGCCAGCTTGCCAGGGATGGCATGCCAAATCGAACTGCAAAAAGACGGGACGTTTATTTTCCCCTATGTCAGCGAAGGTTGTTCGACGCTGTTTGGGGTTTCGGCAAATGACTTGCAAAACGACCCTGCATGTTTTCTGAGCCTTATCCATCCTGAGGATATACCTTCCCTGCTTGAAACGCTGAAGAATTCGGCGCAAACCATGTGCTTCTGGAACTGGGAGGGGCGCATCATATTGCCGGACGGCGAAACAAAATGGATCAGCCTTGGCGCCACACCGCAACAAACGCCGGGCGGCTTGCCGCGCTGGGAAGGGATTGTGCTCAACACCACGCAAAGCAAGCTCGGTGAACTCGAGGTCAAGCGGGTGCAGCAGCAACTGCTGGAGCTTTCATCGCATATCCAGGATGCCAAGGAACAAGAGCGTCTGCGCATTGCACGCGAAGTTCACGATGAGATCGGCAGCTTGTTGACTGCAATCAAAATGGATTTGTCGTGGATGGTTCAGCGCCTGCCAGCGGATAACCATGCACTGGCCAACAAGGTGAGAACCGTAGAGGAGCTGGTAAACAGGGCCATTACTTCAGCGAGCAATCTTGCACACAGCTTGCGGCCGGGGTTTCTCGACTGTTTCGGCATTATCGCGGCGATTGAAATCGAGGCGCAGGAATTCAGCAAGCGCAGCGGCATTTCCTGTACCGTCATTAAATCCCAAGAAAGCATCGAGCTGCCCGAAGCGCATTCCATCACTCTGTTCAGGGTTTGCCAGGAAGCCTTGAACAACATCCTGAAACATGCCCATGCAAAGCATGTTCAGATCGAGATCGTCAAGGGAACCGATCATCTGGAGCTGATTATCTCGGATGACGGGATCGGGTTCAGCGAGGCGGCGCGCAATAAACCGCGCTCTTTTGGATTGCGTGGCGTCCATGAACGTGTCGCGCATCTCGGGGGTACAGTTAAAATAGCGAGCACATTGGGCAAGGGGACGCAAATTGCCATTTTTGTTCCACTCATGGAGGAAACGCCGCAGCAGGCGCTTTTTGGCGATACGTCGATATGATTAATATTCTCGTCGTGGACGATCATGCACTGATCCGCAAAGGGCTCAAGATGTTGCTCGAGGAAGGGCCGGACTTGCATATCGCCGGCGAGGCGGAAACCGGCCTGCAAGCTATCAATATGGTGCGCGAGCATCATTTTGATCTGGTGTTGCTCGATATTTCGTTGTCAGACAAGCACGGCATAGATGTGCTCAAACAGATCAAGTCCGAGCAGCCTGATGTCAAGATTATCGTGCTGAGCATGTACCCCGAAGAGCAGTATGGCGTGCGCGCATTAAAAGCGGGCGCCATGGGCTACATCAACAAGCAGAGCGCGCCGGAAAAGCTGATTGGCGCGATCCAGCAAGTTATCAGCGGCAAGAAATATATCAGCGCACCCCTGGCCGAGCAATTGCTGAGCAACCTGATCGGCGAATCGCAGGAGATGATGCATCAGAATCTTTCCAACCGCGAATATCAGACACTCTGTCTGATGGCTTCTGGGAAATCGCTGACTGAAATCTCAGAAATCATGGTGCTCAGCCCCAAGACTGTGAGCGTATATCGCGCGCGCATGCTGGAAAAGATGGGTTTCAAAAATAATGCCGAGGCAGTTCACTACGCCATTGCGCATGATCTGGTGGATGCCAAAAAATAATGGGGTGCTTTTTCGTATTCAGTACATTGCGGGCGCTGCGGCACCCGATAATCGCGCGGAGAGAATTGCCATCATGTTCTGCGACATAGCATGTACTGTAGGCATCCGTGCTTGTCTGGAGCGCCATCTAGCGAGGAAATAACTCTTGAGCCATGAGTAAATCAAACCAGAGCCCATCCGATATTGCACGCGAGACACTCAAAACGCTCGCGTCGCGCAAGACACCGCCGACACCGGGCAACTACGCCAGAATTTATGGGGAGATCAGCGGTGTTGCCGATGAAGAAAATGACGGTGCAGAAAAAGTCCTGCACGGCATTGCGGAGCGGATCGAGAATACGCCCAAATTCACATCGGTCAGTATTGCGCTGAGGAAAGTAATTGGAACGGGGGACTGGGAGCAGTGCCTCAAGGAAATTGAAAAGGTTTTGCCAAAAGCAGGCGGCAGCGAGACGGCCCAGTCATGGCCTGACCTGATACGCGATTTATTGCGCCAGCTGGAAACCAACCACAAAGGTTTGACTCTCGCCCGCAAAAAGGAATCATTGGAAAATGTGCTGTCACGGTTTGCGGCTAATCCGGAAGCGTTGCTTGAAAAACTGGCCGGGCTAGTCAAGTCGTGGAAGGAGCATCAGGTTGCAATTGGCGCTATCGAAATGGAGCCTGAGCCACTTGATGCTGCCGTGCCAATACCTCCCGCTGTCGCTTCTCACGCTTACGCTCCCGCTCCCGGCAGTAATGCAGAAATCCTCGGCAGGCTATCGGAGTTGCTGGCGCAAGCGCTGGAAAGCATACTCAGCACGCTGCCCGAGCTGGCGCAAAATGTGCAGAGCCTTTCCGCTCAGGTGCGCGGCAACAAAACGCCCGACCAGTTCGCGGCTCTGGAAAAGCAATTGCGCCAATTCTGGATAAAGGTCGAGTTGCACGCTGGAGATAATGCCAAAGTTCATGAGGGTCTGGTGCGTCTCTTGCGTTTATTGGTGGAAAATATCGGCGAAATGGTCGAAGACGAAGACTGGTTGTTCGGACAAATAACCATCTTGCAGGAGATCATCGACAAACCGGTGGACAGGCGTGTCATTGCCGATGCCGAACGCAGCCTGCGCAATGCTGTCATCAAGCAGGGAATGCTCAAGCAAAGCCTGAATGACGCCAAATCCACCCTTAAGAATCTGATGGTCAGTTTTATTGACCGGCTCGCGGAAATTGCAGAAAGCACAGGCGAGTACCATCAGAAAATAGAGGGCTACAGCAAGAAAATCGGCAAATCCAACAACATTGCCGAACTGGGCCACCTGCTCGAAGATATCATGCAGGATACGCGCATCATTCAGGCAAGCGCGTTGCGTTCGCATGAGGAATTGGTCGGAACGCGCAAGCAAGTGGATGAGGCGCAGGCCAAGATCAAGGAGCTGGAGCGAGAACTTAATCAGGTCAGCGAATTGGTGCAGCAGGATCAGCTTACCGGTGCTCTCAACCGGCGTGGCATGGATGCTGCTTTTGAGCGCGAAGCTACCCGCGCAGACCGAGGCCACCATCCGTTATGCGTCGCATTGCTCGATATCGATAATTTCAAGCGCCTCAACGATACGCTTGGCCATCAGGCGGGTGACCAGGCACTGGTTCATTTGAGCAGGGTAATCAAGGAAACCTTGCGCCCCAGCGATTCGGTAGCGCGTTATGGTGGCGAAGAATTCATCATTATTCTGCCGGAAGTCGGGCTCGAAGAAGCTGCTGCTACCGTGGAGCGCCTGCAACGCGAGTTGACGAAGAAATTTTTCCTGCATGAAAATGATCGTGTCCTGGTGACCTTTAGTGCAGGGGTTGCGCAACGTGCGCTCGAAGAATCGCAGGAAGATGTCATTGGCCGCGCCGACAAGGCAATGTATGAGGCCAAGAAAACCGGGAAAAACCGCGTTGTTGTGGCGAAATGACGAAGCGGCAGAAGCGCTTTTGCAATGGTGCGCGATAGGTCGCATATCGCCTCAAGGCGACTGGGCATCAGAAATGATAAATGTACCAGCCCGTAATCAGGTGTCGCTGTCAATGTATGAGTCGGGTATAGTCTTCATCCGCCAAGTTTTTTCTGGGAGCGGCCTCAAATGAGTCGTCTGTTATTGTTCATCGCGGTTGCTGTCTTAATTTATCTGCTGATCAGGGTTTATCGCAAGGATAAACCCCGGAAAGATAAAAAAATTGCCGAGGATATGGTGCGTTGCGCGCATTGCGGCATACATTTGCCGAAAGGCGAGAGTATTCAGGCAGAAGGCCATTTCTTTTGCGGCACGGAACATCGCGATGCTTATCGTGGCAGATAAAAATCGTTGTGAAACATCCCCCTATTAACAACTATTGGCGCTCACTGGGCTATTTCAACCTGTACCGGTTGATATTGGCCTGCTTGTTTGTGTTTCTTGCAGTCACATTTGGCCCTTCGTTATCGCTGGGCGCGCGCAACTGGACGTTGTTTTTCGTTTCAAGCCTGTTGTATACAGCGGCGGCGGCCATTTCATTTATTCCACTACGGCTGCGCTGGCCGCGGTTTACATGGAATCTGGCGGGCCAAGTAGGCAGCGATATTGCATGTATATCGCTGCTTTCCTATGCGAGCGGCGGGATTCAGAGCAGCATCGGTTTGTTGTTGCTGGTCTCGCTGGCGGCGGCGGGAATGATCAGCCGTGGCAAAATCACCTTGTTTTTTGCCGCGCTCGCGAGTATTGCCGCGTTGCTGGAACATTCATACGCTGTGCTTTACGGCGATGCCGATGTTGCACACTACGTCCAGGTCGGTTTGCTGTGCATATCCTATTTTGCGGTGGCTTGGTTGGCGCACACGCTGGCGAAATATGCCGTGGACAGCCAGGAGTTGGCGCAACGTCGCGGTCACGATTTGGCCAGCTTGTCCGAGGCGAATCTCCTGGTGATGCGCGACATGCAGGACGGCGTGCTGGTGGTGGATGGGCAGGGCATAATCATGCAGATGAATCCAAGTGCGGGGCGCCTGTTGCGCCATAGCGCAATTCCAGGGAGTTCACTGGCAGAAAATTTTCCGCTGTTATTTGGGCAATATGCGCTATGGAGGCAGACTGGCACCGCGAATCAAGGCAGCCTGCAACTGGATGTGGGGATACAAGCCAGGTTGCGTTTTGTTGCAATTGAGCGTGATGCGGCTAACGGCACGGTAATTTTTATGGAAGATATGCAGCGCGCGCATGCCGAGGCGCAGCAGATCAAGCTGGCTGCGCTGGGACGTTTGACCGCCAGCATTGCACATGAGGTTCGCAACCCGTTATCGGCGATCAGTTATGCAACGGAATTGATGCGCGAAGAGCAGTGTGATGCCAAGCAGCAGCGCCTGCTGCAAATCGTTCTGGATAATACGCAGCGTATCAACCGTATTGTGCAGGATGTGATGCAATTGAACCGGCGCGACCGCGCACTGGCAGAAGTATTTGAACTGGGTGAGATGTTGCGGGTCTTTGTGGAGGAGTTTAACTTGGCGGAGCGGCTTGAGCCGGGCGTGATGGTATTGGCGGGAACGCCGGGCACAGAAGTTTCATTCGACCGTGGGCATTTGCGCCAGGTGCTGTGGAATTTATGCTGCAATGCGTTGCGTTATGGCAGAAAGCTGCCCGGCAGTCTGATGTTATGGGTGAGTGTGGCGGATGGGCGAGCGGTGCTGGACGTGCGGGATGACGGGCCGGGTATTTCCGCAGAGCATCAGGGCAGATTGTTCGAGCCGTTCTTTACTACTGCATCCGAGGGCACCGGTCTCGGGTTGTATATCGCCAAGGAATTGTGCGAGGCAAATGGCGCATCATTGGAGTATTGCGCCAAAGAAGGGCAGGCTCTGAAGGGGCAAGAGGGCGCCTGTTTCCGTATAACGTTTGGAGAGCCACCCGAAAATGGCGAAAGGTATGAGCATGGCGGCAAATCATAGGGAGAAGGATGCCACAGTGCTGCTGGTGGATGATGAGCCGGATATTCTGGAGTTGCTGGAACTGGCATTGCGCAAAATGGGGCTGACGGTGGACAGGGCAGGCAATGTGCGCGAAGCATTGGCGAAGCTGGCGGCGCGCCGCTATGACCTGTGCCTGACCGATATGCGGATGCCGGATGGCGATGGCTTGCAAGTGGTGCAGCACATCGTACAAAACAATCTGGATGTGCCGGTGGCGGTGATTACCGCGCACGGCAACATGGAAAATGCCATTACCGCACTCAAGGTGGGCGCGTTCGATTATCTGGCCAAACCGGTTTCGCTGGATCAGTTGCGCGCACTGGTGAAATCCGTGCTGAAACTGCCGCAAGCGGGCTCGCCTGATGACAGAATGTTGATCGGCCATTCGCCTGCGATGCAGAAAGTGCGCGACCTCATCAAGCGCGTGGCGCGCAGCCAGGCGCCGGTTCATATCAGCGGCGAATCGGGCAGCGGCAAGGAATTGGCGGCACGCCTGATCGTGCAAAGCGGTGCACGGCACGATCAGCCGTTTATCGCGGTGAATTGCGGGGCAATCCCGGCCAACCTGATGGAAAGCGAATTTTTCGGTTGCAAGAAGGGGGCGTTTACCGGTGCCGACAAGGATCGGGGCGGGTTTTTCCAGGCGGCGCACGGCGGAACCTTGTTTCTCGATGAGGTCGCTGATCTGCCGTTGGAAATGCAGGTCAAGCTGTTGCGCGCGATACAGGAAAAGCGGGTGCGCAAAATCGGCGATGCGGGCGAAGAAGCGGTGGATGTGCGCATCATCAGCGCGACGCATTGCGATTTGACCGAGTGTGTCCGGCAAGGCAAATTTCGCCAGGATCTGTATTATCGCCTGAACGTGATCCCGATCCAGATGCCCGCGCTGCGCGAGATGCAAGAGGATATGACGGAAATCACACAGCGTATCCTGGAGCGGTTGCGCGGTAATGCGGAAGTGCATTTTTCAGAAAATGCATTGCTTGCGCTGCAGGGCTATAGTTTCCCGGGCAACGTGCGCGAGCTTGAAAACATCATTGAGAGGGCATTGGCGCTATGCGTGGAAGGAGTGATCGACGAGCAGGATTTATTGCTGGTTCCCGTGGAACATAACCATTCCGAAAATGCATCGCTTTGCAGCAAATACCCGCTCCCGGAGTATCTGGATCGGATCGAGAAGCAGGCGCTGCTCGAAGCGCTGGAGCAGACCGGATTTAACCGGACAGCCGCCGCCAAGCTGCTAGGGCTGACGCTTCGCACCATGCGTTACCGGATGGAGCGACTGGGTATCAAGGGCAAAAACGGTGCGGACGATGCAGATTGATGCACAAGGGCTGCTGGTTGGCGGTGAATATATCCCGTCGCCGAATTGCGATGACCGCCCGGCAGGTGCAATCGAACTATTGGTAATCCACAACATCAGCTTGCCGCCGGGTGAATTTGGCGGCAATGGCGTTCGACGGTTATTCACCAATACGCTGGATGTGAATGCGCATCCTTATTATGCGGGCATTGCCGGATTGAGGGTGTCGGCGCATTTTTTCGTGCGTCGTAACGGGGGAGTTGTTCAATTTGTGCCGTGCTTGAAACGGGCATGGCACGCGGGAGAATCTTGCTGGCAGGGCAAATCGCGCTGCAACGATTTTTCGCTCGGCATTGAACTGGAGGGCAGCGATACCTTGCCGTTTACCGATGAACAATACGCCGTGCTTGAATGCTTGACTACGGCGTTGCGTGAAGCTTATCCAATACGTGGTATTGCGGGGCATAGCGATATTTCGCCACAGCGCAAAACCGATCCGGGCCCGTGTTTTGACTGGGCGCGTTATCTGAGCGGGCTATGCAGAACATGAGCACGATTACTGGAAATTAGCGGGCATTTCTTCTACCGCGAATATCCGGCGATGTTCGCGAATGGCATAGCGATCTGTCATTCCGGCGATGTAATCGGCAATCGCGCGGGCGCGATCCGATTCCGCCCGCATCACAGCCGGCTGAAGCTGCGGCGGCAACAGGCGGCCATCCGCCATGAAGACATCAAACAAATCACCGATGATGCGCTGTGCCTTGGCGCTCATGCGCATCACAATATAATGGCGATATAAATTGGTGCGCAAGAATTTTTTCAGCGCGTGTTGCTGCTCGTTTATTCCGGCGCTGAAGGCGATCAATGCGGGCGCATTACGCACATCTTCAATCGTGTTCAAACCCTGTGCGTTGATGTTGTGCTTGCTCTGCCGGATCAAATCCGATACCAGTGTATTGATCATGCGCCGTACAGTTTCATGCACGACACGCCGCTCGGGCAAATCGGGATACGCGCGGCGGACCTCATGCAAATGTGTCGCCACCAGCGGTACGGCCATGAGTTGCTCGAGCGTGATCAGGCCGGAGCGCAATCCATCATCCACATCGTGATTGTTATAGGCGATCTCGTCGGCAAGGTTTGCGATCTGTGCTTCCAGCGAGGGGTTGCGATTGCGAATGAAGCGTTCGCCCAGTTCACCGAGTTGCGCGGCTTTTTCCTGCGAGCAGTGTTTGAGAATGCCTTCGCGTGTTTCGAAGCACAGATTCAGGCCGTCGAATTCCGCGTATCGCTCTTCCAGCAAATCCACCACGCGCAACGACTGCAAATTGTGCTCGAATCCGCCATATGTTTTCATGCAGGTGTTCAGTGCGTCCTGCCCGGCATGGCCGAACGGCGTATGGCCAAGGTCATGCGCGAGGGCAATTGCTTCGGCGAGATCTTCGTTCAGGTGCAGGCAGCGCGCGATGGATCGGGCAATTTGCGATACTTCGATGCTGTGCGTAAGGCGCGTGCGAAACAAGTCACCTTCATGATTCACGAACACCTGGGTTTTGTATTCGAGGCGGCGGAACGCGTTGGAATGGATGATGCGGTCGCGGTCGCGCTGGAATTCGCCTCGGGTGTTCGGTGCGGCTTCCGCAATTCTCCGCCCGCGTGAATTGGCCTCGCTGACGGCGTAAGGCGCAAGCTCAGTCATGTTTGATAGAGGCTGTCAGGGTTTGCCGCAGCAGCTCTTCGGGCACATCAGCGCTTACCACGGCATGACCGATTGCTTTGAGCAGCACGAAGCGTATTTTCCCGCTCTCGACCTTCTTGTCCAAGCCCATTAGTTCGAGATATTTTTCAACACCCAGATCCGGGGCAACGGTGGGCAGGCCGGCGCATTCGAAAAGCCTGCGGGTGCGCGCCACCTCCTGCGCGCCGATCCAGCCCAGGCGCTGCGACAGGTCTGCCGCCATGACAGTACCCGCCGCCACGCCCTCGCCATGCAACCAATTGCCGTAGCCCATACCGGACTCGATCGCGTGCCCGAAGGTGTGCCCCAAATTCAGCAAGGCGCGTTCGCCGCTTTCGCGTTCGTCCGCTGCGACGATTTCGGCCTTGTTCCGGCAACTGCGTGCAATAGCGTATTGCAATGCTTCTGTGTCGCGCGCCAGCAGCTTGCCCATATTCTGCTCCAGCCATTCGAAAAACGTCGGGTCGCGGATCAAACCATACTTGATGACTTCGGCGATACCCGCCGCAAGCTCGTTGTCCGGCAGGGTTTCCAGCGTGGCTGTATCCGCCAGCACCAACTGTGGCTGATAGAACGCGCCGATCATATTCTTGCCGAGCGGATGGTTGATGCCGGTCTTGCCACCCACCGAAGAATCCACCTGCGCGAGCAGCGTGGTGGGTATCTGGATGAACGGCACGCCCCGCAGGTAGGTTGCGGCGGCATAGCCGGTCATGTCGCCGATCACACCGCCGCCGAGTGCGACCAGCGGAGTCGTTCGCTCGCAACGGTTGGCCAGCAATGCGTCGTATATCAGATTGAGCGTAGCGGAGTTTTTGTATTCTTCGCCGTCCGGCAGGATTATAGGAGTGCTGCTGGTGCCGATACTCTGCAAGGCTCGCTGGAGCTTTTCCAGATAGAGTGGCGCCACTGTCGTATTGGTCACGATGGCAACCCGTTTGCGGGGCAAGGCGGGTTGCAGCAGTTTTGCCTGATCGAGCAATCCGCTGCCGATATGTATCGGATAACTGCGCTCCCCCAATCCTACTGTTAGTGTTTCCATCATTTTTTGGTCAATTTTTATGGGTGCCTTGTCTTTCTAAATCATCGGCGGATTGGAGTCAAATGCAGATCGGGCTACGCCCAGCCGCTTCGACAGGATCAGGGCAGGCATGGCGGGCACATGTCCTGCGGTTATTCCTGCCGCCCGCTATTTTTTCTAAATTGCTCTATTTCATCCACTAATTGAAGCATTAGCGCATGTGCGCTTTGTCTGCCGCTTTGAATGACGATATCGGCAACTTCCTGGTACAAGGGGTCGCGTTGCTGGAGCAACTCCTTCAATTTGGTATGCGGGTCGGCGGTTTGCAGCAGCGGGCGGTTCCGGTCATGTTTTGTGCGTTGCCATAAGTCATGCACGCTCGCCTTCAGGTAGATCACGATGCCGTTCTGCTGCAGCATTGCCCGGTTTTGCTCTGCCAATATCGCACCGCCGCCCGTTGCTAGAACCATGTTGTTGTACATGAGAAGATCATGAATGGCTGCACTTTCACGCTGGCGGAAACCGGCTTCGCCCTCGATGTCGAATATATGAGGGATCGTGACGCCGGTGCGTTTCTGTATTTCTTCATCACTATCCACAAAGGCCTTGCCCAAATGCTTGGCCAGTGTGCGGCCCATGGTTGTCTTACCTGATCCCATCATGCCTACCAGAATCAGGTTACCCGAAGAAAATTTGCGATTGTTTTCCAATGGGTCGTTTGCTCGATCGCTTTGCATGCCGCATATTGTAAACGATAAAAACAAAAGCCCGGGCTTGGCCGGGCTTTTGTTTGGTTCGATTTCAAGGAAATCAGTTCAGGTTGAGGGCGTCTTGCACAATTTTAGGCGTAATGAAAATCAACAGTTCCGTTTTTTTATCACTGTTAACTTTGCTCTTGAACAACCACCCTACAACGGGTACATCTCCAAGCACCGGAACCTTATTGATGGCATCGGATACGTCCTGGGTAAATACGCCGCCGATGACGACCGTGCCGCCATTTTCAACCATTACTTCGGTGGTTACTTTTTTAGTGTTGATGCTAGGTGTGCTGCCGCCGCCCAAGTTTGCGCCCGGGGTATCCTGAGTAGCGGCTATTAACATGTTGATATGGTCATCAGGCGTAATTTGCGGGGTCACGGCGAGGCTTAGCGTGGCCGCTATGAAGGCAGTTGTAGTGGCTCCGCTGCTGGATGCCTGCTGATAGGGGATTTGTGTGCCGGATGCAATATTGGCAGCCACCTTATCCTTCGTCACGACACGCGGGCTGGCAATATTTTTGGTTGTGCTGTCAATTTCCGAGGCGGCCAATTCCAGCTTCAGCAGATGGGTCGCGGCAGGGTTGAATATGGAAAGTGCCGCGAGGGAGGTGGCGGGCAAATTTACATTGCTGCCAGCACTTGTGACAGTGGCACGCGTTGCGGTCGGCGTATTGCCACCCACGGAAAAGCCTGCGCCTGCAGCGACTGCCTCACCGGTATAACCCAGCTTGGCTCCCAAATTGTGGGTGAAATCATCGGTTGCCGAAACGAATCGCGCCTCGATCAATACCTGGCGCACCGGAACATCGATTTTTTTGATCATCTTGCGCACTTCTTCCAGGCGTGAGGGCGTATCCTGAATGAATATCGTGCCGGTGCGGGTGTCGGATACGGCACTCCCGCGTTTCGACAGGACGGGCTGCTTTGAATCAGTCAGTAATTTGATCATCTCGCTCACCGATTGATAGCTGAGCTGAAAACTTTCGGTGCGCAATTCCTCCAGCTCGGAAATTTCCTGTTTTGCGGCCAGGCTGATTTTTTCCTTTGCGGCGATCTCTTCGCGGGGTGCGACCTGGATCACGTTACCGTTCCTGCGCATGTCCAGCCCGCGGCTCTGCAAGATGATATCCAGCGCCTGATCCCATGGCACGTCTTTCAGGCGCAGGGTGAGGTTACCGCCCACCGTATCGCTGATCACCATGTTCAGTTCGGTAAAGTCGGCAATCACATTCAAGGCTTCACGGACATCGATCTTCTGGAAATTGAGCGTTAGCTTTTCACCTGCATAGCCAGCTTGAGTGCCTTTTGACGCCTTGCCCGGGTCGTCGGCCACCGATTTCACTTCGATGATAAATTTATTGTCAGTCTGGTAGGCAGCATGCTCCCACTGCCCCTTGGGTTCGATCACCATGCGCACGTTATCGCCTTGCGCGAACGTATCGACGCCTTGTACCGGGGTTGCAAAATCGACTACATCCAGTTTGCGTTGCAGATTGCGCGGCAGGTTGGTCTTAAGGAAATCAACGATCAGTGTTGTGCCCTGCTGGCGGATGTCTATGCCAATTCCCGAATCGGAAAGATCGACCTGAACGCGGCCTTCTCCATTTTTGCCTCGACGGAAATCGATGTCACGCAGTGTGTGTTTTTGCACGCCGGGCTTGGCTTCGGCAAAACGTGAGGCTTCAATGGCTGTGGCGCCGACAGCGGTTTTGCCCTGCAAGGTGATCAGTACGCTGTTGCCCTCGATCCGGGTGTCGTAGGTAAGCATCTGATTCAGGTTAACCACTAAACGGGTGCGATTCCCGGCCTGGACAATATTGGCACTACGCAAATCCCCTTCATTGAATTCCTGTATGGATTTGCCCAACCCGTTGGAGGTGTTCGGAAAGTCAAATGCAATGCGTGGCGGGGTATTGATGGTAAACCCTGCCGGCAAATTGGCCAGCGGCTGTGCCAGTTCGACCCTGATGACGGTTTTTCCGTTGCTGGCGCTGGTGTTCAGTGCGGTGATGCTATTTTGCGAATCAGCCTGCGCTTGACCGCACAATATGCAAAATGCGGCGAAAATACCTACCAGTCGAACCATGATATTAAATTGTCTCATTGTCATACTCCTAAACCGGACGAGCCGGAATCAAACATTAAAAGCTACTTTATCGTTGAGCGATTACACTTTGTCTAATTGTCGCAGGCATGGGGATAGGCATCGCTGCATTGTGTACGAATATACCCTTATTCGATCAGTTTCAGGCTGCTCACGCGCTCAGACCAGTCACCGGTACTGTCTTGCACCATTTCTTTAATGATTATTTCAGTGTCAGTCACTTCCTTGATCAGGCCAAAGTTCATACCGATATAATTGCCTGCCTTGATACGATGAAGCTTGCCGTCGGGGGCGCGAACCACCGCATAACCGACTTTTTTCTGGTAAAGATAACCGACCATCCTGATATTTTCGAGCGGGAACTCTTCCAGCGCCTCTTTTGGCCGATCGAGATCAGGCTGGTTAATTCCGGCGCGGCTGTCGGCGCTTAATTTTGGTTTGCGCATCTTGAACGGGTCGGATAGTCCCTCATCGTTGTTGTAGGCAAAGGGTTCATAAGGCTTCACTTCGGGCGGCGGCGGGATTTTCCCACGCATATCCTTGCCGGAATTCTTGACGAAATCCCGCAAGTCCTGGAACTCTTCGCCTACACAGCCTGCCAGCAATAATGAAATAAGAACAAAATGAATGGATTTCATTAATGGCCCCCTCAGTGCCCGCCCGTTTTCGCCGGGGCTGCAGATGGTTTTACCAATGGCTTATCCGACTTCTTCTGTGAAGCGGCTTCTTGCGGATCCAGATAGCGAAAGGTCTTCGCGGTGGCATCCATGGATAACCCGGTAGTGATTGGGTTTATCACTATATCGTTAAGCGTAACAATGCGCGGCAGCGTGGCGATATCACTCGAAAACTTGCCGATGTCATCATAATTTCCCGTAACCTTGATCGTGATCGGCAGTTCGGCAAATGCACCCGTCACCTTTTCCGTACCAGGGCGGAACAACTCAAACTGTAAACCGCGCCCCAGCCCGGCTTGATTGATGTCTGTCAGCAACGCGTCCATTTCTGACTTGCTGGGCAGTTGTTTCAGCAACGCACCAAAGGATTCCTTCGTTTCCTCCAGTTGTTTCTTGATGAGATCCAGATTGATCGCTTCTTTTTTCTTGGACAGGAATGTTTCCTTGAGCGATGCTTCCTCTTTTTCAATTCTTTGCAAATTATCCCACTGATCCTGCCAGTCAAACCATGCGCCAACTAATATTATGGTGATAAACAGGGCAGCAAAGGTCATGATCTTCGCCGGCCATGGCCAAGAGCCGGGGTTCTTCGGGTTCAGGTTTTTCAGATCATCTAATTTCATCATGGCCTCAACCCTTTGTGCCAGCAGGTTTGGCTGTGGCATTCGTGGCCGCATCTTTATTTTGCGATAGCAAATTGAATGTCAGCGTGAACTCGCTTACCCGTGCACCGTTAGCACTGGATGCCTGTATGACCCCCAAGGAAGGCGAACTAAGCCAGGGAGAGTTTTCAATGGCGCGCATCAATGTCGAGATGCGCGCGTTGGTCTGTGCATGGCCGGATATATTGATCTTGTTGCCTGTTTGTCTCAGGGTCTTGAGGTAGACGCCTTCAGGCAAGATACGCAACATCTGGTCAAGCAGATGCACCACATCGGAACGCGTGCTTTGCAGGTTTTCCACAACATTTTTGCGCTCCAGCAAGGATTGCGTCTCTTCGCGCAGTTTCTTGATTTCTGCAATTTGCTTGTCCAGTTTCGCAGTTTCCTGTTTCAGGTATTCGTTGCGTCTTTCCTGATAGGCTATCCGGTTGCTGAAATAGCCATGCACAAACCCGACCAACAATGCGCCCAACACCACTGAAATTATACTCAGCACGGCAAATTGGATCTGACGGGCACGGCGTTTTTCTGCACGGTGAGGTAATAAATTTACGCGTATCATGACGGGTCAAACCTCCGCATTGCCAAGCCGCATGCGACAATCAAAGAAGGTGCGTCAGTTTGCAGTTGGCGCGGTTTGATGCGGCTCGACAGCGTCATCAGCGCAAACGGGTTGGCAACCATGGTGCTTACCTGTGTTCGCGCCGCCACTGCGTCGTCCAGACCGGGCAATACCGCACATCCGCCTGCAAGCACAATGTAATCGACCTCGTCATATTGGGTCGAAGTGAAAAAGAATTGCAAGGCGCGCGCTATTTCCATCACTACGTTTTCGCGGAAAGGCGACAAGACATCACTCTCGTAGTTATCGGGCAATCCGCCGTTACGCTTGGCCAATTCGGCTTCTTCGACCGATAAGCCGAATACCCCCTGAATTTGTTGCGTCAATTGGCTGCCGCCGATTTGCTGATCTCTTGAGTATACCGATTGCCCGTTGCGTAGCACGTTGACATTCATCACGCTTGCGCCAATATCGACCAGTGCGACACATTTGTCCACCGCTCCGTCAGGCAACTGGGCACGGATATACTCGAAAGCCGTTTCGGCTGCATAGGTTTCGACATCGATAACCAGCGCCTTTAAATCCGCGCCTTGAACAGCAGCAACACGATCTTCGACGTTTCCCTTGCGCGATGCGGCCAGCAACACCTCGACTTCTTCAGGGTCATTCGGGGCTGGGCCGATTACCTGAAAATCCAGATTGACCTCTTCCAGCGCGAACGGTATGTATTGATTGGCTTCGGATTCGACTTGATTTTCCAGGTCTTCTTCGCGCATGCCGGCGGGCAGCAGGATTTTTTTTGTAATCACCGCTGCGGCAGGGAGCGCCAGGCTGACATTTTTGATGCGACTGCCCAGTCGTTTCCAGGCACGTTGAATAGTTTCCGAGACAGCTTCCAGATTATTGATATTTCCGTCGCTAATGGCATCTTTCGGGAGAGGCTCAATTACGTAGCGTTCTACGATAACCCCGCCTTTTTTGGGCATTTCGCTCAATTCGACCATTTTGACTGAAGACGAGCTTATATCCACCCCTATCATGGGTGGAGTCTTGGTCTGCAAAAAGTCTAACAGGGTGTTAAAATTTGCTTTAAGCATAGGCCATTTCGAGCACTTTCGTATAAAGTGGTTTAAATCCTAGCAATAACTATAAATTCTGTAAAGCTATTTTTAATAGGTTATTTGTAGTCATGGAGTCGATATAATTTCGTGCGCCATATCATCATTATCTACCTTATAAACAACCGCACATGCCTTCTCAACGCTGGATTTTACCAGTTCTTATCGCGCTGACCCTGCTTTCGTTACCAGCCATATTGCTTGGCTTGGCGGTTATGCTGGCTTACCCGGCGTTGCCGTCGCTGGAAGCACTTACAGAATATCGCCCGAAAATACCGTTGCGCATTTATAGCGCGGAAGGTGTATTGCTCAGTGAGTTTGGTGAAGAACGGCGCGCATTGGTGAAAATCTCCGAAGTGCCGGATATGATGAAAAAAGCCATTCTTGCCGCCGAAGATGACAGGTTCTATGAACATGGCGGTGTCGACTATATGGGGGTGTTGCGCGCGGCAGTTTCCAACTTTACCGCCGGTGGCGCAAAACAGGGAGCCAGCACGATCACCATGCAGGTGGCGCGTAATTTTTTCCTGTCCAAGGAAAAAACCATGATGCGCAAATTTAACGAGACATTGCTCGCTTTCAAGATTGAGCGCAACTTGAGCAAGGATGAAATCCTGCAGCTTTATTGCAACCATATTTACCTCGGCCAGCGTGCTTACGGTTTCGCGGTGGCGGCGCAAATTTATTTTGGCAAGCCGCTCGGCCAGGTTACCGTCGCTGAGGCTGCGATGCTTGCCGGGTTACCCAAGGCGCCTTCTTCCTATAACCCCGTAGTCAACCCGAAGCGCGCCAGATTACGCCAATTTTATGTCTTGCGCCGCATGCATGAGTTGAATTTTATCAATGACGAACAACTACAAATTGCGCAACAGCAGCCCATCGTGATCAAGCACGGGAATCAGGAATTCGGGCTCAAGTCGGATTACATATCGGAAATGGTCCGGCAGGCGGTTTATGAAAAATACCAGGAAGACACCTATACGCAGGGGCTCAAGGTTTACACCACCATCCGACAGGAAGACCAGCTTATCGCTTATCAAGCCGTCCGCAAGGGCGTGCTGGAATATGATCGTCGCCACGGCTATCGTGGCCCCGAGGGTTTCGTCGATTTGAAAAAAGGCAGTAACGAGGAATATCTTGAGGAGGGGTTACAGGACATCGCCGATAACGACGATTTGATTCCTGCCGTGGTATTGGCGGCATCGCCGAAGCTGATCCGCGCTTATTGCAAGGGTGGGGAAATTGCCGAAATCAGCGGCGATGCGCTACAGTTTGTGCAACGTGCTTTGGGCAACAAGGTTGCATTGAACCAGCGCATTATCAGCGGCTCAATCATACGGTTGCAAAAGGACGAAAAAGGCGCATGGCAAATAAGCCAGATACCGAAGGTGGAAGCAGCATTTGTTTCTGCGGATCCGCGCGATGGCGCCATCCACGCATTAATCGGCGGTTTTAGTTTTAGCCGCAACCAGTTCAATCGTATTACGCAAGCATGGCGGCAGCCTGGCTCGAGCCTGAAGCCGTTTATTTATTCCGCCGCGCTGGAAAAGGGTTTAACGCCTGCCACGATAATCAATGACGCGCCCTTGATGTTTGATGCCGAGCAAACCGGCAGCGAACCTTGGCAACCGAAGAACTACGATGAGAAATTTGAAGGGCCTATGAGCATGCGCCATGCCCTGACAAAATCGAAAAACATGGTTTCGATCCGTATCCTGCAATCCATTACGCCACAATATGCGCAGGACTATATCACCAAGTTTGGTTTTGATGCCGCCAAGCACCCGCCCTACCTGACCATGGCGCTGGGAGCGGGTTCCGTGACCACCATGCAATTGTTGGGCGGGTACTCAATTTTTGCCAATGGAGGTTTTCGCGTCACACCATATTTTATTCAGCGCATCGAAGATGCGCGGGGTAATATCCTGAGCCAGGCCAAACCGGCCATAGCGGGTGAGGATGCTGATCAGGTCATCGATCTGCGCAATGCCTTCACGATGGTCAGCATGATGCAGGATGTAGTGAGGTATGGTACGGCCGTTCGCGCCATGCAGCTCGGGCGGCAGGATCTGGCCGGGAAAACTGGCACCACCAGCGACTCGGTTGACGCATGGTTCTGCGGTTTCCACCCCACGCTGGTCGGTATCGCATGGATGGGTTTTGACCAGCCGCGCAGCCTGGGCGACAAGGAAACAGGCGGCGGCGCAGCCTTGCCGATATGGATGAGCTACATGGAAAAGGCGCTCAAAGACGTGCCGCAAGCTGCTTACACCATGCCCGATAATATGGTTGCGTTGCGCATCAACGAGGAAGGATACCCTGATAAAAACGGCAGGATGATCGAGTATTTCTATCAGGAAAATATACCGCCCGAACAAGTCATGCCCGCATACATTGAAGGGAACAAGCCGGCAGACACAGTCAAGGATCAGCTCCTCTAAACGGCTATGGCCAAAGAACCCACATCCAGGAGCCATGCTTACAAACGCGACCTGATGCGCGAACAACTGGCACATCAGGCAGCCAAGCTGATGGCCGAGGATGGTATTACCGATCATGCATATGCCAAGCGCAAGGCCGCCAGACAATTGGGTGCGGTCGATACACGCCATCTGCCCAGCAATGAGGAGATAGATGCGGCGCTGCACAGCTTTCGCCAGCTATTTCAGCATAAGACACATCCGGGAATACTGCGCGGCCTGCGCGAAGAAGCTCTCGCTACCATGCGCGTGTTCGCGCAGTTTCACCCTTATCTGACGGGTTCGGTATTGAACGGCACGGCGGGAGAGCAATCGGACATCAACCTGATGCTGTTCAGCGATGATGAAAAGGCCGTGTTGCTGTTTTTGCTCAAAAACAACCTGGCTTTCAAGGACGGTGAATGGAAAATTCATTTCGGCGGGCGCAATGAAACCGTGCCGAGTTACACATTAACCGGCGAATCGGGTGTGCAGATCCACCTCGTGCTGTTTCCGGAAAATGCGCGGTTCGACGGTAGCCGAAAACTGGAAGCGCATGCCGATATCGTCGATGTGGAAGCGCTATTGGCGTAGTCGACCAACCGATGTAAATTTTCGGAAGCGCGTATTTCATACCGGATCTTTGGCGCCCGTGCTATCGGATAATGCGCATCACTTCCGGTATTTTTCTCAGGTTGCGTATGATGTTGGCAAGATGCAGGCGGTTATTGACTTGCAGCGTGAAATGCAGCGCAGTGTATTCGCCCTCGTTGGTGAAATTGACGTTCTCGATATTGGATTCCGCTTCGGCAATTGCGGCGGCGACTTTCGCCAGCACGCCGCGCTGGTTGGCGACCACGAGCTTGACGCCGACTTCGAAGGGACGGGTGATATTTTTATCCCATACCACGTCCAGCCATTGTTCGCCGCCGCCCCGGCCCTTGCGCAATACGGGGCAGTCGTGGGTATGCACCACCAAACCTTGCCCGCTCTTGATTACACCGATAATCGGATCGCCGGGAATCGGGCGGCAGCACTTGGCGAACTGCACTGCCATTCCTTCTGTTCCCTGTATCGTGATGACGGCGTTGGCCGCTGTTTCTTTTGGCACAGTTTCACCGACGCGCGCAAGCTGGCGTGCCACCACCATGTTCAGGCGGCGCCCGAGGCCGATATCGGCCAGTATGTCCTGGCGCGATTTTGAGCCGGTATCCTTGAGTAGCCTGTCCCAGTGCGCTTCGTCCATATCCTGCGGTTTGATTCCCAGTGCTTGCAGCGCCTGGTTGAGCAGCCGCTCGCCAAATTGTGCGGATTCTCCGGACTGCATGGTCTTGAGGAAGTGGCGGATGTGGCTGCGCGCCTTGCTGGTTGCAACATAGCTCAACCATGCAGGGTTGGGCTTGGCGTGCGGCGCGGTGACGATTTCCACGCGGTCTCCATTCCTGAGTTCGGTGCGCAGCGGCACCAGTTCGTGATTGACCTTGACGGCGATGCAGTGGTTTCCGATGTCGGTGTGTACACTGTAGGCAAAATCCACCGCAGTTGCGCCGCGCGGTAGCGCCAGTATTTTCCCCTTTGGGGTAAATACATATACTTCATCGGGGAACAGATCCACCTTGAGATGCTCGAGAAATTCGGAAGAATCGCTGCTCTGGCTCAGGCTCTCCAGCAGTTCCTGCAGCCATTGGTGAGTTTTCTTGTGCAGGTCGTTGATCGAAAAATGCCCGCTCTTGTACAGCCAATGCGAGGCCACACCGGCGGCGGCGATCCTGTGCATTTCATGCGTGCGTATCTGGATTTCGATGGGTGTGCCAAAAGGCCCGAACAGAGTGGTATGCAGCGACTGGTAGCCGTTCGCCTTGGGGATGGCGATATAATCCTTAAATTTGCCGGGAATCGGTTTGTACAGGCCGTGCAATGCGCCCAGAGCCATGTAACAGGAAGCAAAATCGTTGACCAGCACCCGGAAGCCGTAAATATCCAGCACCTCTGCAAAAGCCAGCGATTTGCTTTGCATTTTCTTGTAGATGCTGTAGATATTCTTCTCCCTGCCGGTCACATCGGCCCGGATATTGAATTCTTCCAGCCGTTGACGTATCGCATCCAATATCTTGCTGACTACCTCGCGGCGGTTGCCTCGTGCCACCTTGAGCGCCTTGGACAATACCGCATAACGGTTGGGGTGCAGATATTTGAAACTTAAATCCTGCAGCTCGTGATAAATGTCATTCAGGCCGAGGCGATTGGCGATTGGCGCATAGATTTCCATGGTCTCGCGGGCGATGCGCTCGCTTTTGTCATGCGGCATGGATCCGAGCGTGCGCATATTGTGCAGGCGGTCGGCCAGCTTGATGAGAATGACGCGCACATCGCGCGCCATCGCCAGCAGCATCTTGCGGAAATTTTCCGCCTCCGCATCCTCGCGGGTCTCGAACCGGATGCGCTCCAGCTTGCTTAGACCATCGACCAATTCCGCGACCGGCTTGCCGAATCTTTCGGCGATCTGTTCGGCTGTAACTTCGGTGTCTTCCACCACATCGTGCAGCAGCGCGGCGATAATCGCCTGTACATCGAGGTGCAGGGTAGTGAGGATGCGCGCGACGGCGATCGGGTGGGAAATATACGGATCGCCGGACTGGCGTGTCTGGCCTTGATGCGCGGCGTGGCCGAAGGCTATCGCATCGCGGACGTATGCAACATCTTGCGGTTTAAGATAGGCGGATGCTTCCTCGATAAGCAGCTCTGTGTCGGCCATGCAAAATCACGAGGTTATGCCTGGCCGCGGTTGAGAATTTCCTTGCCTACCTTGCCTTCGCTGATTTCACGCAACGCGATGACGGTGGGTTTGTCGTTGCTTTCGCCTACAAGGTGGCTTGCGCCGTTTGACAGTTGGCGTGCGCGATAAGCGGCGACCAGCGTCAGCTCAAAGCGGTTCGGGATTTGCGTGAGGCATTCTTCGACAGTAATACGGGCCATGGGTTACTCCGGATGTTGTAGCTGGTTAATGAGGGTCTGATGACGCGTCAATTGTGCGGCACTGCGCAGCTTGGCGGAAAGCACAACGGCATTCAGTTCGCGCAATGCTTCATTCAGGTTATCGTTAATAATAACATAATCGAACTCTGCTACATGCGCGACATCCTCGCGCACCGCCGCCATGCGCCGGGCGATTACCTCGTCATTATCCTTGCCGCGCCCTTTCAGGCGTTGTTCCAGCGCCTCCATGGAAGGCGGCAGGATGAATATGCTGATGCATTTCGGAAACAGCCGGCGTACTTGCGCCGCGCCCTGCCAGTCGATTTCAAGAAGGATGTCGTGCCCCTTGGCATTCTCCTGGCTGATCCAGGTTTGCGACGTACCGTAAAGATTGCCATAGACTTCCGCGCTTTCGAGGAACTCGCCGCGCTTCGCCATCGCAAGGAAAACCTCGCGGCTGACAAAATGATAATCTTTGCCGTCTTGCTCCCCCGGGCGCGGGTCGCGCGTGGTGTAGGAAACAGACAAATCGATCTGCGGGTTGATATTGAGCAGCGCATGCACCAAGCTGGTTTTCCCCGCACCGGAAGGCGCGCTGACAACGAATAGATTTCCTGACATGGTTTACTCCCGATTTTTATTTGGGATTTATTCCAGATTCTGAATCTGTTCGCGCATCTGCTCGATGAGGATCTTCATCTCCATCGCGCTGCGCGACACTTCCGCATCCACCGACTTTGAGCCGAGCGTATTGGCTTCACGGTTCAGCTCCTGCATCAAGAAATCCAGCCGCTTGCCCACCGCGCCGCCCTGTGCAAGGATGCGGTGCATTTCGGTGAGATGGCTATCCAGCCGCGACAGTTCTTCATCGACGTCGATCTTGCTGGCGAACAGCGTGATCTCCTGGCGGATGCGCTCGTCCCACATATCCTGTGTCGCGGCATTCTGTATTGCCTCGCGAAGCCGTGCGGCGAGTTTTTGCTCGTAGGCGGCAATTGCGGCGGGGACATGCGGCATCACACCGTTGCGCAACGCTTCGATTTTATCCACGCGCTGCAACAAGAAATCCTTGAGTTTCTCGCCTTCGCGGGCGCGCGACGCCGAAAACTCCTGCAATGCGGTTTGCAGCAGATCGAGCAGCGCGGCGCGCAATTCGTCGGCGGATGCGCTGGGTGTTTCGAGTACGCCATTCCAGCGCAGCACATCGGCCACGCTCAGGCTGCGCGCCTCGGGCAGGGTATTTTGTACTTCCTTGTTCCATTCGGCGAGCTGCTGTAGCAGGTCGCGATTCAGCGCCGCACCGCTTTGCGCGGTGCGCGCCGCGTAGTTGATGCGGCATTCCACTTTGCCTCGCTGCAACTGCGCGGAAATCGCCTCGCGTAGCGCGCTTTCAAAGCCGCGCAATTCGTCCGGCATGCGCAATTGAATGTCCAGATAGCGATGGTTGACGGCACGCAGTTCGAGCGTCAGCGAGCCGCTGTCGAGCTCGGCGCTGGCGGTGGCATAGCCGGTCATGCTCAGAATCATGGTAAACCCCAATAAAAGGCTGTGCTGAATTCGCGCATTATATTACGATTGCAGCCTGTCAAATTTTTTACCCGGATATGAATTTTTCGGTACATCAGGCCAGCCACATCGGCAACAGAAAATACAATCAGGATCGCGCTGCTTATGCCTACAGCAGCGATGCATTGCTATTGGTGCTGGCGGACGGCATGGGCGGGCATTTGCACGGCGAACTGGCCGCAGATTCGGCTATCGGGACTTTTACCGAATCGTTTGACCGCGAGGCTCAACCGGGCATCGCCGACCCGATGGAATTTATCCCGGCTACCATGCGCCTTGCCAACGAGCGGATCATGAGATTCCCGCACGATAGGGCAATGGGCGGATTTCCCGGATCGACATGCGTGGCCGCACTGGTTCAGGATGGCAAGATGTATTGCGGGCATGCCGGGGACTCGCGCCTTTACGTGCTGCGGGATGATTCGGTCTTTTTCAAGACACGCGACCATTCGATGGTGCAGCAATGGGTGGAGTGGGGCGTGATTACCGCCGAAGAGGCACGCGTCAACCCGCAACGCAACCAGATCATCAATTGCCTCGGCGGCATGGAAAACATGTTTCATGTGGAGCGCAGCGAGCCTGTCGCACTGCAAACCGGCGATGTGCTCCTGCTCTGCAGCGATGGTTTGTGGGAGCCGTTTATCGATGAGGAGTTTGTCGAAGCGTTTGCTTCAATGCCTGTTGAAAATGCGCTGGACACTCTCGTCGTGCGCGCGGTTGAGCGCGAAAACGACAAATCGGATAACGTCACAGGTTTGGCGGTCCGTTGGGGAGAAGGCGAAGTTCCCCACAATACCGCAAAACCTGTCTGCCACATCCTGAAACCTTCGTGATGATGTTTTCTGAAACCCATTAACCCTTCCTATCGAGTATCCGCTATGCGCCCCAGCCAAAGACTACCCCACCAATTGCGTGAGATCCGCATCACCCGCCATTACACCAAGCATGCCGAAGGTTCGGTGCTGATCGAATGCGGCGACACCAAGGTGATCTGCACCGCCAGCGTGGACGAAAAAGTCCCGCCGCACAAGAAAGGCAGCGGCGAGGGCTGGGTCACCGCCGAATACGGCATGCTGCCGCGCTCCACCAACGAACGCATGGGGCGCGAGGCGGCGAAGGGTAAACAATCCGGGCGCACGCAGGAAATCCAGCGGCTGATCGGTCGCAGCCTGCGCGCCGTGGTCGATTTGAAGAAACTCGGCGAGCGCACCATCCAGATCGACTGCGACGTGATCCAGGCAGACGGCGGAACGCGTACCGCCAGCATCACCGGCGCGTTCGTCGCGCTGCACGACGCGGTGAGCGGTTTGATGGGCAAAGGCAAGATTCAGGAAACACCGCTCAAGGATTTCATCGCCGCGATCTCCGTCGGCATATACGAGTGCGTGCCGGTGCTCGACCTCGATTATGTTGAAGACTCCGCTTGCGATACCGACATGAACGTGGTGATGCTGGGCAACGGCCACTTCGTCGAAGTGCAGGGCACCGCAGAAGGCCATGCCTTCACCCGCGCCGAGATGGACGAACTGCTGGAGCTGGCAAAATCCGGCATCGAACAGTTGATCGATAAACAGCGCGCCGTGCTGGCGAAATAAATCAGGACTTGAAAAACAGATGTCCACGAAAGGCACGAAAAAACACGAACAAATTTATTTCGTGCCTTTCGTGATTTTCGTGGACATTTTTGATTTATGAAAAAACTCGTCATCGCCTCCAACAACCCCGGCAAGCTGCGCGAATTCCAGTTCCTGCTGCAGCCGCTCGGTATCGAAGTATTGACGCAGGCGCAGCTCGGTATTGCAGAGGCCGAAGAACCGCACTCTACTTTCATCGAGAACGCACTAGCCAAGGCACGCCATGTCAGCCGCGCAAGCGGTTTGCCTGCACTGGCGGACGACTCCGGCATCTGCGTCACGGCATTGGGCGGTGCGCCAGGGGTGCAGTCCGCACGTTATGCGGGTGATGATCCCAAGTCCGATCAACGCAACAACGATAAACTATTGCAGGAAATGCAAGGTGTGGCGGATCGTCGCGCGCATTACTATTGCGTTCTGGTACTGCTGCACCATGCCGATGACCCGCAACCCCTGATCGCCGAAGGTGAATGGCATGGCGAGATCGCTCATGAGGAACGCGGCGACGGCGGCTTCGGTTACGACCCGCTGTTCTGGTTACCCGAACTCGGCAAGATGAGCGCGGAACTGTCGCGCGACGAGAAGCATGCCATCAGCCATCGCGGCAAGGCGTTGAGGGTGTTGCTGGAGAAACTTCGATTCGGCAGCGGTGAATGACCAGTCATCCCCTGCAACCCATTGCTTTCAAATCACAAGCCGTAAATTTTCAGGCCTTGCCACCGCTGTCGCTGTACATCCACATTCCGTGGTGTGTGCGCAAATGTCCGTATTGCGACTTCAATTCGCATGAAATTAAAGGTACTCCCTCTCCCTCGAAGGGGGAGGGCTGGGGAGAGGGTGGAATTTTTGCGCCCCTCGAAAAACAATATGTTGCTGCATTGATCCGTGATCTCGAACTGGCGCTGCCGCTGATCTGGGGGCGCAAGGTCTACACCGTGTTCTTCGGCGGCGGCACGCCCAGCATGCTCTCCGGCGAGAGCGTCGCGGAGATATTGCGGCAGGTGCGCATGCTGCTGCCGCTCGACCTCGGTGCGGAGATCACGCTGGAAGCCAATCCCGGCACGGTGGAGGCGGCGCGCTTTGCGGCATATCGCGATGCGGGCGTGAACCGTTTGTCGCTGGGCATCCAGAGCTTCAACGATGCGCACCTGCAAGTGCTGGGGCGCATTCACTCTGCCGATGAAGCGAAGCGCGCGATTGAGATTGCGCAGCGGCATTTCGACAACGTCAATCTCGACCTGATGTACGCGCTGCCGAATCAAAAATTGGATGAAGCGTTGCAGGATGTGCAGACCGCACTATCATTCGCGCCGCAGCATCTGTCCTGCTATCACCTGACGCTGGAACCGAATACGCTGTTCCACCTCAACCCGCCGTCGTTGCCTGACGATGATACGAGCAGCGACATGCAGCAGCGCATCGAGGAGTTGCTGGCGACGCACGGCTACCAGCACTATGAGACTTCGGCCTTCGCGCAGCCGAACCGCCGCGCCAAACACAACCTCAATTACTGGCAGTTCGGCGATTACCTCGGCATCGGCGCGGGTGCGCACAGCAAGCTGAGTTTTCACGACAAGGTGATCCGCCAGGCGCGCCACAAACAGCCGCAGGCCTATATGGAGCAGGTGGAAAAGGGTGTGACGCTGCACAGCGAGCATGAGGTGCCGCGCGACGAGCTGGCGTTCGAGTTCATGATGAACGCGCTACGTCTGAACGAAGGTTTCGACAGCATGCTGTTCCAGGAGCGCACCAGCCTGCCGCTGCATAGTGTTCGCCGCGAACTGGAGCAGGCCGAGCGACGCGGCCTGTTATTCCGGGATCATCAGCGCATTGCGCCGACGCAGATGGGGCAACGATTCTTAAATGATCTGTTGGAAATATTTCTGGTCAATAAATGACCTATTTGTAGGAGCGGGCCATGCCCGCAATAGCGATGTTCGCGGGCATGGCCCGCTCCTACAAAAACACCTTATTCCTTACGCCGGAACACCAAATCCCACACCCCATGCCCCAGTTTCAACCCGCGCTGTTCGAACTTGGTGAGCGGGCGGTAAGCGGGGCGTGGCGCATAGTCTGTTGCCGTGTTTTCCAGCAGCGGCTCGGCACTCAATACCGCCAATACCTGTTCGGCGTAATCCTGCCAGTCGGTGGCGACGTGGATGTAGCCACCTGGTTTGAGTTTTTGCACCAGTCGCGCGATGAACGGGGCTTGAATTAACCGGCGCTTGTTGTGGCGCGCCTTGTGCCACGGGTCGGGGAAGAAGATATGCACACCGGAAAATGGCTCGCCGCAGATCATGTCGCGCAGCACTTCCACCGCGTCGTGCTGGATGAGGCGGATGTTGGTTATTTGTTGGGCGTCGATCAGCTTGAGCAGGTTGCCCACGCCGGGCGTATGCACCTCCAGCGCCAGGTAGTCGTTTTCGGGGTGCGCCAACGCGATGGTCGCCGTGCTATCGCCCATGCCGAAACCGATCTCCAGAATCTTCGGCGCATCGCGTCCGAAGGCTTGGCTGAGGTCGAGCGGTTGTGCGGTGTAAGGGATGCCGAAGCGCGGCAACAGCGTGTCATAGGCGCGTTGCTGCGCGGGCGAGACGCGGCCTTGGCGCAGGACGAAACTGCGAATATGGCGCTTGGAAAGATCGGTGTCGGTCATGACGTTCAAAAACAATACCTATCCGCAGATTTATTACCGGTTTTCAATCCGTTTAATCTGCGGAAGAAAGTTTCTTAGCTGCTTGTCGATGCGATGATACCCGCCGTCGGCGAGCTCGGGCTGGCGCTGTACAGCTTCTTCGGCATGCGCCCGGCGAGAAACGCCTCGCGCCCGGCTTCGACGGCCTTCTTCATCGCGCCGGCCATTAACACCGGGTTCTGCGCGGCGGCGATCGCGGTGTTCATCAGTACGCCGTCGCAGCCCAGCTCCATCGCAATCGCGGCGTCCGATGCGGTGCCGACGCCCGCATCGACGATCACCGGCACCTGCACGCGCTCCATGATGAGTTGCAGATTCCACGGGTTGAGGATGCCCATGCCCGAACCGATCAGCGAGGCCAGCGGCATGATCGCGACGCAGCCGATATCTTCCAGTTGCTTGGCGATGATCGGGTCGTCCGAGGTGTACACCATCACCTGAAAGCCTTCTGCGACCAGCGTCTTTGCGGCGGCGAGGGTCTCGACCACGTTCGGATACAGCGACTGCGGGTCGCCCAGCACCTCCAGTTTGACCAGGGTATGCCCGTCCAGCAACTCACGCGCCAGCCGCAGCGTGCGCACCGCGTCCTCGGCGGTGTAGCAGCCCGCGGTGTTGGGCAAGTAGGTAAATTTCGACGGCGGCACGGAGTCGAGCAGGTTGGGTTCGTTGGCGTTCTGGCCGAGATTGGTGCGGCGGATCGCCACCGTGACGATCTCCGCGCCGCTCGCATCCAGTGCCGCGCGTGTCTCGGCGAAGTCCTTGTATTTGCCCGTGCCGACCAAAAGGCGCGATGAGTAGCTCTTGCCTGCGATGATGAGTTTGTCGTTCATTTTGTATTCCTGTTAAATCTGGAAAAACTGCTGTCCACGAAAATCACGAACAGGTTTATTTTCGTGCCTTTCGTGTTTTTCGTGGATGAAAAGGGTTTGAGGCTCAGCCCCCGCCCACCGCCACGACGATCTCCAGCTTGTCGCCGTCCGCCAGTTGCTGTGCCGCGAAGGCGCTGCGTGGCACGATCTCGCCGTTGCGCTCCAGCGCGATGCGCTTGCCGGCCATCCCCATCTCATCGATAAAAGCGGCGACGCTGATAGCTTGCGGGAATTGGCGGGGTTCGCCATTGATGCTGACCGTTATCACTTTTGGATTCTCTGGATTGCCGAAGGCCGTGTTAAAATACGCGCCGCATTCTACACTAGGCGGGTGTAGTTCAATGGTAGAACGGCAGCTTCCCAAGCTGCATACGACGGTTCGATCCCGTTCACCCGCTCCATTTTTTGCGCTGTTTTCTCTTGCCGTGTAGAGCGCATCAGGCGTAGCCGTATGCGCCGGATGTTTTCCGGTTTGCCATGCGGCGCAATGCGCTTCGCCCTTCGACTATCTTAGCAGGCGTAGGGTGCATTCCATGCACCATGGTGCGCACGGCGCACCCTACGGCTTGATCCGATACAGCAGCTTCTCGAGCGTTTTGCCCTTCACGTTATCGAAGCGTTCGCCCATCGCGTCTCCCAGCTTGCCGAGGCGGTCGTCGGGGTGGGGGTGGGTCTTGAACAGCAGCGCCACATCGCCGTCGTCCTTGGCAAAATGGCCGATCTGTTGCAGCACTGCGGGCAGGCCGAAGGAGTCGTAACCCGCGCGCGTGGCGAGTACCACGGCGATGCGGTCTGCCTCGAATTCGGCGTCCTTGTCGAGCGAGCGCGACACGATCTCCGCGCCGCTGCCGATCAGTCCCTGCACCTTGTCGTTGCCGCCGATATTTTTGGCAAGGAGCTGGCTGCCCAGGTCGAGCAATTTCCCTTGCTGCAATATTTTCAGGTGGTGCTGGCGAATCACATGGCCGATCTCGTGCGCCAGAACGCCTGCCAGCTCTGCCTCGCTTTGCAATAGCAGATACAGCCCGCGCGTCACGAAGATGTAACCGCCGGGTGCGGCGAAGGCGTTCACGTCGTTCGATTCGACTACGCCGAAATGCCAGGCCAGATCGGGCCGTTCGCTCTGGTCGGCGACCCAGCGGCCGACGTTGTTGATATATTTTTGCAGCTTCGCGTCCTTGACCAGCGGTGCGGCGCCGAGCAGGTTGCCTGCGATCTGCCGCCCGATGGCGGTTTCCTCTTCAACCGACGTGGCCGGTTTCCCCGTCACTTTTTGCTGCACTTCCTGTTTGAGCGTCTTCAACAATTGCTGTTCGAACGGGCTCGCGCCCCATGCGCTCCCGGAAGACAGCGCCAGCGCCAGAATCCATAATGTTTTGTGTTTCATCGCGATCCTCCTTATTTGGGCGCTGGCAGGTAATCGAACGGACGCGCCACGAGCTTGCCCTGTGCGGCAAACTTCGCCGCTTCGGGTTTGCTGCTGGCGTAGGACTCGGCAAGCTTCAGCTCTTCCTCATTGAATTTGGCCGCCTTCAATTCTTCCTCGTTCAGCCCGCGGACGCCGGTGGTTGCGACCACCTTGCCGGTTCCGGCGCGCCCCGAGGCCAGCGCGAGTACGCCGGACGCGTCGCTGCCGCCTTTGCGCGCTTCACCCTTGCGTATGCTCAGCATGCGTATCCAGCCCTTGCCTCTGGCGCTTTTTACCTGATACCAGCCGCCGTCTTTCTTGAGGATGTCCACCTTGTCGCCGGCGGCCAAGGTCGCCACAGTTTTCGCGTCGCGAAACGGTTCCGCCTTGAGTTCGTCTTTCTTGAGCGCCGTACCGCTTTCTGCGGCATGCAATGCGCCGCTCAGCAATAGGGCGCCAAGCGCCAAAACAAATCTTGTAGTCTTCATGCTGTTTCCTTCTCCTGTTTGTCCCATTCCAGCAAAGCCTCGGCGAACATCATGCGCCAGCCCGCACGCGCCGCGTCGCCACCGGCGATGTATCCATGATGGATGAAATGGCTGGCCGCATTATCAGGGTGAGCGAGATGGCGGCGCAATACCATCGGCAACGCGGCCAGCAGCGCGTCGATGTCACTCTGGATCGTCGTCTGCGCCCCGGCGTCGTGCGCCTCGGCGACCCATGAGACCGACAGGGTGTTTTCGAGAAGGTTCCACAGCCCCTTCTGCTCGCCGGTTAGCGCCTCTACGCTTTTGGTGGGAAGGCCGGATTTTTCGAGTTCGTGGCGAATTTTTTCCACCGTGGCTGGGCGGATCACATTGCGTTCGCCGTCGAGGCGGATCAGCATCAATGTGGCTTGCAGTTCGCCGCTACGCGATGCTGCCGCGCGCACCATGCTCTGCTCCAGCGCCTTGCCGGTCGCCATCGCGTACAGGCGCGCCAGCGTGAAGAACGCCAGCCCCACGGCTACGGGGCCGGTGAGGTTGATATAGGTGTTGGTGAAGTTGATGCTGGCGTAAGTGATGCCGATCAGGATGAACTGCGACAGGCCGAACACGCTGTCGATCTTGTCGCGCCCGGCGTCGCGGTAAAAGCCCCAGGCCGTCAGCCACACGATGGCCAGCGTGATCAGCAAATACCATATGCGCCCTTCGGGGAAGCGCAGCGCGTCGCCATGCTTGAAATTGTCGATCGCCGTGGCGAGTATTTCCACGCCGGGAAACATGCGATCCATCGGTGTCGCCTTGATGTCGAACAGGCTGGGTGCGGTCGAGCCGATGATGACGATCTTGTTCTTGAATTCATCCTGCGGGCGCTTCTTTTCCTTGCTGCCCATGTCGGAGAATACGTCGCTGAAGCTGACGTAGCGGTAAGTGAACGGCTGGCCGCGCCAGTTCAGCAACACCTGCTGCGCGCCCGGCTCGCCCCAGCCCAGTTCCCGCGCGACGCGCGCCGGCAGCGATGGCAGCGTCCAGCCGTAGTCTTCCCGATAGACGCTGTAGCGGCGCGCCACGCCATCACTGTCGGGGTAAATGTTGTGCAGGCCGAGGCGGCCGCCGTCGAGCGCGGACTGGAAGTGCGGCAGCACCATCGCAATGGTCGCATTGGCGTCTGGCTGCGCGCCGGCCAGCGGCTTGGCGCCGGGGATCATCGACGGCTTGACCTGGCTCAGTTTGTCGCTTGCGGGGTCGAGCCGCAGCATCGGGAAAAAGGTGTTATTCGTGGCGGCGATGGTGGCGTTGAAATAGGCGTCACTGTCCGGGTTGTACACGTCCGCGTCGCTGAACAGGATGTCGAACACCACCGCCTTCGGCTGTTGTTTCTCCAGATGTTCGACGAACTCGCCCAGCACCTGGCGCGGCCACGGCCAGCGCCCGTAATCCTGTGACATCGCGGCGAGGCTGGCCTCGTTGATGTCCACGATGACGATGTCGGGGTCGGGCTCGGGCACCACGATGCGGTAGCGCACCATCATGTCGAACGCCGACTGGCGCATCTCGCCGGTGAAATGCAGCAGCGTCGCGTCGAGCACCGCGAATACGCTGAATAGCCCGGCGAGATACAGGTAGAAGCTGTACTTCCACCACCGGGCGAGACGTTCTGCAAAATGCGCGCGCGCTTTCAGCAGGCGGCTGATGAGCAGCTTCCAGGTCATGCGTCATCCATTGGATATGAATGGCAATTATTCATGATGATCGGCTCTTTAAAGATTAGAGAGTCATACGAAATTTGGGCGATTTCATCGGATTCAAAACAACCCCGCATCAAGGCAAGGTTTTTTGCGTTTGTCATGTATTGTCGATAGTATATCCTGTCGATGGATTTGATTTTAATTAGCCATGCAGTATCAGGATATGATTATGCTTTGGTGTCAAACGTAGGGTGTTGAAATTTAAACCTTCATTTTCCGGGAAGCGCTATGCTCAATGAAAAATCACTCCTTATCACTGGCGGAACGGGTTCCTTCGGCAAGGCTTTTGTCAAAACCGTCCTGACAAAATATCCGGATATCAAGCGCCTTGTGGTTTACTCGCGCGACGAACTCAAACAGTTCGAGATGTCGCAGCAGTTTCCGAACAGTCAATATAAGAGCATTCGTTTCTTCATCGGCGATGTGCGCGATCAGGCGCGTTTGCGCCGTGCGATGGAAGGTATCGACGTGGTGATCCATGCCGCTGCGCTCAAGCAGGTACCCACTGCCGAATACAATCCATTTGAATGCATCAAGACCAATGTGCTGGGCGCGCAAAACCTGATCGAAGCCTGTATGGATTCGGATGTGCAGCGGGTGGTGGCCCTGTCCACCGACAAGGCGGCCGCACCGATCAACCTTTACGGTGCCACCAAGCTTTGTTCCGACAAGTTGTTTGTCGCCGCCAATAACATCAAGGGGTATCGGGATCTTCGTTTTAGCGTGGTGCGCTACGGGAATGTAATGTGCAGCCGAGGTTCGGTGATCCCGTTTTTTCTCGAGAAGCGGTCAAGCGGGGTATTGCCTATAACCGACCCTGCCATGACACGCTTCAATATCAGCCTCCGCGAAGGTATCGATATGGTGCTGTGGGGTATTGAAAATGCCTGGGGTGGCGAAATACTGGTGCCCAAAATTCCGTCCTATCGCATCACCGACGTGGCCAAGGCCATCGGGCCGGAATGCAGGCAACAAGTGATCGGTGTGCGCCCCGGCGAGAAAATTCACGAGGAAATGATTACATCGAGTGACAGCTTCAATACCGTGGATATGGGCCGCTATTACGCCATTCTGCCGTTTGGCGGGAACTATACCATTGCAGACTACTGCGCCAAAACAGGCGCAAGGCTGGTTGAGCCCGGCTTCAGCTATAACAGCGGCAGCAACCCTCACTTCCTGAATGTTGAGGAGTTGCGCAGTTTGATCCAGATGGAAGTTGGCGCGGGCCATAGCGCTTGAACGCGTGAATTATGATCCCATACGGTCATCAGGATATCTCAGAGGCCGATATTCGGGCGGTGGTGGATGTGCTGCGCTCGGATTTTCTTACCCAGGGGCCGACCGTCCCGGCCTTTGAAAAAGCAATTGCCACCTATTGCGGTGTTGAGCATGCCGTGGCCGTTAACAGCGCTACCAGCGCCTTGCACATAGCCTGTCTGGCGTTGGGTGTAGAGGCTGGCGATGTGGTCTGGACGAGCCCCATCACCTTTGTGGCCAGCGCCAACTGCGCGCTGTATTGCGGCGCGCAAGTCGATTTTGTGGACATCGATCCGCGCACTTGCAACATGAGTGTGGAGCGTTTGGCGGAAAAATTGGCGCAGGCGGAAAAATCGGGGCACCTGCCCAAAGTGGTTATCCCGGTACACCTGTGCGGCCAACCCTGCGACATGGCAGGCATCCGTGCCTTGAGCCAGCGCTATGGCTTTAAAATCATCGAAGATGCGTCACATGCCATAGGGGGAAAATACCGTGGGGAACCCATCGGTAATTGCCGTTACAGCGACATAACCGTTTTCAGCTTCCATCCGGTCAAGATCATCACCACCGGTGAAGGCGGCATGGCGCTGACCAATGATGGAAACCTCGCCAAGCGCATGCAGTTGTTGCGCAGCCACGGCATCACCCGCGAGGCGGCGGATATGACGCACGCGCCGGATGGGGCTTGGTACTACCAGCAGGTCGAACTGGGCTTCAACTACCGCATGACCGACATACATGCCGCATTGGGGCTGAGCCAGATGCGGCGGCTGGATGAGTTTGTCGCCAAACGCCATGAGATTGCCGGGCGTTATAACGATTCGCTGGCAAGGCTGGCGGCGGTCACGCCTTGGCAGCACCCAGACAGCTATTCTGCGTTTCACTTGTATGTCATTCGGCTGAAGCTGGCAGGAATCGGCAAGACGCATCGCCAGGTATTCGAGGCCTTGCGTGCGGCAGGTATTGGGGTGAACCTGCACTATATTCCCGTGTACAGGCAGCCCTATTATGAGCGGCTTGGTTTTAAAGCCGGATATTGCCTTGAAGCAGAACAGTATTACGCGGAAGCGATCAGTTTGCCGATATACGCGGCATTGGCCGAAGAGCAGCAAGACCGGGTGGTAACGGCCTTGCGAGAGGCGGTGAGAGCATGAGAATCGCCGTTATCCCCGCGCGTGGCGGCAGCAAGCGTATCCCACGAAAGAACATCAAGAATTTTTGCGGCAAGCCCATGATTGCATGGTCGATTGAAGCGGCCAAGGCTTCGGCGCTGTTTGATCGCATTTTTGTCTCTACAGATGATGCGGAGATTGCCGATATAGCCAAACAATGGGGTGCCGAGGTGCCCTTCATGCGACCTGCCGAGCTATCCAATGACCATGCGGGAACCACGGAGGTAATCGCCCATGCAACGCAATGGGCGCTGGATCAGGGTTTTGAACTGGATGCGGTTTGTTGTATTTACGCCACGGCGCCGTTTATTCAAGCGGATGATCTCAAACGGGGCTTGGCAGCATTGGAGTCGGGTGACTGGGCATATGCATTCACCGCAACCGATTTTGCCGCGCCGATCTTTCGTTCGTTCAAGCAGAATGCCGAGGGAGGGATAGAGATGTTCTACCCGGAACATTTCTCGACGCGCTCGCAGGATTTGCCGACCGCACTACACGATGCGGGTCAATTTTATTGGGGCAGACCTTCAGCCTGGATAGGGGGGGGGCGCATCTTTGATCGCCACTCTACTCCGGTAATCATCCCGCGCTGGAGAGTTCAGGACATAGATACACAGGGCGATTGGATAAGAGCGGAGCTTTACTTTAATCAATTGAAGGGCATGGCACATGAAAAGCGCAACTGACTACGCGACTCTGCAAGAGGAATTCTGGGCAGGAGATTTTGGCTCGGAGTATATCGGCCGAAACAATAGCGAGAAGTTGTTGGCATCCAACCTGAATTTTTTCTCGCAAGCTCTCAGGCAATCTGGGCAAATTTCATCCTGCCTTGAGTTAGGCGCCAATATCGGGATGAACCTGAAAGCGTTGAAGTTGCTTTACCCGAAAATAACATTAAAAGGGGTGGAAATTAACCCTGCCGCCGCCAAACTGCTTGGCGATCTGATCGGAGCGCATAATGTATTTGAAGGCTCAATCTTCGATTTTCCGTTGGCTGACCAAGTCGATCTGACATTGGTTAAAGGCGTTTTGATTCATATCAATCCTGAAATGTTGGGAGTGGTATATGAAAAGTTGTATCGGTCTTCCAGCCGCTATATTCTTGTTTGCGAGTACTACAATCCTTCGCCTGTGACTATCCCGTATCGGGGTAATGAGGATCGTCTTTTCAAGCGGGATTTTGCGGGCGAGATGCTGGATAAATACCCGGATTTGAATCTTGTCGACTATGGTTTCGTATATCACAGGGATACTGCCTTTCCTCAAGACGATATCACCTGGTTTTTAATGGAAAAGAGGGCTTGAGATGCTGAAGTATTGTGTTCGTTGCGTAATGCCGCATACCAAACCCGACCTTTATATCGATGAGGAAGGTGTTTGCAGCGCTTGCCGCTCCATTGAAAAACGGGTTGAAATCGATTGGGCGCAACGAAAAACAGAGTTGCTGAAACTGCTTGATAAATATCGCCGAAGCGGGGTTCACTGGGACTGTATCGTGCCGGTGAGCGGCGGCAAAGACAGTACCTATCAAGTCATCCGCATGTTGCAAATGGGGCTCAACCCGCTTTGTGTGACATCAACTACTTGCGATCTTGCCGATATCGGACGAAAAAATATCGAAAATCTCAAACGCCTCGGTGTCGACCATTTTGAATTTTCGCCTAATCCGATTATCAGGGCGAAACTGAACCGTATCGGACTAACCGAAGTGGGTGATATCTCATGGCCGGAGCATGTCGGGATTTTTACGATACCGGTTCGCGCTGCGGTGCAGTTTAATGTTCCCTTGATCATATGGGGCGAGAACTCGCAGAATGAATATGGCGGCCCTGCTGCCGCTTCCGAGAATAATGTGCTCACCCGGCAGTGGCTCGAGGAATTCGGGGGCCTTCTTGGTATGCGCGTTTCCGATCTTACAGAGACCTACGGCATAGAGCGCAGGCATCTCTTGCCCTATCAATACCCCAGTGATGAAGAGTTGCAGCGCGTAGGTGTTACGGGATTGTTTCTGGGGCACTATTTGCCTTGGGATGGTTTGTCGAATGCGCTTATTGCGCAAGCCAATGGGTTTGTGACTTTTGATAAACCCGTGGAAGGTTCAATGGTTAACTACGAAAATCTGGATAACCATCAAACGGGCATCCATGATTACTTCAAGTTTTTGAAGTTCGGTTTTTCCCGTGCAACAGATATCGCTTGTTTGCATGTACGTCGCGGGCGCATCACGCGCCAGGATGCCATGGAAATTGTGAGGGCGCGGGATGGTCAATTCCCATGGACTTACCTCGGGAAGCCGCTGAAAGATATTCTTGAACCATTGGATATGTCGGTTGATGAATTTATCAAGGTTTGCGATCGCTTTACAAACAAGAAGATATTCAAGAGGGATGCCTCCGGTGTTTTATCGAAAGATAAAAACGGCAATCTGGAAAAGCTGAATTACGACAATTCATGAAGGTTGCAATTGTCAATTACGGCATGGGAAATCTGGCCTCGGTACGCAGGGCGTTTGAAGATATTGGGGCTGATGCGTACATCGCAAACCATCCCGATGACCTGGATAAGGCGGATAGGGTCGTGCTTCCCGGAGTGGGAGCTTTTGCCGAAGGGATGAGATATCTGCGGGAAGGTGGATGGGTTGAGGTCTTGCAGGATGTCGTTATACGGCAGCGAAGACCGATGATGGGCATCTGCCTCGGCATGCAGATGCTCGCATCGGTCGGGCATGAGGGAGGTTTAACCGGCGGGCTTGGTTTTATTCCGGGGGAAATTAAAAGGCTGGATATGCTCGGTTGCAAGCTGCGAATCCCGCATGTGGGCTGGAATGAAGTCGAATACAAAACAAGTGATGCGCTTTTCCGTGAGATTCCTGATTTATCGGATTTTTATTTTGTGCATAGTTTTGTGTTCGAGTCCGAGAATGACAAACATTTGATGGCCACAACGCGCTACGGCTGCACGTTCGCGGCAGTTGTGAAAAAAGACAATGTTTATGGCTGCCAATTTCACCCCGAGAAGAGCTCGAAGGCAGGGCGGCAATTGTTGAAGAATTTTATGGTGTGCGCGCCATGCTGAAGGTAAGGGTCATTCCAACGCTGCTCTGGAAAAACTTTGGCTTGGTAAAAGGCATTGGTTTCGACAGTTGGCGCCGCGTGGGGCCAGTTCTCCCCGCAGTTAAGGTATACAACTCGCGCGATGTGGATGAGCTTATTTTTGCCGATATCACGGCATCCCGGCAAGAAAGTGCGCCGGATTTCGATTTGGTCGGCGATTTTTCCGAGGAGTGTGCTGTGCCGCTTACCGTTGGCGGAGGCGTTGCAAGCTTGGAGCACATCGTTTCGCTCCTGGGTGCCGGGGCAGACAAGATATCAATTAATACCGCTGCTTATTCAAACCCGAAGCTGATTGAAGAAGCGTCCGGTCGGTTTGGCGCGCAGTGCGTGGTAGGCAGCATTGACGTCAGGAGGCTGGAAAATGGGCGATATATCTGTTTCAGCCATTCTGCTGCGGTAGACACTGGCAGGGAGCCTGTTGAATGGGCAAGGGAATTGGCTGACCGGGGGGCAGGCGAAATTCTCCTCACATCCATTGATCGGGACGGCACCATGCTTGGTTATGACATGGACATTATTGAGCGTGTCGTCAAGGCGGTCGATGTTCCAGTGATTGCTGCAGGCGGTGCCGGAAATTATCAGCACATGATCGACGCGGTTTTGAAGGCAGGCGCTTCTGCAGTCGCAGCGGCCAGCATCTTCCACTTTACCGAACAGACTCCGGCAGGTGCCAAGTCAGCAATGCAGGCCGCCGGGATTCCTGTTCGGCGAAATTTTGTTGCAAGCAACCAGAAATGAATATCGCATTCCGCGTAGATGCATCCGCTCAAATAGGCACCGGGCATTTTATGCGTTGCCTGGCTTTGGCAAATGAACTAAAGCAGCACAGCGTTCGGATTCGTTTCGTTGGCAGGCACATGCCGGAGCATTTTCGGGTTGCGTTGAGCAACAATGGGCATGAGTTTGTGTCGATTAACGGTTCTTCGCGAGAGAAAAACAGTGACGATTTTTTTCATGCGCACTGGCTTGGAGTTAGCCGGGCGCAGGATGCAATAGACACTGTTCATGCGCTATCTGATCAGGCTTGGGATTGGCTCATTGTCGATCATTATGCATTGGAGGCTGGCTGGGAATCAGCACTTCGTCAATCAGCCAAAAATATCATGGTCATCGACGATATTGCCGATCGCATGCATGACTGCGATGTGTTGCTGGATCAAAACTTGTATGCGGATGCGAACAGCCGCTACATTGGCAAAGTCCCCGCATATTGCCGGTTGTTGTTGGGGCCACGTTATGCGCTGCTCCGTGAAGAGTTCGCCCGGTTGCATGCTTTGACCAGGCCTCGCAATGGGGCGGTCAAAAGAGTATTGGTTTTTTTTGGCGGCGTAGACATCAACAATCTTACATACTGTGCTATCGAGGCTCTGGTCAAGATAGGCAATCCGGATCTGCATGTGGACGTGGTGATCGGCGCGCAACACCCGCATCTCGATCAAATTGAATCGGCGTGTGTTAAACACGCCTTTGCGTGCCATATCCAAACCGACCAGATGGCAGAGCTGATGTCTGTGGCTGACCTGGCAATCGGTGCGGGAGGGGCGGCTATATGGGAGCGCTGTTGCCTGGGGTTGCCTGCCTTGACTATCAGCGCGGCTGATAACCAATGCAGGCAAATTGCTGATGCGGCATCTGAAGGTCTATTGTATGCGCCGGTATCGAATGATGATCTGATTTCTACGCTGAAACTTCATGTGGAGGCCCTTATGGGGAATACCCGCTTGAGGCATGCTATTTCGCGTATCGGGATGCAAGCTGTGGATGGTCTTGGCGTATCGCGGGTCAGGAGAGCTTTGGGTTGCGATGCCGTTGATATCCGTGTCGCAACACAAGACGATTCGGAGAAATTGTTTGCGTGGCGTAATCATCCGGCTATCAGGGCGGTTTCGCGCAACACCGATATTATCGATTGGGAAAGCCATCAGCAATGGTTCGCTTCGACAATAAAAGATCCTGACAGATTGCTTCTTATCGGGCAAAAAGACGGCTTGCCTGTCGGTGTGGTGCGTTTCGATATTTGCGGCGATGAGGCTGAAGTCTCGATTTATCTTGTCCCAGAAGCTAAAAAAACAGCCCATGGGCAAGACCTCTTGCTGGGCGCCGAGCGTTGGCTCGCCAAAAATCAGCCAAGGGTGCGTAAAATAGTCGCTCATGTACTCGGCGATAATGAGCGTTCTCAACGCTTATTCTTGGGCGCCTTCTATCAGGTTGAATCCACCAGTTACTCAAAGAGGTCGCATTAGTGATGTCACGAGCATTCAGGATCGCCGAAAGAACGATAGGCCGGAGCCACGCCCCGTTTATTATTGCCGAAATGTCCGGCAATCATAACCAGTCGCTCGAACGGGCGCTGAAGATTGTCGAGGCTGCTGCCAAGGCAGGCGTGCATGCGCTAAAGATACAGACATACACCCCGGATACCATGACGCTCGATCTGGATGAGCGCGAATTTCACATCAGCGACCCCGGCAGCCCCTGGACGGGCACCTCGCTCTATAAGCTCTACGGGGAGGCATATACACCGTGGGAATGGCACAAGCCGATTTTTGATAGAGCGCGCGAACTGGGCATCATCGCCTTCAGCACGCCATTCGATGATACGGCTGTGGATTTTCTCGAGAGCCTGGATGCGCCATGCTACAAAATCGCGTCGTTTGAAAACACCGACCTGCCGCTTATCAGCCGCGTGGCGGCAACGGGTAAGCCGCTGATTATTTCCACAGGCATGGCTACCATGGCAGAATTGAGCGAAACTGTTTGCGCGGCACGCGAGGCAGGCTGCAAGGACCTGGTTCTGCTTAAGTGCACCAGCACTTATCCGACCGCGGCATCAAATACGAATATCCTGACCATTCCGCATTTGCGCGAACTGTTCGGTTGCGAAGTGGGACTGTCCGACCACACCATGGGTGTTGGCGTATCGGTGGCAAGCGTTGCGCTGGGGGCTACGGTCATCGAAAAACACTTCACACTGAGCCGGGCTGATGGCGGCGTAGACAGTAGTTTCTCTCTGGAACCAGGCGAGATGGCTCAGCTGGTAGTGGAAACCGAACGTGCATGGCAGGCGCTTGGGCAGGTAAGCTACGGCCCAACCACCGGAGAAAAGGAATCGATCCAGTTTCGCCGCTCGCTGTACGTGGTACAAGACATCAGGGCAGGTGATGCGCTGACAAGGGAGAATGTGCGGGCAATCAGGCCGGGATTGGGTTTGCCGACAAAATATATCGAGCAAGTGCTGGGCAAGGTTGTTAAACGGGATGTTAGGCGCGGAACGGCTTTGAGTTGGGATTTGCTGGACGCATGTTGATCGGGTTTTTAGGGAGCCTCTATAAATTCAAAATCCTAAGCGAGACAAGGCGCGAAAGAAATTTTAGCGCGCCGCATATGTTTGATATGTAAGCGTTAAAATTTATTGAGCAACGCAGTATCGCGACGGAGTTTGGATTTATAGAGGCTTCATTTACATGATGATTTCTTTTGAGGTTGTTTAAATGGCTTTGCTCGCAATCCTGGGTGGCACACCCGCATTAAGCAAGGTGCTCACACCCTACAACTCGATGGGGCTTGAGGAGATAGAGGCGGTAAGCAATGTAGCCCGTTCCGGACGGCTATCCAGCTTTATCGGCGCATGGTGTGAAGATTTTGACGGCGGCCATGAAATTCGTGCGTTCGAGCGTGAATGGGCCGAACGATTCAATTGTCGTCACGCCATTACGGTCAATTCCAACACATCCGGTTTGATCGCGGCACTTGGCGCCGTCGGCGTAAGCCCGGGCGATGAGGTCATTGTGCCGCCTTACTCCATGTCTGCCACGGTAATGGCCCCCCTGTTTTATGGCGGTATCCCGGTGTTTGTTGATATCGAACCTGAAACTTTTTGTCTTGACCCCGCATTGGTGCGGGCCTCCATTACTTCAAAGACACGCGCCATTCTTGCTGTCGACTTGTTCGGACACCCCGCCGCCTTGCGGGAGTTGCGCGCCCTGGCAGATGAATATGGGATATACCTGATCGAAGATGCCGCGCAGGCACCGCTTGCCGCGGAGTGCGGGCGCCTGGCTGGCACTGTCGGCCATATTGGCGTATTCAGCCTGAATTATCATAAACACATCCACACGGGCGAAGGCGGCATGTGCTGTACCGATGATGACGCTCTGGCGCTGCGATTGCGCATGATCCGTAATCATGGCGAGAACGTCATCGAATCCTTGCATATCGGAGACATTACCAACCTTGTCGGCTTCAACTTTCGCATGACCGAATTATCCGCAGCCATCGGGCGTGAGCAGTTGCGCAAGGTTGACGCATTGGTGAGCGAACGGCAGGCTATAGCCGAACGCCTTACGGTAGCGACCCGGGGCTTGCCCGGATTGACTCCCCCTATGGTGCGCCAGGATTGCCGGCACGTTTATTATGTATGGTGCGCCCGCCATGATGCCGCCGTTTCTGGTGTGAGCCGCTCCATGGTGGTGCGTGCGCTTGCCGCTGAAGGGGTGCCGTTGTCGGAAGGTTACGTCAAACCGCTTTATATGCTGCCCGCTTTCCAGCGCCGTATTGCCATCGGTCGGAATGGCTGGCCGTTTACGCTGAGTGAGCGCCGCTACGATAAGGGATTGTGCCCGGTTGTGGAACGCATGGATGAGCATGAACTGATTGAGTTTTGCACCTGCAGCCACGCCCTGCCAGAAGGGGAGCTTGCATGCGTAATCGAGGCATTCCAGAAGGTCTATAGCCAGCTGGATGTGTTGGCAGACATGGAAAAAAAGCGGCCATGAGCCACCGTCCGCGCATTGTTGCCAGCATAGAGGCACGCATGGGTTCGACTCGCTTGCCGGGCAAGGTGCTGATGGATATTCACGGAAAACCTGCACTGCAACGTTTGATAGGTCGGTTGCGCATGTGCCGTACCTTGGATGACATCGTTGTGGCAACGAGTACGGGTACCGGCGATGATATCCTCGCGCAGTGGTGTGCAGAGAACGGTGTAGCCTGTTTTCGCGGCAGTGAAAATGACGTGCTGAACCGTGTGGTGGAAGCGCACCGTTTCATGCGAAGCGATCTGGTGGTGGAAATTACCGGCGACTGCCCGCTTACCGACCCGCATATTGTCGATCTGGGCGTGGAAACTTTTCTGGCACATAACGTGGACGTGGTCAGCAATTGTGGCCGGGTCCTGACCTGGCCAATGGGACAATACGTGCAAGTCTTTCCGTTGGCGCTGCTTGCCGAGGTGGATCGTGATATTGGCGAAGAAGCAGTGCATGAACATGTATCGCTTTACTTCTACGAACACCCGGAAAAATACAAACTGCTCGATCTGCTCGCACCGCGACGTTGGCAGGAGCCGGAATGGCGCATGCAACTCGATTATCCGGAAGACCTGCATTTTTTGAATGCGGTGTATGCCCGGCTTGAACCCCTGTACGGTGAGGGATTCGGCATTGAGGAGGTGGTTGCCTTGTTGAGGCATGAGCCGGAGTTGCTTTCCATTAACCGTCATTGCCAGGAAAAATCCGCCCGATGACTCGCTACCCGACTGCACTGATCGGATTCGGTCGCATAGCGGCCGGCTATGCAGACGACCCATCCACGGCGCGTTGCCATGCTTATGCCACACATGCCCAAGTGTTGCGTGACCACCCGGAATTCAATTGGGTGGCCGTAGTCGACCCATCTGCCGAGGCACGCGCGACAGCTTCATCCCGCTGGGGCGTGCCGGTCACTGCGCCGAGTTTGGATGAGCTGCAAGATGCGGCGGCTATCGAGGTTGCGGTTATTGCTACGCCGCCCGAGGCGCGTGCCGGACTACTTGATTGTTTGCCGTCCTTGCGCGCCGTGCTGGTGGAGAAACCATTGGGCGTGGACTTGGCCGCAGCGAATGCATTTGTCGAAGAATGCAGCAGGCGGGGTATCGTGGGTGCCGTTAATTTCCCTCGGCGCTATGATCCGGAACTGATTCGCTTGGCTAACGGTGGGCTGGCTGAATCCATTGGGCAACCGCAAGCGATATTCGGCACGTATGGTAATGGCTTGCGCAACAACGGCAGCCACCTGATCGATTTGGTCAGTATGCTGCTGTGGTCACCGGTTGGCGCCCATGTTGTTCCGGATGGAAGATGTTTTGCAGAGGGGCCTATCGCGGAAGACCTCAATTTCCCCTTTGATCTGATTTTGCGGGACGGCCTTATCGCGGCCATTCAACCACTGGCTTTTTCGGCCTATCGCGAGGTTAGTCTCGATATATGGGGGGAAAGTGGGCGTATGCAGTTTTTGCATGAGGGTTTGACTTTATTGGCCACGCCAGTGGCTGATAATCGCCAACTTACCGGAGCGCGTGAATTGTTGCATGAGGCGAGTGTTCAAAGCCTTTCCGGGTTGGGCAAAGCCCTTTATCTGGCCTACGATAATCTTGCCGCCGCATTGCGCGGCGACGCAACTCTGTTATGCCCGCTGGAAAATGGTTTATCCACGATGCGCGTAATTGAAGGTTTGATGGCATCCCGCAAAAAGAAGGTCGCGTGATACTCCTCTACGCAGACGATCCGGGTGGGGCAAATTATCTTGCTCCGCTTGCCGAGGCCATGTTGTCGCAGGGCGTATTTTTTCGCTTCCAGATAGCGCCCGTGCTGGCGACGTTTGCGGCGGAACGCAAAATAAATTGCGAAGTGCGGGCGGTCGCAGCAACGGCAGAGAGCGTGTTGGCCGATGTCAGGATGCTGGTGACCGGCACTTCGGAAGACCCTGACTGTTTTGCGCACCGCTTGGTAGAGGCGGCGCGGGTAAAAGGGATAACCAGCGTGGGCGTGGTTGACATGGCAGTCAACGCCGACCGGCGCTTTTTGGGGCGTAGCAATAATCCGTTGCAGTACGCGCCCGATTGGCTGGCGGTAACAGATGTCCATACTGCATCTGTCTACGCTGCTCTGGGGTATCCTGCCGACCGGTTATGGGTCTGCGGGCATCCGCACTATGACCAGGTGCGCGCGAGGCGCAGGATGTTTTTGACCCAGGATCGCGCTGCCCTTCGCCAATCTGCCTATCCGCAGGCGCCTGCTGACCGGCCTATCTGGCTGTTTCTTGCAGAAGGCGTTGACCAATTGAACCCAGCAGCGAGTTTTCGTGGCACGGACTACACGCTGCCTGGAAGGGGTGGCAATGATTTTCGGGGTGTTATCGCGCTGGAGGAGGTGCTGGATGCAGCCGCCGAATTGAGCCCGCGACCATGGGTGGTACTGCGGCTGCACCCGAAGAACCGTCCGGAGGATTTCATGAGTCTGGTGCCCGAGCTGGGAATGGTCAGCCAAAGCGGCGACCCGTTGCCTTTGCTGTGGGCAGCCGATCTGGTATTGGGCATGACCACCATGCTGTTGCTCGAAGCGTATTTGCTGGGGCGACCGCATTTTGCCGTATTGCCGCGTCTCGTCGAACGCGCGTGGCTGACTACGATAGCCGAGGGGTTGACCAAGTCCGTTTGCACCAGGCAGGAGCTGCGCGCAATGTTGTCTGCGGCTTATGCAAGCCATGCTCCCGATGAGGACATGCTGCCTAAAGGCTCCGCCAGCCAGTTGCTGAATAAGGTTTCCAGTTTGCTTGAAGACATTGGAGCGAATCGATGCTGACGCGTATAATTCACGCAGCGATAGTTTTTGGATTCATTGGATATTACAGTGGGGACTTAAAAATTACCGGAAAATACGCCGCAATACTTAAAGTGCCTAATCCGTCAGATTATTTGCTGTCGCAGGGAGCGATCGAATGACGCCGGTCGCACTTGAGGGTGTGATAATTAATTTAATACCTTTCCAGGATCGCCATCTCTCCGATCGGTATGTCGGCTGGCTGAATGATTCCTTGGTTGTGAGATTCAGCGAACAACGGCACAGGCGTCACAGCATGGAATCCTGTAGAGAATACGTTGAAAGTTGTCGCACAGGTAATACGTTGCTTTGGGCAATCGAAACAAAGGATTCTGCCCATATCGGGAATATTAGTGCGACTATCGATCAACACAATCGTATAGCCGATGTAGGCATACTCCTTGGCGACCGGAATTGCTGGGGTAAGGGAATGGGCAGTGAAGCGTTCCGTTTGCTGGTTACTTTTTTACTGGGCGAAGGCAACATGCGGAAAATAACTTCTGGAGCCATGTCGGAAAACACAGCCATGCTAAAACTTATGGAAAAAGCAGGAATGAGGCGCGAGGCCGTGCTTGAGGGATATTTCCTGCTGGATGAAAAGCCGGTTGATATGGTCATATCAACAATCACTGCGTTATAACGCGTTATTCTGGAATCGGCGGTACAGCATGGTAAAACGCAAGTCCTTCATACAGCCAGGTGCGGGTATCCAGAAAGCGAGCAAACTTTTTGCGCAGGGTAAGGATAAGCAGGCACTTGAAGCTATACAAGTGCATTTGCGTAAATTCCCGCATGACATGGAGGCGCTTAAACTGGCCGGTGGACTCGCCGCACGGCTGGAAAATTGGGCGCTTGCGGAAAAATGTTTTACAGAGGCGCTGGCTATCAGCAAGGTCGATATCGACGCGCTCTTCAATTTGTTCAAGGTGTTCAAACTTTCGAACCGACCGGATCAAGCAGCCACAGTACTATCCGGGATACTGGAGCTTGAGCCGGACAACGTCCACGCGCTCAATGAAAAAGGAGTCATGCTGTCAGGCCAGGGTGATATGGCTTCCGCAGTACAAATTTTTGATAAGTGCATTCAAATTGACCCATTATTTGAAATGGGGTACAGGAATTTATACGCTGCACTGGTGACATGCAGCCGGTATGAAGAAGCCGTACATGTCGCGAAATTGGCTATTCAAAAAATCACCACCGATTATCGGTACCAATTCAAGGTTGACCTCATTATTTGCCTGTGGAGAGCGTATGCCTATCAAGAGGGACGCTTGGCTGCTGAAGAGATCATTGCCGAGCTAACTCAACTGAATGACCTGCAGCACCGGAAACTCCTGGCGCGTGCGCATGCCAACTACGGCACGATATTCATGGAATTTAACGAGGTCGAATCTGCCCAGGAGCAATACCTGAAAGCCATATCGCTTGACCCGGAAAATATCGACCCCTATATCAATCTCGCCAAATCCTATTGGTTCATGGAGGACATATCACAGGCTCTTCATTGGTTTTATGAGGCTCTGAAAATAGAACCGAATCATGGGGAGCTGCATCTTCATCTGGGCATCGTGTTGCGCGATGCGGGACGCCCCGAACTCGCATTGCCTTACCTGCAATCTGCTGTTGTCCAATCTCCCGCCAATCCGGAATTGCGATACTACCTTGGCATAACACAGTTTGCGCTCGGCCACCTGGAACAGGCTTACGAGAACCACGAACTCCGTTGGGCGCGGCGGGAAGGCGGTGTCAAATCACAACTTGCCATTCCGGAATGGACCGGGAATCCGGAATCTGGCCGATCCATTCTGGTTTATAAAGAACAAGGGCTTGGAGATGAACTGCTGTTTGCTACGTGCATTCCCGATTTGATTGGCCGGTTCGAACGAGTTGTTTACATTTGCCATTGGAAATTAAAGGCTTTGTTTACGCGGAGTTTTCCCCAGGTTGAATTTCGTGATTGGGATGATGCGCGCGCACCAGAAGATTTGGGCAACCCGGACTTTCAGATACCGATTGGCAGTTTACCGCGCATTTTCAGGCGAACTATTGGGGATTTCCCAGAATTGCGGCAGTTATTGGCGCCGGATATGGAGAAATCGGCCATGTACCGTGAACGCTTGCTGCAATATAAGGGTAAGTTGATCATCGGGATTGCATGGAGGAGTTCTTATGTAAGCATCGACCGGCGCGCTATTTACCCAAAACTTGAATTTTGGCGCTCACTATTCAGCATACCGGACATTGTCTGGGTCAATTTGCAGCACGGTGACCCCGGCGAGGAAATCAAAAAAGCAGAGCACGATTTTGGTGTGAATATCATTAATTTTGAAGATGTCGACCATTTCGATGATCTGGACTCATCCGTGGCTCTCATGAAAGCTTGCGATATAGTCATTGGCCCCGGCTCTTCTACGACGGTTCTTTCCGCAGGCGCAGGTGTGCCGACTTTCAGAATTTTCTCCTTCATGGATTGTTTTTGCTTGGGCACAGACCATTATCCATGGTTTCCCAATATTGTCATGATTGTCCGCCGTGTCGGCGAATCATGGGCAGGGCCGATTCAACGGGTGGCAGACATTGTGCGGGTGCTTGCGGCAGAAAGAACGCAATAAGCCGATGATATTTGTTTTCGGCCATTTTTGTATCGTTTGACCTTCATCCATAAATTCTGATCTCCCAAACATCTTGCTTTATCCAGCCTTGGGCTTTTCAAGGTAGCCTCCAGAATTACCCGAACACTTTATAGTCAATTGCATGGCTGAAATGCCTGAGAATTGGGCTGGCACGAAAAAACAAACAGAAACTAAAGTTTTATGGCCCGCTGCCGATAATGATTCCACGGCGGGATTCATTTTGAGAATTCTGCGCGATTAACTCACAACCAGGAGATCTATCATGGCACAAATTCTCACCAACGTTGCATCCCTGAATGCGCAGCGGAATCTTTCACAGAGCGGGACGGCTCTGGCTGTATCCCTGCAGCGCCTGTCATCGGGCTTGCGGATCAACAGCGCTAAGGACGATGCGGCAGGCTTGGCTATTTCCGAGCGTTTCACCGCGCAGATCCGCGGTATCGACCAGGCGGCACGCAACGCCAATGACGGCATTTCGCTGGCGCAGACCGGCGAAGGCGCGCTGGGTTCGGCAGGCACCATTCTCCAGCGGATACGCGAGTTGGCCGTGCAATCGGTCAACGCCACCAACTCCGCCGCCGACCGCGCCGCGCTGAACAACGAAGTCGCGCAGTTGGCCGCAGAGCTCGACCGCATCGCCTCCACCACCTCTTTCAACGGCCAGTTGCTGCTGGATGGCTCGAATTCGAGCACCTACCAGGTCGGCGCGAATGCCGGCGAGGTGATCACGGTGTCGACCACCAATTTCCGCACGGACCAATACGGCAACCACCGCATGGGCGCCATCACGGCAGGAACTGCCGGCGCTGCATCCGCGGACCTGATGGCCGGCAGCACGCTGGCCACGCTGGCCTCGACGGGTTCATCGGCCAACCGTATTGCCGCCGGTGGAAACGTAACCATTAACGGTGCGCTCGGTACGGCCACTTTTGCATACCTCGCAAGTGCCTCCGCCAAATCGATAGCCCAGCAGGTCAATAACAATGTGGCCAGCACGGGGGTGACCGCGACCGCAAAAACTGAAGTTGACATGACCAATATGTCGGCGAGCGCCACCTACTCGTTCACGGTCGTGTCGAACAATACCACGGCGGTCAGCATCAACTTCAGCACCGGGGCGACGATCAATTCGGACGGCCTCGCGAGCGGAGTCAACGCGATCAACGACCAAAGCGCGAAGACCGGCGTAACCGCGAAGGTCAATTCGGCGGGGACGGGGATCACCCTGCTGAATTCTTCCGGCGAGAATATCACCATCGCCAGAGTGACGGGCACCTCTACTATAGGAGGCTCTGCTACCGCAACCTCCGGAACCAGCGCCATCGTGACGGGGCAACTTGATCTGGATTCGGACAAGTCATTTGGTCTGACTACGGGTGTATCCACAGCCTTCTTTACCGCAACGGCAGTTTCATCGTCGCTGCAAAAGACCAGCCAGGTCGATGTCGGCAGCGTGGATGCGGCCAACCGGACGATCGCGCTGGTGGATGGGGCGCTCCAGGCGGTCAACGGCATGCGGG
>JBAQCT010000066.1:0-4953 GCA_049294375.1 Gallionella sp. | reverse complement strand
CGTCAGCGGTTGCCCGGTGGGTATCGATATCGTCGCCGTCGTCAATAAGGTAACCGAACATGCCGGATAACATCTATCTTCCGCAACTGGCCAGGGTCGCCTCCATCAAAGAAGAAGTGGCGGGCGAGCGCTCCATTAAAACTTTCCGCGTCGAACCTGTGGACGGCCAACTCTTCGACCACCAATGCGGTCAATGCGCGATGCTCTCCATCTTCGGTCGCGGCGAATCGATGATTTCGATCGCATCCTCGCCGCTGATCCGGGAATACAAGCAATTCAGCATCATGCGTGTGGGACGGGTGAGTTCCGCTTTCCATGAACTGGAGGTCGGCGATGTCGTCGGCATCCGCGGCCCTTACGGCAACAGTTTTCCGGTCGACGACTGGCGCGGCAAGAACCTGGTGTTCATCGGGGGCGGTTGCGGTCTCGCGCCGATCTGGCCGGTGATCACTACTGCGGTGGCGCAACGTGCCAATTTCAAGAATATCACCGTGTTCTACGGCGGGCGCACCTCGCGCGACATCATGTACCGGACAGAGCTCGAAAAATTGCGCGAGTCCGTCGATGTGCATCTGTCGATAGACAAGGCAGAAGAGGGGTGGAACGGGTATTGCGGTTTCGTACCGGCAGCCGTGATGGACAAGGATCCCGTACCCGACAACGCCATCGCGATCACCTGCGGACCGCCGATCATGATCAAGTTTGTGATCCAGAACCTGAACAAGCTCGGATTCAAGGATGAGCAGATCTACACGACCATCGAAAACAAGATGAAGTGTGGCATCGGAAAATGCGGCCGCTGCAACGTCGGCAAGGACTATGTGTGCGTCAAGGGACCGGTCTATCCATGGGCGGTGCTGAAAAACCTGCCTACGGAATATTAAATACTAGTTGTTGGTCGCTGGTCGTTAGTCGCTAGTTAAACCAAAACCCGCGCAGCGGACAAAGTCAACTAACGACTAGCGTCTAACGACTAGTCAAATCGAATTTGATAATTAAGAGGTAATGAAGTTATGAATATCAGTGGAATGCTCCATGGAGCAGGGCTGCTCAAAATTGTTGACTTTCCGGCCTCCGAAGTGCTCGGGCCTGAAGCCAGCGAACACGATATACACAACCTGATCGAAAAGTGCGGCTCGGTTTTCGTCAAGCCGATCTTTCGCGGCGGTATCGGCAAAAAGGGCAAATCCGGCCTGATTGGGCGCGCCAAAGACCTGAAATCGGCTTTGGCCGAGAAAGAGCGTTTGTACTTTGCCGAATACAAGGTCGGCAACGCCGTTTACAAATCGCGCGGTGTCACTTTCGAGGGCGCCGTTCCCGCCCAGCATGAAATTTACTTTTCGATCACCGACTCGACCCGCTACCGTGCGCCGGTGATGACACTGACGCATCACGGCGGTATGGACATCGAAGAGCTGGACAAGACACAGATCATCGAAGTGCCGTTCGATCCGCTGACCGGCCTCAAGTCCTTCATCGTATCCAACGCGCTGACCGATCTCGGCGCTCCAAGGGAAATCATTTCGCCGCTGGTACAGCACCTGCCCAAGCTGTGGGATCTGTATCATCACTACGGTATGTCCACGCTGGAACTCAACCCGATCCGCATGATGCCGAACAAGTCCGGCTCGCTGGTTCCGGTGGCCTGCGACTTCAAGTGCGGTTTCGACCGCGACGATCCGCGCATAAATCGTTTGACCCTGCCCGACGATCTGTTCGTCACCGAAGCCAATGACTTCGAGCAGGAGATCAACGAACTGCGCACCTATCAAGGCCAGAGCGATGTTTACGTGATCAACGACAAAGGCACGATATTGGCCCCTACTTTCGGCGGCGGCGCGAATTCGCTCGTCACCGAAGTGCTGGGCAACGACGCCATCATCTCCTCCGACTTCGGCGGCAATCCGCCCTACGAGAAGATGTACGACGTGATGCGCATATCCCTCAAGTACTATCTCAAGCAGACCAATGTGCTGTTCATCATCGGCGGCAAGGCCAACAACACCGATATTTTCGTCACCTTCCGCGCGATGGCGGATGCGTTGCGCGATTACTTCAGCGAGCGTGGCCCCACACCGCTGTATGTGGTGATCGGTCGCGGCGGCCCGCAGGTGATCCGCGGCATGGGCGCATTCAAGGATGTGCTCGATTCGTTGCGCATCCCATACAAGATTTTCGGCTTCGATTCCGCGATGACCGACGTGGTGAACTACGCGCAGGAAGCGGATCGCTGGATGAAGAGCGGTGGCCGCGCCGAAGTGGCAAAGCTGCTGGGCCTGCCAGCAGACGCCTAACCAGCTTGTAGCTCGTAGCCTGTAGCCGGTAGCCAACCCGGTTTTGCTACCCGCTACAGGCTACCAGCTACCTGCTAAAGAATAATGAATTAAGTAAAGGTGAATGCAATGAGAAAGCCTGGTATCAAAGACTTTAAATACTTCGTCGGCATCCGCTCGCTGGCCGACATCGCGACCCGCGAGGATCGCATCTGCGTGCTGAACATCACCGGCAATGAATCCCGTACCGTGACCCCGGTCAGCCATGTTTATTCCGGCGGCAATGTGGTGTTCGGCACGTCCCCCGGACGCCGCGGACAGGTCGTCGAGACGCCAGCAGGCAACATCCCCGTCTATAACAACGTGCGCGAAGGCATGGAAGCCGGGCACAAGTTCAACGTCGGCGTGGTCTACCTGCCGCCTTCTGCGGTGCGTGACGGCGTGGCCGAACTGATCCGCATCAATCCCGATGTCGAAAAAGTCGTCATCATCACCGAAAAGATCGCGGTGCATGATGCCCGCGAAATCCGCGCGCTCGGACAGCAGCGTGGCGTGGATATCTTCGGCGGCAACTGTCTGGGCGTGGCCGACTCCTGGAACCAGGTGCGTATCGGCGGCGCGCTGGGCGGCGACAACCCTGGCGAAACCCTGCGCAAAGGCTCGGTCGCGATCTTCTCCAACTCCGGCAACTTCACCACCACGATTGCCAACTACCTGTCCATCGGCGGCTGGGGGACGACGACGCTGATCTCCAGCGGCAAGGATATCTACATCAATTACGCCGCGCCTGAATTTGCCTACGCCATGTCTAACGACGAACGCACCAAGGCGGCGGTGTTGTACTCCGAGCCGGGCGGCTACTACGAACACGATGTGGTGTTCGGCAAGCCGGTGGTCGCTTGCGTGGTGGGTCGCTGGAAGGCCAGCCTGACCCGCGCCGTGGGCCATGCCGGCGCCATCGCCGGATCGGGCGATGACGCGCGCGCCAAGGAAAAATGGTTCATGGACAAGTTCGGCGTGAAAGACTTGTACACCCCCGGCAATCCGGTGTGCTCGAAAAAAGGCGCGGTCGTCACCAACATCGCCCACATTCCGCAGGCGCTGACCGAAGTGATGAAGCTCAACGGCATCGAGCGCGATTTCAAGCCGGAAGGCAATCTGGAACTGAAACCGTGGTTCGGCGACAACCAGGGCCTGAAACTGCCCGCTGCGCTCGACATCCCCGTGGTCAAGGCTCTGGCGCCGTACGACATACAGATCGCCGAACTGCTGAAGAACGTCGGCGCGATCTTCCCGCGCCAATCCATGAAGGACTGTTCGGGCAGCTCGGTGATGGACCCGAAGACGCAAGTCACCAAGGTCAACAACATCTCCATCCTCGACTGTTCCAAGCAGCCGCTGGAATCCAACCTATGCCTGGCGCTGGTGCGCGAGCTCAACGACGAGAATGACAACGCGCTGTACAACCTCGCGGTGGCCGCGCACGTCAACCTGCACAACGACGCCATGCTGGCCGCTGCCGAAGCCGCGCGCGAAGCGGGCAATGCGCCCAATACCGCGATCAGCGCCGCCGTCGCGCTGCTCGGGCCGAAGCGTGCGGATGCCGCTCGCGCTGCCGCCGACTCCCTGACAGAAATCTTCGCGCACTCCGGCTTATTGAAGGGTGACGATGAAGCAGCCAAGATCAACCCGGCTACAGCCACCGCCGAACAACTCGCCACGTTGGTAGGCTCAGCCCCCGACGCCAAGGCAGAAGCCATGCTCAAGGCCTTCGACAAGCGCGGTGCGAAATCCGTATTCGTGAAGTATCTGCGCTCGCTCAAAGGCCATCCCACGGCCGACGCCGTGCTGGCCGCACTGACCACCACTGTGGGGTGGGAGCCGCTGATGCGCAAACGCATCTCCAAGCTGACCGTGCGCAACCTGCCTTGGTACACAAAGCTGTTCGGCATGATTATCGGCACGTCCACCGAGGCCAAACACCATGCGGCCGGCAGCTTCTGCGGCGTGGACAACCAGGAAATCCTCGATTCATGGACCGTCACGCAACTGGCCTACATCTCGCTGTTGGGGGAGCGTCCCACCGCAGCCAGCCAGCTCCCGCTGCAAGTCATCCTCGGGCTCATCATCTCCAATGGCGTCGGCACCATCTCGTCGCAAGGCTGTAAGGGCGCGGTATCCGCCGACGGCCCCGAGTCGCCGGAGCGCGTGCAGATCAACAAGGGCATGATCGGTTTCCTGACCCACACCGGCTTCGCCCACGGCGGCAACGGTTACGAAGGCATCCAGTTCCTGATCGAGAATTTCAAGGACACCCCGCTGGACGATGCGGGCAACCCCAACCACGGCATCGACCTGAAGAAGATCACCACCGACTTCGCCATCGCCTTCAACAAGGAGAAGAAACAGAGCAAGGCGCTGGGCACCGGCGTGCGCAACATCCCCGGCGTGAACCACCCGGTGTTCAAGGGACTGCCGGTCAACAACGACCCGCGCGAGACTTACATCTCCGAGTTCTTTGCCGAACGCGGCGAGAAGAACGTGTTCCACGACTTCTACAAGACATTGGTGCAGTCGCTGTACGACAACGGCGTGACCGCCAACGTGTTCTGCGTCAACATCGACGCCGTGATCGCTGCCTCGCTGCTCAAGCTGTTGTGGCCGCGCTACCGCAACGGCC
>JBAQCT010000065.1:0-8332 GCA_049294375.1 Gallionella sp. | reverse complement strand
GCACGCGGGTGCTGGACAAGGCGCGTACCGGCCACTACCTGATGGACCGTATCGACGGCATTTCCCGCGAGCATCTGTCGCGCTACTGCCTGAAGGGGGTGAGTACGCAGGAAAACACCCTGCTGGTGGATAAAAAACTGCGTAGCCGGGTAAATTTCAAGCAGGTGAACCTGAACCAGCCATTGCCGGGACTGGGCGAGTTCGATGCCATTTTCCTGCGTAACGTGATGATCTATTTCGATCAGGAAACCAAGCGCCAGATAGTGCAGCGTATGTTGCCCCTGCTTAAGCGCGGCGGCCATTTCCTGATCGGGCATTCGGAGAGCCTGAACGGAGTGGTGGATACGCTGCATCCGCTGTCACCGTCCATTTATCGCAAACCATGAGCCAAGCCATATTACAGACTGTTGAATCGGTCGAAATTTACCTCATGCCGGGGGATTTCCATTTCGGCGACAAAGATACTCGCATCCGCACCGTGCTGGGCTCGTGCGTTTCAATCGCGGTGTGGCATCCGCTGTTGCGCATCGGCGGCATGAGCCATTCCATGTTGCCGAGCCGGGGCAGGAAGGGAAATCATGGTCTTGATGGGCACTATGCCGACGAGGCGATCGAACTGCTCATGCGCGAAATCGGCAAACGCAATACTCGCCCCGGTGAATATCAGGTCAAGCTGTTCGGCGGCGGCAACATGCTTCGGCCATTCCTTGCGGAAAGAACTTTCAATGTTGCCGGAAGCAATGTCGAAGCCGCGCGGGCACTGCTGGAGGCCAGCGGCTTTAACATTCATGCAGAACACGTGGGCGGCAGCGGTCACCGCAGCATCGTTTTTGATCTGGGAGACGGCAGCGTATTGGTCAAACATGAAAAGATTTAACCCGGAAAATTCATTACATAAAACTGCGTCATTCCCTGTCACCCTCGCAAAGGCGGGGGCAGGCTCTGCGCGGGAATGACGGGCTAATAATTATTTTTAGATGATCGGTTTCTGTTCATGAATAAAATTAAAGCGCTGATCGTGGACGATTCCGCCGTGGTGCGCCAGGTATTACAAGCCATTCTCGAAACTGACCCTTCGATCCGGGTGATCGGCGCGGCATCCGACCCGATTTTTGCGCTGGATCGCATGAACCGCGAATGGCCGGATGTTATCGTGCTGGATGTCGAGATGCCGCGCATGGACGGCATCACCTTCCTGAAGAAGATCATGGCGGAACACCCGACCCCGGTGGTGATCTGCTCGACCCTCACCGAGCGCGGCGCGGCCACCACCGTGCAGGCGATGGAGGCCGGCGCGGTGACCATCGTCACCAAACCGAAAATCGGCCTCAAGCAATTTTTAAGCGATTCGGCAGCCGATTTGATCAACGCGGTCAAGGAGGCATCCCAGGTCAATATCAGCCGCCTCAAGCCGGCGCCGGCGAGGGCGGCTCCGGGAATAATGGCCAGAGTGGAACCCAAGCTGACCGCCGATGCCATCATGCCCGCTGCCGGGGCGCATGCGATGGCCCAGACCACCGAGCGCATCGTCGCCATCGGCACTTCCACCGGGGGAACGCAGGCGCTCGAAGCGGTGCTCACCGCCCTGCCGCGCGTATGCCCCGGCATTGTCGTCGTGCAGCACATGCCGGAAAAATTTACCGCCTCTTTTGCCGCGCGCCTCGACAGCCTGTGCGAAATCGAGGTCAGGGAGGCGCGGAATAATGACCGGGTGATTCCCGGGCTCGCGCTGATTGCGCCGGGCGGTCGGCACATGCTGCTCAAGCGCAGCGGCGCCTACTACCATGTCGAAGTGCTGGACGGCCCGGTGGTCAACCGACACCGCCCATCGGTGGACGTGCTGTTTCGCTCGGTGGCGAAATACGCCGGCAAGAACGCCACCGGCATCATCATGACCGGCATGGGCGACGATGGCGCAAGAGGCATGAAGGAGATGCATGAAGCCGGTGCGCCAACGGTCGCCCAGGACGAGGCAACCTGCGTGGTATTCGGTATGCCCAAGGAAGCCATCAAGCTGGGCGGCGTTGGCCGGGTGATGGGTTTGCATGACATTCCCGGAGCGATATTGACGGGATAGTGGGAGCATGGCGCGCCGTGCCCCTACCCTTGTGAATCTCAAAAATTTAGGATAAGGACATGAATTGTTAATTGTCTGGGATATTCCGCTGGTGTTGTTGTCCGTGCTGGTCGCGATGCTCGGCTCGTTCACGGCGCTTGCGCATGCGCAGCGGATGCGCGAGAGCAGCGGCGATACGGCACGGAGATGGATGATTGCCGGTGGCATCACATTGGGCTTGGCGATCTGGTCGATGCACTTCATCGGCATGCTGGCTTTTCATTTGCCCATTCCTCTCAGCTATGACCTGTCATTGACTCTGCTTTCTGCTTTGCCCGCGATTATCGCAGCCTTGCTCGGCTTTTACGTGTTGCGCGAACCGGACATCAGCACCGTGCGCATTATCGTGAGCGGCCTGCTGATGGGCATGGGCATCAGCATCATGCACTACACCGGCATGGCAGCCCTCAAAATGTCGCCGCCGATCAGCTATGACCCGCTGATTTTCACCTTGTCCGTGGCCATTGCCATCATCGCTTCATGGGGCGCGTTGCTGATGATGTATCAGGGCGAGCACGTCAAACTGCCGCCGATGCTTCGTTTTATGCTAGGCGGTATCATCATGGGCTTGGCGATTTCCGGCATGCACTACACCGCCATGCTGGGAGTAAACATCTCGCCCGGCAGCATGTGCCGGGCTGGCGCAACGCAGGTCGCGCCGGGCATACTCGCCTTGCTGGTATCGTTGGCTTCCTTGTTCTGGTTTGGCGGCGGCATACTCGCCGTGTTGTTTGATCGGCGCATGGCGCGTCAGAACGCGCAGGACTTGGCGCAACTCGAACAAGCGCACAGGCAGGCGTTGACGGAGTTGGAGTATCAGAAATACGCTCTGGATCAGCACTCGATTGTATGCACTACCGATGTGCGCGGCGTGATCACCTATGTCAACGAGAAATTCTGCGCCATCAGCCAGTATTCATACGATGAAACGATTGGGCAGAATCATCGTTTGATTAATTCCGGTACGCACCCGAGAGAATTTTTCCGCAGCATGTATCGCACCATTGCTGCGGGGGGGGTGTGGCATGGGGAAATTTGCAATCGCGCCAAGGATGGCAGCCTGTTTTGGGTGGAAGGCACCATCGTGCCGTTTCTGGGCGACAACGGAAAACCCTTCCAATACATTGCGATACGCACCGACATCACCGAGCGCAAAAAATCCGATGAGGCACTGCGCGTGGCGGCGGCGACCTTCGAGACCCATGAGGCCATTGTGATCACCGATATCAACGCGAATATCATCCGCGTCAACCAGGCGTTCCAGGACATCACCGGATACAGTTCGGAAGAAGTGCTGGGCAAGAATCCGCGTATCCTCAGTTCGGGCCGCCAGGACAAGGCTTTTTATGCGGAGATGTGGAAGCAGTTGCTGGCTACCGGCACATGGACCGGCGAGATGTGGGACCGGCGCAAGGACGGCCAGGTTTACCCGAAATGGCTGACCATTACCGCCGTGAAAAACGAGCAGGGGCAAACCACCGAGTATGTGGCCATCTTCAGCGATATTACCGAGCGCAAACAGGCCGAGGAGGAAATCCACAATCTGGCGTTTTATGACGCATTGACCAATTTGCCGAACCGCCGGTTGCTGCTGGACCGGCTCCGCCTGGCGCTGTCGGTGTCGGCGCGCAGCCATCATTACGGCGCGGTGCTGTTCCTCGATATGGATAAGTTCAAGACGCTCAACGATACCCTGGGGCACAACCATGGCGACCTGTTGCTGGTCGAGGTGGCGAAGCGCATCCAGTCCTGTGTGCGCGAGGTGGATACCGTGGCGCGGTTGGGCGGTGATGAGTTTGTGGTGCTGATCGAAGAAGTCAGCACGAATGCAAAAGAGGCTTCGCAGAAAGTCGCGTTGATCGCCGAGAAAATACGCGCGGCCCTGGCAGCACCTTATCGGCTCAATGATTATGGGCATCACAGTTCGCCGAGCATCGGCGTGTGCCTGTATTACGGTAATGCGGAATCGATGGATACTTTGCTCAAACACGCCGACTTGGCGATGTATCAGGCCAAGGATTCAGGAAGAAACGCGGTGCGCTTTTTCGACCCCGCCATGCAGCAGGCGGTGGAAATACACGCAGCCATTGAGGCGGATTTGCGCCATGCCGTTCCCGATAAGCAACTGCATCTGTATTACCAGATACAGGTGGACAACGACCATCGTCCGCTGGGTGCGGAAGCACTGGTGCGCTGGATGCATCCAGTGCGCGGCATGGTTTCACCGGCGCAATTCATTCCCATCGCCGAAGAAAGTTCGCTGATTCTGGATATCGGGCATTGGGTGATGGAAACGGCCTGCCGGCAGCTTGCGCTGTGGAGCAGGCATGAACAAACACGCGGCCTGATTCTTGCCGTCAACGTCAGTGCGCAGCAGTTCAGCAAGCACGACTTCGTGGAGTATGTGGCCGAAATAATTCGTGTTCACCAGATTGACCCGGCGCGCCTGAAGCTGGAATTGACCGAGAGCGTGGTATTGACCGATGTCGCCGATGTTGTGGCAAAGATGCACGCGCTGAAAGCACACGGAATCCGATTGTCGCTGGACGATTTCGGCACCGGTTATTCATCGCTGTCCTATCTGAAGCAACTGCCGCTCGATCAACTCAAGATCGACCAGAGCTTCGTGCGCGACATCGCAACCGACCCGAATGATGCGGTGATGGTGAAAACCATTATCGGTATGGCGCAAAACTTCCACCTGAACGTGATCGCCGAAGGGGTGGAGACTGAAGCGCAACTGGACTTTCTCAAGCGGAATGGCTGTATGGCGTATCAAGGTTATCTGTTCAGCAAACCCGTGCCGATTGGGGAGTTTGAAGCGTTGCTGGGACGCGGTGTGTCATGGGAATGTGCGGGGGAGACACCAGGCTCGGTTAAAAGCGAGATGCCAGCCATCTGCACCATTTTTTTACCACAAGGAGAATTAACATGAATAACAAAATCATGAAGGCCGCCATTTTTTCATTTCTTCTCGGGTCGAGCATGGCGTTTGCCGTAAACGGTAAAGTCACGATCTCTGCACCGGCAGACGGCGCGATGGTCGGCTCCAAAGACTCGATCAAGTTGAATTACGAGGCGGTTCCCGGCTCTGATGGGGATCATCTCCATCTCAACGTGGACGGCAAACGGGTGGAGGTTATCCGCCAACTCAAGGGAGCCTCCGAAGTTGCTCCGCTTGCACCTGGCAAGCACCAGATATGTCTTGTGGTGAACACCAAGGGACATGTTCCGACTGGTGTTGAAGGATGCGTGAATGTCACCTCCCAAGAGCGCCTCTAAGAATTCAGAGTTCACTAAAATGCAGGGCGCAGCAGAGGGGTAAGCAGGCAAGCCGCGTATGTTTGATATGTAAGCAAGAAAACGAAGTTTCAGTGTAGGGTACACCGTTGATAACCAACTCTTGCAATAGCACTGAAAATGGCAGTAGCAGGGGCGATTTATGAAACACTGATAGTCTACTAGACATCTGGCTGATGAAGCAGCTAGCTATTCCAATAGGCTGTCAAAAAACGACAACCAAGTTGCTGGTTATCATGAATCGCTCCTCCCGCCGCGCTTCCTTTCATGTCAGGCAAACAATGACAATAGATTTCCCTGCTCCCTACTCCATAATCAGGAAAACACCGATATACGTTCCGTGTGCGATGGAATATTGTTCTACTATCAGATTTGTAAATCAGACCGACGCAACCAAGGTATTGCGCCATCCCAATAGCAGCCAAATTAATGGAGGGCATCATGGGAACATTATGGACGGAGCAAATGAGTGTCGGAAACGCAATAATAGATTCCGACCACAAGGAATTGATCGCCATGGTCAATGGTGCAGAGTACATGATAAAAAAAAGAGACAACTACGCCCTGTCACTGGCATTTGACCATATCGAGCATTGGCTGCGTGTTCATTTTGCGAATGAGGAAATGATTGCGCAGGCGGTCAAGTTTCCTTTTGCCAAACATAAACTGGAGCATGAGAGTGTGCTGAAAACCTTTCGTTTTATGAGGGGTGTGATAGAGGGCAAGGATGGTGTATGGGACGAAGACGGGGCAGAACATTATGCTGAATTTTTGAGTGATTGGCTGACTGATCACCTCCTCAGTGAGGATATGTCAATGAAACAGATATTGAAATCATACCCATATGATTCCAGGCCAGTATTGCATTCGGGGCTTGTGCAACCGGAAGTGGAACGGCGCAAGGCGGGGTGATGAACGTATTTATTGTGGAAGATTCAGAAACTTCACGGGGGCATCTGCAATCCATCCTGTCCGATATACCCGGTATCACGGTAATCGGCCACGCTGCGGCAGGCGAGCCGGGTGTGGTTGAACGCATCGATACACTGTTGCCCGATGCCATGATTTTCGACAACTTGAGGGATATAGCGGTAGTTGGCGTGCTGGAAAATATCAAAAAACGCCATTCCATGATCAAGGTCATGGTGTTGGCCGATTGTGCCAATGACTCCTGCTTTAGCCGCTGCAAGCGTGTCGGGGTAGACCATCTTTTTGACAGGGCTTCACAGCTTATGTGCGCCCGGGCAGCTTTATGGAAATGGGTATACGACTACCGTCTGGACAGCAATCCTGATGCTTTGTTTCCATGAGTGATTACGCATAGAGCCGGTTATGTACTCATCGCAGAGCGATGCGATCCGTTCCTACGCGGAGCGTGGGGGCGAATGCTGGCGGATACAAAGGCATAACGATGACAGGCAACAGCGCAAGCAATAAATTGATGCAGGCTTTTTTTTCTCCTGCCGCGGCCCTGATGAATCGCCTGAATGTATCCGGGAAATTCACGCTGCTCGGATTGATGTCGCTGGTTGCGATTGCGGTAGTGGTGTACAGCCTGTTCGCCAGTCTCGACCAAATTATCAGTTTTTCACAGCGTGAACTGAGAGGCCTTGAACTGGTCAAGCCGTTTCCCCGTGTCGTGCAGGCACTCCAACAGCATCGGGGGCTTTCCGCCGAAATTCTCGGTGGCGACGAGACCATGCGGGACAGCCAGGCCAGCATGGAAAGGGAGGTGGCCAAGGCATTGGGCGGAATGCGGGAGCAGCAGTTTTCCGGCATGGCCTCCGGCGAAGTCTTGCAGCATATCAGGGCAGACTGGGAGCGCTTGAGCAAAGATGGGCCCGGTTGGACGGCGGCGGAAAACTTTGCCGCGCATACCCGCCTGATTGACCGGATACAGGCATTCGAGGTGGTGGTCGCCGATGAATACGCGCTGACCCTTGATCCCGAGCTCAGCACGTATTACCTGATCGACACCATTGTCAACAAGCTGCCGCATGCGCTTGAACATCTTGGGCGGCTACGCGCCTACGGCACCGGTATTCTGACCAGCAAACAGGTCACACCACAGCAGAGGATTGAACTGAATATCCTGATTGCGGAGCTCGACGATGCGGTCTGGTCGCTCCATACCAATCTCGACAAGACCGGCCGCTACAATCCGGCGCTACAGGGTCTTATTTCTGCTGCATCCGGAGATATCACGGATTCGGCGCAGCAAGTTAGCGGCCTCGTGGTATCAGACATCTTGGCAGGTCGTTTTGCCACACACCACAATGATTTTTTCGGCATGTCCACTGCGGCAATCGACCGGAGTTATACGCAACTGTACAAAACACTGTTGCCGACCGCTGAAACACTCATCAAGGCGCGTATTACACGGGCGGAAAATGTGTTGCATGCCAGTATCGGCATCGCCTTCCTGCTGTTCCTGATTGTGGCTTATTTCTCGATTGGCATCTGCCGCGCCATTATCGTCAACATCCGCTCGCTGGCACGCTCGGCGCACGCCTTTGCCGACGGCGACCTGAGCGAACGGGTCAATCTCGACGCACGCGACGAGCTCGGCCAGGTGGGAGAAAATTTCAACGAAATGGCCGACGGGCTGAGCGCGCTACTGAAAGCGTCACGCGAGAATGAGGCGCGCCTGCACGACCTGTCGGTGCACCTCGAAGAGCGGGTGAAGGAGCGCACCACTGAACTGGAGTTTGCGCAGCGGCTAACCGAATCGCTGCTGCGGCGCAACGAGGCATTGATGATGACCTCCATGGACGGTATTCATGTGATGGATTTGAACGGGAGTCTCGTGGCGGCCAACGACGCCTTCTGCCGCATGCTGGGCTACACTCAGGCGGATGTGCATAGACTTGGTGTGACCGACTGGGATACGCAATGGCCGCTTGAGGAATTACAGTC
>JBAQCT010000064.1:0-2153 GCA_049294375.1 Gallionella sp. | reverse complement strand
AATCAAGCGGAGCAGATAGCAAGAGGCGACGGCGCTTGATGACCTGTTTCCCTTCCTGCGCGGGAGCTTTGCGACCGGGGAACCCAATGTATAAATGCGGGTTCGCCAGAAATCGCTCCCTGCACTGGGCCGAACAAAATGCGTAATGGCCGCCCGCGTATTCTGTGGGAAATGAGGTAGGCGGAACCTGCATTTGGCAAACGTAGTCCTTGACGGTTTCGTTCATGATTTCTCTCCTTTTTACGGTATAAATCTCGGGGTGCGGGCAGCATATTCGCGCCAGCGCTCACCGAAGTGCCCCTCGGCATCCCGCTCCTCGGTGCGCGCCAGCCGCACGTACATCCACACCAGCACCGGGAACATCAGCAGCGTCAAAATGGTCGGCCACTGCAGCAGAAACCCGAACAGGATGAGCGCGAAAGCGTCGTACTGGGGGTGGCGCACTTTGGCGTAAGGCCCCGTGGTCGCCAGACCATGCTTGCGTTGCGCCTGATAAAGCGCTTTCCATGCGGATGAAAGCAGGATGAACCCGCCGCCGATGAACACAAAACTCAGCAGATGCAATGGGTCGGTATGCGGGTCGCTTTCCCAGCCGAGCAGGGTATGCCACAGGTGCCCGGCATCATGGGAGAAAATGTCCACTCCCGCATAACGGCTTTGCAGCCAGCCAGACAGCAGGTAAATGGTCAGCGGGAAACCGTACATCTCGGCGAACAGCGCGACGATGAAGGCGGAAAACGCGCCGAACGAACGCCAGTCGCGGGGGGTTTTCGGTTTGGTGAAGCTGAACGCGAAAATGATGAACACCGCAGAGTTGATGATAACCAGCGGCCACAGGCCATAAGCATCCATGTTCATTTCGGCTCTCCTTCGGACGAGCCATGATGATGCGAATGCTGGCCGTCATCACCATGGCCGTGGTGCATGAACAGGTGCATCAGCGGGCAGGCCAGCAGAAACAGATAAGGCAATATTCCCAGCAGGTGCGCACGGTGTTCGGTAAACAGAAAAAATGCAGCTATAGCCAGAAATGCAACGAGAACCCAGTTGAACCTCCGTGGAGCACAATGTGCACCATCCTCGGTAGCTTCGTCATGTTTCATCATGCTCTCCTTCCACAAAAAAATTACGTCCACAAAAACATTTTTTCACATCTTCACGCGATTCAGGCTAGGCGCATTGGCGGCTCTAAGTTCCTTGATAGCCTCGCGCAACACAAATAGCGCCGAGCGCAAAAAGAGTGCAGCAAGTGCCAGCCCAACCGCGATGTCAGGCCAACCCGAATGGGTGAGCCATACCCCCACAGCGGCAAACAATACCGAGACATTCGCGATGATGTCGTTGCGGCTACACAACCAGACCGAACTCATATTGATGTCATCCGCACGATGCCGCCAGAGCAGAAAAAAGCATGTGCTATTCGCGGCAAGCGCCAGCAAGCCAATTGCACCGATAGCTTCGAATACGGGAAGCTGCGGAAAAACAATCCGGTAAACCGCCTGCCCAAGGACGAAGAAACCAAAGGCCGCCATGATGATGCCTTTGAGCAGAGCCGCCTTGGCTTTCATTGTCGGGCTGCGCGCGACAACGTAGAGGCTGAAGCCGTACACCAAAGCATCGCCAAGCATATCCAGCGAATCCGCTACCAACGAGACAGAGTTTCCGAGCAGTCCTGCCGCGAGTTCTACGATGAACATGACCGCATTGATACCCAGCACTATTTTTAGTGTCGAGCTTTGACGGCTGCGGAGCGCGTCGATCTCGCAAGCCTTGTCGTTACAGCAATCAGCCATGGTTCATCTCCAATTTATCCTAAAAAACGTAGTTGGCGGGTCTGTAGGTGCGAATTCATTCGCACGAACAACGCGTTAAGTGCGAACACCCACAGGGTGCAAGAACCTCTGCGAGGGGCGGATCCAACTCTGAAGTGCAACTTTTAGAGGTTCCCCAGCGTCAGTGGCAACACTTCTTTTTCTTTTCAACTTCAAGGCTGTTAATCTCTATTTCTTCCAGGTTATTGATAAATGCCAATTTGAGACGATCCATCCAACCCTCTCCGAGATCGGCTCCTATCAATGCCAGCTTGCCCGCAATCTGTTCGGCGGTCACTTGTATAAGGTCGTACTGGATTTCGATTTTGTCTCCCTCGATAT
>JBAQCT010000063.1:0-1640 GCA_049294375.1 Gallionella sp. | reverse complement strand
GCACGATCAAGGCCGCGACCGACATCTCGCTTTCCGAATACCTGCTGGAGCAAGGCGGCGTCGCCGTGGTGCCCGGTTCGGCCTTTGGCAGCGAAGGCTATGTGCGCCTGTCGTTTGCCACCTCGATGGACAACCTTACGAAGGCGCTGGAGCGTTTAGCGAAAGCGCTTTCATAAGGTTGCGGCGGAGACTTACCTTTAACGTGAAAGAAACCATACTCTGGGCGTGACAAAACCTGGCCATCGAAAGCCATGGAATTTAAAAGCATTTGGATCAAACAGGTTTCGGAATGAAGCCGAAACGAATCAGAGTTTTGATCCAGCGAGCAGCATTGCGTTGAACGGAAAGCGCTTCATAGTCGGTGGCGGAATCCCGGTAATATTCGCCACGGTCGAGCATGAAGAAGATGGTGCGCAACAGTTTGTGAGCCAAGGCAACAATGGACCGTTTGTGACCACGGCGAACGATCAAGGACTGGAATTTAGACTGGAAGACTGACTTGGTTCGGCTGGCGGCATGAGCGAACTCGCAGAGCAGGCGACGGACATAGAGGTTGCCCTTGCGGACGCGTCCGGTTTTGCGCTTGCCGGCGGACTCGTTGTTGCCGGGGCAGATGCCGACCCAGGATGCCAGACGGTCGGCGCTGCCGAAGGCGGTCATGTCGCTGCCGATTTCCACCAGCAGCATAGCGGCCCCTATGAGATCTATACCGGGCAAGGTTTGCAACAGAATCAGTGCATTCTGCTCACCAGCCAACCCTTCGAGCAATCGTGCCTCGAAGCGACCGATGCGCGCTTCGATTTCCTCGATGTGCCGCATCAGTTCGTCGAGGACGAAGCGATGGCTGTCGGTGAGCTCGCCTTGTAGCGCATCGAACAGTTCTTCACGGCTGGCCTTGAGCCGCCTGCTGGCAAACTTGAGCACCTCATGGGGCGGCTGCCCGTCGACGATGGCCTTGACCATGGCGCGCGCCGACTGGCCGTGCAGGTCGCTGACCACCACGCCGAGGCGGATACCGCCGTCGGTCAGCACCTTGTGCAAGCGGTTTTTCTCGGACGACAGCAGCCCGACCAGCTTCTGCCGCTGCCGCGAGATCAGACGCAACTCGCGCAGTTTCGCGGGCGGGACGAAAGAGTCGCGCAGCAGTCCGGCTCGCGCAAGGGTGGCCAGCCATTGCGCATCGCCGACATCCGTCTTGCGACCGGGAACGTTCTTGACGTGCCGGGCATTGACTACCTTCGCGCGAATGCCTGCCGCCTCCAGCGCGGCATACGGGCTCTTCCAATAGATGCCAGTACTTTCCATCACGACTTCATCGGGTGCAAACGACGCGCACCACTCGGCCAGTTCGCGCCGGTCCCGCTTGAACGCGCCAAATTGCCGTTGCTCTACACGCGTTGTTCCGTCAAGCTCTTCGATAATTGCGCAGGCCGTGATTTGCGCCTGATGAACATCCAGCCCGATAACGCGTTTGAGAATTGCTAACAGTTCCATCTCCGCTCCTTTAGAATTACACTTTGAAGTGGAAGATGGCAGGTGCCAGAACTGAAATTGCCTGAAGGCGACAAGTCGCCAACGGCCTGTTTAACGTGCGCTCTCTATGGAAGCAATCCGGGGTACGAGTCAGTTCGGCGGGTCAC
>JBAQCT010000062.1:0-67360 GCA_049294375.1 Gallionella sp. | reverse complement strand
GCCTGATCATCAATGAAGCAGAGGGGATGCCGTCGGCTGCTGTCTATTCCAACCGTTTTGGCAGTTTGATCCGGGCCTATCAGATGGTTGGTTTTACACCTGACCGCGACTACCGCTATCTGGAGGTCAATCATTTCTTGCGCCAGATGCACCCGGAAATTGTCGCCCAAACCGAGGCTCAGATTGCTGCCATCGGCGGCATGGTCGTGCGCGATCCGGCCACCGACATCCTGCGCGTCAATGGGGAATTCAGCGTCTCTCTGGTGCTTGCCCGTTGCAACACTCACGACAGCGGCAGTCACCGCTGGAAGGTGAGGTTCGACACCAGCCTGTGCCCCGACATCACAGTCGCCGTGCGCCTCGACCATACCAACCAAACGGCGCTGGATTACTACCTGCTGCCCCGGCTCGATTTTTGGTTGCCGCGCATCAGCCTGGCTGAGCAGAACGCCATCGAATTCGAGAGCTACCGTTTTGATTCCCTCGATTACCTTTACAACATGGCAGCGCGCACACGACTACGGAGGGCAGCATGACAGCCAGACACACGACCAGCGAGATACGCATGATTCCGCTAGATCAGATTGATGTTCTCAATCCGCGAGAGCGAAATGCCAAGGTGTTCGGTGAGATCGTGGGCAACATCAAGACGCTGGGATTGAAGAAGCCGATTTCGGTCACGCCGCGCGATACCGAGCATGGCAAACGCTATCTGCTGGTTTGCGGCGAGGGACGGTTGACGGCATTCCGCACCCTTGGTGAAACCGAAATTCCAGCGCTGGTAATTGATGTCAGCGACGAAGATGCTTTTCTCATGAGCCTCGCGGAAAACATCGCGCGACGCCAGAGCCGCCCGCTGGAAATTCTGGCTGGCATCGGGCAGCTCAAGGACAAGGGCTACACCCCCAAGAACATCGCCGCCAAGACCGGGCTGACCATGCAATACGTGCAGGGCATCCTCACTCTCCTTGAGCAAGGCGAGGAGCGGCTGCTGGTTGCGGTTGGCAAAGGCCACATCCCGCTTAATGCCGCACTCACCATTGTCGGCGCGGGCGACGACGACAAAGCCTTGCAGTCCGGGCTGCAGGACGCCTATGAATCCGGCAAGCTGCGCGGCAAGCAGTTGATGGAAGTGCGGCGCATCATCGAGAAACGACAGACCTTGGGGAGAACCGTCTCGAAGGCGGCACCGCGCAAACAGGCAGACACATCAACTTCCGGCCTGGTGCGTACCTATCAGCGCGAAGTCGAGCGCCAAAAGCTGATGGTAAAGAAAGCTGAATTTGTCCAGCAACGCCTGCTATTCGTCATCGGCGCACTGCGCCAATTGCTGGCGGACGAAAATTTCGTGAATCTTCTGCGCGCAGAAGGACTCGACACGCTGCCGAAATATCTCTCCGAGCGGGTCTGGAGCAGCGGGAGCCTGTCATGAGCAAGGTGGCGCTGGGATTTATTCCTGAGACCCTGACTGTTGCTCTGGACAATCTACTGCCCTCACGAAAAACGCCAGAAGGCTTGGCGACATCCAGAAAATATCGGCAGATACTCGCTTCCATTACGGAGATCGGTTTGATCGAGCCACTATCGGTCGCACCCGTAAGCGATGATTCCCGCCAGCATCTGCTGCTCGACGGCCATATCCGTCTGATTGCGCTGCGCGAGCTGGGCTATACCGATGTGCCCTGCCTGATAGCCAAGGACGATGAGAGCTATACATACAACACCCGTATCAACCGGATTTCGACGATCCAGGAGCATTACATGATACGTCGCGCCATAGATCGTGGCGTCTCGCCCAGCCGGTTGGCCGTAGCGCTGGGCGTTGATGTCAGTTTGATCCACAAAAAGGCTACTCTGCTGGATGGCGTTTGCGAGGAAGCCACGGAATTACTCAAGGATCGTGAATTCACCACCAACGTCTCCCGAGTGCTGCGGCAGATGAAGCCCATTCGGCAGGTCGAATGTGTGGAACTCATGATCTCCGCAAACAACCTGACCACGAGCTATGCCGATGCGCTGCTCGCGGCCACACCGGCGGACATGCTGATAGATGGCAAGAAACTGAAAAAGCGGGCCGGGGTCACCCAGGAGCAGATGTCACGCATGGAGCGCGAAATGGCCAACGTGCAGGGGCAATACAAGCTGGTCGAACAAACTTACGGGCAGGACGTGCTCAATATGGTGCTGGCGCGTGGTTATCTGGCCAAGCTGCTGGAAAACAAATCCGTGGCCCGATTCATCAAGCAGCGGCGACCGGAGGTGCTGGAACAGTTCGAGGTTATTGTCGAGACGACATCATTGGAGCAGTAAGCTAGATTTACTTGGACATCCCCAATGCAAATCAGCGATTGTTATTCAGGAATGGCAGGCATAAAATAGCTTACTAATCACAAAAATACTTATATGCCGAGTAATTGTCTTGTTGCCTGGATGGGCCGAACCGATCTTAAAGCTGCTGCGGGTGAGCGTGAGGCTGGCCTCGGCCCCATTGCGCAGGGTGTGCAGGCGGGCAAGTACGATTCAATCTATCTTCTCAGTGATTTTTCGGCAGCGGAGTCGAAAGCTTATATCAAGTGGCTGACACCTAAAACAGATGCGGCGATTCACCTCCACACAGCCAAGCTAACCTCCCCCATCAACTTCGGTGAGATTTATGAGCGCGTATTGGAGGTGCTGGAGACAATTGATCGGCACGGGGCGCAACTAACCTATCACCTCAGCCCCGGCACTCCGGCCATGGCCTCGGTCTGGATACTGTTGGCGAAAACGACCCATCCGGCCAAGCTGATACAGTCGTCTCCACAATCAGGCGTCCAGGAAGCCGACATTCCCTTCGATATCGCCGCCGAATTTATCCCCAAGCTTCTGCAGCAGTCTGATGAACGGCTAACTACTCTGGCACAGGGCACGCCGGAAGAGGGTGCGGAATTCAGCAGCATCATCCATCGCAGCGCAGTCATGAAGCGAGTAATCGCGCAGGCCAGGCGCGTGGCAATCCGCTCGATTCCAGTGTTGATAGAGGGCGAGAGCGGCACGGGCAAAGAGTTGATGGCTCGCGCCATCCACAAGGCCAGCCCGCGAGCTGACAAACCCTTCATCGCGGTCAACTGTGGAGCAATTCCGCCCGAACTGGTGGAGTCCGAATTCTTCGGCCACAAGAAGGGTTCCTTCACTGGCGCCGTGGCTGACCGCAAGGGGCACTTCGAACGCGCCGACGGCGGAACCATTTTTCTGGATGAAATCGGTGAGCTACCTAAAGCGATCCAAGTCAAGTTGCTGCGTACCCTTCAAGAAAACGAAGTCACTCCTGTCGGCTCCAGCGAGCCCAGAAAAATCGATGTCCGTGTGGTCGCCGCAACCAATCGCACGCTGATCAACGAGGTTGCCGAGGGCAATTTCCGTGAAGACCTCTTTTATCGCTTGGCGGTAGCCATTATAAAATTGCCGCCACTGCGTGAACGTGCTGGCGACATCTCCTTGCTGATTGACGTGCTTCTGCGACAGGTCAACGACGCTGCCAAGGACATAGGTATTAAGCATAAGAAAATTTCTGCATCCGCAAAGAATCTTATGCTTCAGCATGCATGGCCGGGTAATATTCGTGAACTGCTCAATACCTTGCAGCGAGCTGCCGTTTGGTCAGACGATGAATCCATTAGCATGGAGGCAATCAAGGACGCGATATTGCTGTCACCCAAGGCAATGCAAGGTGATGATGGCATTTTGAACCGGTCGGTAGAGTCAGGCCTTGAGCTGGAAGCGCTCATGACTCAGGTAGCACGGCATTACATCGAACGGGCGCTCGACCACACCCGCAACAACAAGACGCAAGCCTCTAAACTGCTGGGTTTCGGCAACTACCAGACTTTCACTAATTGGATGAATCGCTACGGGGTGGGAAAGTAAATAAACACGTATGGCAGAGTCGATAATATGGGCCTGGCACGGCAGTTGCTAGATTGGGTTCAAACACAGAAGAAAGAAAACGAAGGAAGCTATATGGCACGCAATGAACGTCTAACCTGCAAAGAAGTGATTGAGCCTGCGCTCCTGGCTGCTGGCTGGTCATGGCAGGAGCAACTCCGCATCGGGCCGGGACGTGTCAATCTGACCGGTGAAACGATGTATGACGAAACGCAAGCGATCATTGTTGATTATGTCCTGCGCTATCGAAGCTTTCCTCTGGCGACATTAGAGGCCAAGGCCGAAGTGGAAAGCGCTGCCGATGGTATGCAGCAAAGTTCACGCTATGCGCGCCGTCTATCACTACGCTTTTCGCTTGCCTCGAATGGCAGCGACTGGATACTCACCGACAACGACACCGGTGACTTCGAAACTTTTCTTGCTCCACCTACGCCCGAGGACATCATTGCCCGCATGGGCGTTGAAATCGATTGGGCGCGCTGGGAAGCCTCATTTGTTGGCGGTTACCACATAGATCAAGTCAGCCGTAAAACTGTGCGCCCCTATCAGGACATGGCGATCTATAAGGCTCTGTGGCAGTTTGCGCAGGGAATTGATCGTGTGTTGCTGCTCATGGCGACGGGCACCGGCAAGACCTTCACCGTCTTCCAGCTTGTCTGGAAACTTCTCAACGGCAAAGCACTTAAGCGCGAGCACATTCTTTTCCTTACCGACCGCAATAGCCTTAAGGATCAGGCTTATCGGGCATTTTCTGCATTTACCTCGGCAGAGCGCATACAAATTGACAAGGAAGTCGTCGCTCAAGGTCAGCACCTGGTTGGCAAGATATTTTTCGCCAACTACCAAAATCTTGATGAGGAGCTTGATGGCAAGAAAGTCTACGAGCACTACGATCCTGACTTCTTCGATCTCATCGTTATTGATGAATGCCACCGTTCTGGATTCGGTGACTGGTTTGGAGTTCTGGAGCATTTTGGCTCCGCGCTGCAACTTGGCCTCACGGCCACGCCGCGAGATATCGAAGAAGGTAATCGTACTCTGACCAATGAAGAGCAGCGCCGCGATACCCAACATTATTTTGGCGACCCGGTCTACACCTACAGCCTCAAGCAGGCCATCGAGGATGGCTATCTGGTGCCATATCTCCTCGAAGAGCGGATCACCAACGTCGACGAAAATGGCTTCACAGGCACCGATGGCAAGCATTACACCACTTCCAATTTCGAGCGCGACATCCGTATGCCGGATCGCACCAAGGCCATTGCCGAAGATTTGTGGGAAGTGCTCGGTAAGTATGCCTTGCGCGAAGAGAAAACAATCGTCTTCTGTGTAGATGACACCCACGCCGCCTTTATGGCGCAAGAGTTGCGCCGTTTGTCTGGCGATAACGATTATGCTGCGCGCATCACTCGCTCAGAGCGCAACAGCCACCAACTTGAGCGCAACTTTGGTGTGGTCGGTGCCAGCAATCCGCGCGTGGCCGTCACGGTCGATTTACTCACCACGGGTTTTGATGCGCCGGACGTCAAGAACATCGTTTTTGTACGCCCGCTACGAAGCGCCATACTCTACAAACAAATGAAGGGGCGTGGCACACGCCTGTGCGAAGACATCAACAAACGCTACTTCACCATTTTCGATTACTCAGGTGCCAGCCAACTGGAGGATGCCGAGTTCGACGGTCACCCGGCCAACAAGCAGAAGGGGTACGAACACAAGCCCAGCAAACCTCAAAAGGCTGCTGAAGCTACCCCGAAATACCTTGCAGAAGGTGTGGAAGTCGTCATCTCTTCTACCAACCGCTACGTTTGCCTGGCCGATGGTCGCAAAGTTCCTTTCGAGGAATACACCGAGCAATCCCGCGAGTTCATCCTTGATGTAAGCCATAAAGGACTTGATGAACTGCTGAGCATCTGGATCGACAAGAAGAGCCGCCAAGACCTACGCGAAGCCATGCGTGATAGGGACATCTACCCCTCGGCATTTCGCCATTACCTCGACCTGCCGGATACCGACGATGTGGACATCCTCGCCAAAATCGGCTTCCAGATCCCCCGTGTGCCCACGCGCAATGACCGTGCTAACCGACTGTGGGACGAGGATCAAAGCTGGCTGTTGGATCAGCTGGGCGAGAAGGACGTGCCCGAGGACTCTCGCATTAAGAGCCATTTTTGGCTTACCGCACTCGATCACTATCGCCTTTTCGGAGTGGATGACCTCGAACAGGCACGCACTTACAGCGCGCCGCAGTTTGTCGAACAGTTTGGCAGCTTCACCAACTTGACCAGCCGTTACGGTGGCCCGACATTGCTCAAGGCAGACCTCGAACGGGTTAAGCAACACCTGTACGTTCCTATGGCTGCGTAAGCGGTTAAATACGACTCATAACGAAAACTAAAAATGAATAAAAAAACTGACCACCGTCGCCAGGAAGTCCAGCAAATCGTCAAGAATGCCTGCGATCAACTCAACCAAGAAGGTGTCGATGCTCGTAATTACGTCGAGCAACTGGCGTGGCTGTTCTTCCTCAAGGCATTTGACGAAGCCGAAACCCGTAAGGAAGAAGAAGCCAATTTCAACGACACGCCTTACGAGCGTCGCCTGTCGGGGGAATTCGCTTGGTCATCCTGGGCAAAAGACACTGACCATCCAGATGAAATGCTGGAGTTCATCGACGGCAAGCTGTGGATCAAACTTACCAGCCCCGACCCCAAGAAGGGCATGGGCGAAGACGCACTCGCACAGCGTTTCCGCCGCATCTTCGATAATGTGCGCAACTATTGCCGCCGGGGTGTGAGTTTTGCCAAGGTTGTGCAGCAAGTGGATAAGCTACATTTTTCCGACCATACCGATGTCATCGTTCTCTCGGAAATTTACGAAGACTTACTCAAGCGCGTCGCGGCAGATTCGGCGGGCTACGCTGGTGAGTTCTATACCCAGCGTCACATTATCCGCGCCATGATAGAGGTGGTGCGTCCCAAGGCTGGCGAGACTGTATATGACCCCTGCTTTGGCACCGCCGGTTTCCTTGGTGAAGCGGCCAATTATGTGCGTCACCACAGCACGCTAAGCAGCAAGCAGATGGACAATCTCCAGCACAAGACATTCTTCGGTTTGGAACTCAAGCCCCTGACTTATCTGCTGGGTTCCATGAATATGATCCTGCACGGTATCGAGGGTGCCAACCTGGAGCTGGCCAATACCCTCGAAGTTCATAGCCAGAACGTAGGCGAGAAGGATAAACGCAAGGTCATCATTGCGAATCCACCCTACGGCGGAAAAATGGCGCATGAACTGCAAACTAATTTCCGCGTGCATAGCGGTGCCACCGAGTGCCTGTTTCTGCAACATATCATGGCTAACCTTGCCAAGGGCGGGCGATCCGGAGTGGTCGTGCCGGAAGGTGTGCTATTCCGAGGCGGGCCAGATCAGAAGGTACGCAAAGAGCTGTTGGAGCAGTTCAACGTACACACGATTTTGTCGCTACCGGCTGGTTGCTTTCTGCCCTATACCGGCGTCAAAACCAACGTCATTTTCTTCGACAAGCGTGAAGACGGCGCTGGCACCAAGAGTATCTGGTTCTACGACCTGAACAACGATGGTTTCGAACTCAAGCAGACCCGCAAGCCGATTTCGGGAAGCCAAATTCCGGATTTTCTTGCCAAGTGGGAAAATCGCGTCGAAGGAGAAAATTCATGGGTCGTCCCCATCGCGGACATCGTCGCCAAGGGCTACGACCTCTCGGCCAAGAATCCGAACAAACTGGATGACTACGAGCATCGCCCGGCGCTTGAACTGGTGCAATCTATCAAGGCGAAGGAAGAGAGAATTGCCGAATTGTTGGGTGAACTCGAAGCATTGCTGGAGAATGCACAGTGACATCCTCAGTTAAAAGCTGGAAAACCTATCGTCTTGGCGATCTTGCTCAGTACATCAACGGTAAAGCGTTTAAGCCGGAAGAATGGAAGATGACTGGACTTCCCATCATCCGAATTCAGAATCTTACGGATGCAGGCAAACCGTTCAACTATTGTGACCAGGAAGTTGATCAGCGGTACTTGGTGAATGACGGTGACCTGCTGATTTCCTGGTCCGCAACTTTGGGTTCATTTATTTGGAATCGCGGCCCAAGCGTTCTCAATCAGCACATTTTTAAAGCTATTCCCAACGAGAATCTCGTAGAGAAGGAGTTCTTACATTACTTGATGCTGAATACTTTGGACGAGATGGCCGAGCATGCCCACGGTATTGCAATGAAGCACATTACCAAGGGAAAGTTTGAAGCGATAGAGGTCTCAATCCCCAATTTGTCTGAGCAGCGCCGCATTGTTGCCCGTATCAAGGAATGCATGGAGCGGACAGATGAAATTCAGTCACTCCATGAATCCTCTCTAAAGGATCAATTGCATCTCCCGGCTTCGGTAATCGAGTCTGAGTTGCATCCCTCGTTTGCCAAAGAGGCTGGATGGCAGAATTCACCCATTGATTGTTTGGTGACCGCAACCCGAAACGGGCGCTCTATCAGTCAGGATGTCGACGGGCGTGCGAACGGCAGCGTACTGACTCTGACATCAGTTCGTGATGTCACGCTAAGTACCAAATATCGGAAGCCGATAGAGTTGCCGGAAGCCGTTGCCAGCCAGTTTAGTATCGATGAGGGTGACGTGTTTGTCTCGCGAGCCAATACCATTGAACTGGTTGGATTATCAGCAGTTGCCGAGTGCATCCCTCAAGAGCGACTAATCTATCCGGATTTGCTGATTAAGTTGACGGCGGATCGAACAAAAATTTTGCCTCGATATTTGGCCTATGCATTGCGAAGCGCCGGGGCACGTCGGCAAATCAAGGATCGTGCGCTTGGGTCGAGCCAAACAATGGTCAAGATTTCCGGGGAACGTCTTCGGGAGGTATCGATTCCGGTGCCATCGATCATTGAGCAGCAGCAAATTGTTGCTAGGCTCGATGCTGGCCATGATCTTATTCGTCACATCAACTACGAGTCTTCGGAGATTGATGTCGTCATGATTCGCGCCGCAATTCTCCGCAAAGCTTTCGCAGGCGAACTGTGAACACTATGCAACCCGATTCCCTTCTCGATGAAGCCAAATCATGGGTGGCCCACCTGGATGGCATGGGGCTTTCCGGCTCGCTGATTCGCGAAATTTTCGCCGCCTTCCTGCTGTTGCGCTGGGCAGATTATCAGGAAGCAGAACAGGAGGCGATGGCGGCGTTCGAGGAGCGTGCCTTCCAGCCCGTCTTGCCCGCCCGCTTGCACTGGCGCAACTGGCACGATCTGAATCCGCCGGAGATGGGTTGTTTGGTAGCGCAAGAACTATGCCCCTACCTCGGCAGCTTGCGCGATTCGCACGAGGATTCCCTTTCGACTTATCTCCATGCCTTGGCCGAGCCGCTCCGGCGAGCTTGCGAAGTCAATTTCGTCTATCTGGCGGACGTGGTGTTATGGTTGGCTCGCCAGCCATTTGAGACAGTCCATGATCGTCGCCAGTTGCTCGATTTATTCGATGCGGTGGTGAGTGAGACGGCCAGTGGCTACGAAGGGCAGCACATGTCGCCACCGGCCGTCGCCAAACTGGCGGTTGCATTGGTCGATCCACGACTCGGTGAGCGTGTCTATGATCCCTGCTTCGGGTTCGCTGGGTTTCTTACTGCTGCGTGGATACATGCTGAGCAGGCTGGCACAGCCGCATTCAATCGGCGCGGAAATATGCCGCTGGAAGTGTTCGGCATCGACATAAATTCTCACGCCTTCTTGATGGGGCTAACTCGCCTAGTGCTGGCTGGTGTGGAAACGCCGCATCTGGAGCTGGGCAATAGCCTGGAACGTGAGCCAGCGCGCAGTCCGAGTCGTGAAGGCTTTGACGTAATTTTCGCTAATCCGCCGGTTGGCCTCAAAACGGCGCGGGAGCCTGGGCGCTACGAGCATTTCCCAATTGTTACCGGCGACGCTATCGGGCTTTTCATCCAGCATGTGTTGATGCAACTGAAAGCTCAGGGGCGGGCGATTATTGCTGTGCCGGAAGGTTTTCTTTTTCAAAGCGGGAAGATGGCTGAGCTACGCCGCTATCTACTTGAACGTGGACATGTAGAAGCTGTAGTCGGATTACCCGCTGGCGCATTTCTCCCCAGCACCGGCGTCAAGGGAAGTTTGCTCCTATTGCGCAAGGAGAGCGTGGGTGAGAAGGTTCGCATGGTGGATGCCTCACAGATGTTTGAGCCACCCAAGCGGGGGCGTTCGGCAACAATCCGGAATCCAGTGATTCAACAACTGGCAGCAATCGTCAGAGGGCAGAGTTCACAACATGCATGGGAACTCTCGCGCGAAGATCTCGCGGCAGCCGATTGGGATTTAACGCCACGGCGAAGGGAAAAGGGCGGACTCGAATCACTATTCGCGGCGTTGGATGAAATGCGAGCCGATGTGTCCATTGCGCTACTGTCAGACTGTGCGCAGATCAACGGGGGGCGTTCTATTAATGCGCGCGATCTGACGGATGAGCCAGATGGGGAGCGTCCGGTCAGTTACATCCGCATCAAGGACATTCAAAAAGGCGTCGTGCATAAAGGTAGCAGTTGGGTCAGCGTCAAAGCATTGCCTGGTATCGAGCCGCAATGGCGAGTGTTGGCCGGTGATGTGCTGTTATCAAAATCCGGCACTATCGGGAAGGCAGGCATTGTGCGCAATGGTGCGGTGGGCGGTATAGCGGCTAATGGTCTCTATGTTGTTCGCGTTGACCAGAGCCGCCTTGACCCGGGTTTTTTGATTGCTTATTTGGCGAGTGCCGCGTGCCAGAACTGGCTGGCTGCACAAGCGCGAGGAACCGCGATTCAACACCTGAATCGCTCTGTATTGGATCAATTGGGTGTGCCACTGCCCCCCCTCCATTTACAGCAGCGTGCAGCGGCACAATTTCGAGAGTTCGGCACGGATGCGTTGGCCTTCCTCATCGAAGCTACCGGAGCGAAGGAGCTGGATCGACTCACCGCCTGGATGTCAGATATCAGTAGACGGATACCCACATTCATTGATGGGATTGACGAGCCACCCAGTCTCTCGTTGCTGGAACCATTGGTCGCATCTGCTGAAATAACGCGGCGCTGGAGTCAAGGAGACGAAATTGCCAGTCAGCACCAGCGCTGGCTGATACCTCTGCTCGATGGACTCTCGACGCTTCAGGGCGTGAGCCAGATTCCAGAAGGCCCCAGCTTACTGAATGTCTTACAGGAGGCAGAACGCAGTTTTCAGTCTGCCGCGTCGCAGGCGAATGGACACCTACCAGTTGAGGCACAGGGCAGAGAGCTGTCTGAACAATTAGCTGTATGGATGAAGTCCGTTGCCTCCGGCCTGTTGGCCCATGCCGAGATTACCGCGACGCCAGAGATCAACAGGCTGCAAGCTGGCACCATGGTCGAGTTCAGCATTTCCGCAGTCAATGCCAGTGCATTGCCGCTACGCAGTGTTCGCATCGAAACGACACCTGACTGGGGTGGGGGGGCGGTTGCGTTCCTCTCAGAGAAGCAGTCGTTCATTCTGAATCTTCGGGGTGATGTGCCCAAGGTAACCGGCACTTTTACCCTTGCCCTGCGTTGGTCTGCGAAGACGCTAGACGGTCAAAATGTGGATGGCGAACTCCAGCTTGCATTCGACGTGTTTGAGTCGGAAACCGAAGCCGCCGAGGTGGTTGATTTGGGCGGCAGTCCATATGTCACCGGGAGTCCTTTGGAGCCAAACCAGGCCAACGATGTCTTCTATGGTCGTTCGCAACTTCTCGGACAGATTTCCCGCCAGATTATTGACAGCGGTAATGTTGTCCTACTCGAAGGAAATCGCCGCGCTGGTAAAACCTCAATCCTGCGTCACCTGGAAGGAGCGAGTGCGGTTCCCGGTTGGCTTGCTGCATATTGCAGCCTTCAAGGAGCACAGGGAGCGGGGAATGTGGTGGGTGTGCCGACACACGAGGTATTCCGCGAGATTGCCACGAGCATTGCCAAAGCTCTGATCAAGTTGAAAGTTGATACGCCACTGCCTAACGGCAACGTGATTGCTGCGGGTAAACCTGGGCTCGGTATTGCACGGGCATGCCGAGAAGGCATCGCGGAGGAATCTCCATTTGCTGATTTTCGCGATTACCTTGAGGTGGTACTAGGTCTTTTGGCGGTACAAGGGCTTGGACTCGTGTTAATGCTGGATGAGTTCGATAAGCTACAGGAGGGCATCGATAACGGGGTGACATCGCCGCAGGTACCTGAAAATATTCGTTTCCTGATTCAAACCTACCCGCGATTTTCGGCAATCCTGACTGGATCACGCCGACTGAAGCGCTTGCGCGAAGAGTACTGGTCGGCGCTCTATGGCCTCGGCACCGGCATTTCTGTCACCGCACTCGATGCAGACAATGCTCGAAAAATTGTTATTGAGCCAGTCAAAGGAAAATTAACCTATTCGCCGGAAGCCACCGAACGGATCATCGAGGTGACGGCACGCCAGCCTTATCTCTTGCAGTGTCTGTGCAATCGAATTTTTGATTTTGCGGCACAAACAAAAACACGCTCTATCACCCTCAATGTCGTCGAGCAGGCATGTGCAACATTGGTAAAGGACAACGAGCATTTTGCGAGTCTCTGGGATTACGCAGGGTCTGATCGGAAGCGTCTAATTTTAATGTTGTGTGCACAACGTGGAAGCCGAACTGAACTCGTTTCTTTCGGTGAATTGCAGGAGCTCCTCGCACAACGTGGTGTGGAAATCAGTAACGAAAACCTAGACACCGACCTAGCCTTCCTTAGAGAGCTGGATTTGATCGATCTCGTTGGAAAAATCGGAGATGGTCATTACCAGCTTGCAATACCGTTGATGGCGGCGTGGATCGAACAGCAGCAGGATTATGAGGTGATTCTGAGCCGTGCTCAGAACGAATCGGAGGAAGAAAATGCCTGAACGAGTATTTCAAATTTGCGGTGCAACCATACCGCCGATGATTGGACGGAAGGCGATCATGGAACGCCTATGTAGTGCTCTGACCAAGCCAATGCCGGATCATCTACAGGTTGTCGGCCCAAGATATGCCGGGAAATCGGTGATCCTGTATGCATTGGCGCAAAAAATGCGCGAGACCGGAACACCCTATAGCGCTGTTGTGCTTTGGGATCTGGGCCATCAGACCCCTGATACCGATGAAGCATTCATGTCTGGGTTGCGAGATCAGCTTGCATCTGCACTTGCCACGGCAAGCCCCGACTATGCCGACTACCTGCGCGCTGTTGAGGGCAACCCATACAAGGAGCTGGCAGAGGTTTTCGATGTGCTGAAGGATCAGGGCATCAAAGTTCTAATGCTATGGGACGGCTTCGACAAGCCACTTGCCAGCGGCAAACTGTCACGCAACTTGTGGGACCAGCTACGAGAGCTGGCATCTCGTCCGAGCCTAAGACTGGTCACGGCATCGCGTCGGCGGTTACATGACTTGATTCGAAGCGCTGATTCGCAGACCAGCGACTTCTGGAACATCTTTGATCCGACTCCTGTCAAGGTCGAGTGTTTTGACGAATCAGACATCAAGGATGCCACTTCGCGCTTGGCTGGCATTGCCTTTGACACCGGTGCTCAAACCGAACTTCTGAACTGGAGTGGAGGTTTTCCACCGTTGGTCTTGTCGCTACTGAACGAGATTGGCCAGTCAGGTAAAGTTGGCAATGTCGATCCAGTCACTGCCAACCAATGCGCGGAAAAAATCGTTGACGATCTATCAGCTATGTTGAGTGCTTTATGGGGAGATTGCCCAGAGGCGAGCAAAGACATATTCAGAGAAATATCTGAGGCGGGAGTTTTCGATCATTCAAAACTAAGCCAGCATGATCTCGCACATCTGACCGAAAAAGGATTCATGAAAAAATCGGGTGCAAAGGTGACGAGCAATTGCCGTTTTCTTGAGAAGCACCTCGCCTGTCAAGTCAATGATTCCGGAAGCATGATCCGGCTCTTCGGGTCTGCGGATAGTTTTAATTCAAATATTCGTCCGCTACTTGAACGCCGCATGGCCCATCTACCAAAACTTGATGCAACGCTGAAACGCTATATAGAGCGCGGCATTGAGGATCTCCCCAATCATCCTGATGTATGCCTATCCAATGTAAGGGGAATCGTTGATCGGGCGCTGGATTTGGTGTGGGCAGTAGAGCTGGAGGCAAAAAAGATACCGTCAGGCTGGTTTGATATGTGGAAACGTGCCGGGGAGACTGGCTTCGACGCCTGGAATGAGCAGTTCCCAACTCGTCGTGGACACCAAATCCGGTTACTACAATTGATGACAGGCACGGACAAAAGTACTGCAAGAGCAAGATTCGTCAGTAAGTCAGCTCATGTGCTGGTCAATGCTGCTCACGGATTCGGCGATTTTGGTCAGCATCTTGATGGGGCGCCTGTCGATCTTGGCACAGCCTTCGCTGCTCTGACTGTCTGCGTTGAACTTGCGGCAGTGCTGGATCGCGAACTCGGGAACGCTAAGGTGGAATCAGCATGATACCGACTGCCCATGACAGCGTTAAGGCTCAACAGCTTTGCGAGTCCCTATCGAAAGAGGCTAGCCGTATTGAAGAGGATTGCATCCACTCGGCCAAGAGCCATTTCAATGCAGCAGATTGTTGGCGTAATCGCCATTACTGGTTCGGAGTACCAGCAACCATGCTTGGAGCCGCAGCCGGTGCCGCTATTGTTAAGGATTGGCCCGAAGCCGCACAAATGCTTTCGCTTGCAGCGACCATACTTACCGGGCTACTGACCTTCCTAAAGCCTGGCGAGCGGGCGGCACAGCACAAAACTGTGGCTGACCAATATCTTGCTTTAAAAAACGATACGCGTGTTTTTCGGGAAGTAGATTTATTGCAAGTCGAGGGAACATCGGAGCTTGCTGAAATGCTTAGGACGCTATCGCAGCGCCGGAACGAACTGAATCAAGGTAGCCCGGATATTCCAAGGACAGCATTCGTCACTGCGCGTCGTGGGATTGAGGAAGGTGAAGCAAATTACCAAGTTGATCGAAAGGAATGATTTTGTCAGTACTCAGCTATTTAACCCAGCGTGCGAGCGATGCAGTTCTAAACGGAACAGAAAAAACCTCAATCGACAAATCGATCACAACATTGAAGAGTCGGCTGGATGTATATTTCGGCGACAAGCTGAAAACTCATTTCCGCTTTGGATCATCAACTCGTGGAACCATTCTGCCAAGATCCTTGGATGAACATTCTGACATCGATTACATGATTGTATTCAAGGATGCCGATAGTGTCCCCCAGACCTACCTTGATCGACTGCGCAAGTTTGTCGAGACTTATTATGGCCGGTCGGAAATCTATCAGTCCAATCCGACAATAGTTTTGGAGTTGAATCACATCAAGTTTGATCTGGTTCCGGCAACTGAATCGTGGCTTACTGGGTTGCAAATTCCAAACGGATCGGGTGGGTGGGAGTCGACAAGTCCCAGCGACTTCAACCAGCAATTGGAAAGCCGTAACCAAGATTGCGGTAGTCAACTCAAACCGGCCATACGCTTGGCAAAGTACTGGAATGCGAGCAATGGCTACCTCTTTGAGTCGTTTTCGTTCGAGAAGTGGATCGTGGCCAGCAACTTTTGGACAGCAAACAATTTGCGCGACTACCTGTTTTCCGTCTTCGACAATCTCTCTGCAGATGCTGAGACCACTCAGTGGCGGAAAGACAAAATCAATCGTGCCAAGCAGATCGTTGCAAATGTGCGCGAATACGAGCGTCAGCTGTTGATGTCGAAGGCAGAAATCGAATTGAAGAAATTGATTCTGGAGTAATGGTGATTGAGAGACAGTGCCAACCATATATGACGTTCCTGCGCGATGTATTGGCAGGCGATAGGCTGTGTGAAAGGGTGAGCGGTGACCCCAGATAAATGGATCAAGGAGTTATTAAACAGCAGGAATCTTGAACGTCCTGATGGGCGGATGCTCTATGGCTATCGGTTAAGTAATGAAGAGTACAAATCATTACGCGAGATGCTGGCTTACACTGCGGATTTCGGAGAGCTGGACGAGGTATCAAGCCGAATTCGCGGATTTTCGGCATTGTTTGTCCTCTATGCTGCCGAATGGTGGCGGCGCGAATACCAAGGTGGGGCATGGCGGTGGACATCAATCATTAGCGCTTTTGGCGGTAATGCGAAGGAACTTGATGCTGCAGCAAGAACTAGGTGTGTAATTAGCGGCTTCGCATTCTGGGGACATCGTCCAGATGGAGAGGGCAAGAAATTCTTTGGTGCAATCGTCGCACACGGTGGGCTACCGCTTAACCTCATTGGGCAAGGTGGCGGCAAGTTGGCTTCGATCATGGATTCCACGTTGCGCCTCGCAGCGCGTTACCACTGGGACAGTTTGCAAATCGTCAATGCAATTGAAGAGCGGGCTGAAGAGTTTCCGGCAGCAAGTTTGCGTTGCCCGGAAATCTACCAGTTAATTGCCAGCATGGTTGTTGCGGTGCTGGAGCTGAAGCAGGAATTCCGTCTTGCGGGGATTGCAGATCCTGTGGCCGTTTTAAATACGCAGGAACCAAGCTGGCGCCTACGTTTCCCACTTTCCTTAGAGGACGCTGCTGCTCAAGCATTATTGTCAGGGTTAGTGAAAGAGGCTGCACAGCAGCTCATGTTTGCATCCTCCGTCATATTTTCTGTTGAGAGAATGTTGCGAAAAACTGCGGACGGCAAGTATGAATTGACCTCAGTGCTGGCATGTCCACAAACTTTGGCTGCCGACACACTGGCAGAATTGTTTGGCTTGAACGAATTGCCGCGCTACTTCTCGATTGATGTTCAGGTGGATGAACGCAAACCGTTTTGCGAAGGTCGCCAGATTCTGGGAGCGGATACAGCAACCGTGTCGCTTGCTGGCGGCAAATGTGTTTGGCATGGAGTTGATGCCTGTTCAGAGCATCTGCTCTACCTGCGCGGACAAAGCGGTGATTTGCGGGAAAACCCACTTCCGATCCCAGGCGGCGCTGAACTCTCTCAAGATGAGCCATGGATTTTTGTCTTGCGCGATGGAAAACTAAGGTGGGTTGCTGCGGGCAGTGCGCGCGTCCCAGAAGAGGAGGCAGTCGTTGCGCTTCCTGGTGGGTGGGAAATTGAACCCGCGAACGCAGACTCAATAGCCGACATTGTCGGACATTGCCATTTGGGCGATCAACAGATAGCGCTCTATTCTGTGCGCGGTGAAATGACGTTGAGAAGATGCGAACAGCATTATCGGATTCGCACCAAGCAGGCAACGAGCGCGTCCGACACTTATGTGTGGGAGGGTCGCCGAATTGCTTACCCTTCCAGTCCACAGCCAGTGTTTATCGGAGTTCCGAAGCTTTTTCGCTATCCGCCTGAAGGTGAGCGTAGCCGCGTACCGACAGCAGAACTGCACTGGTTTGCGGCGGGAACGAACAGTCGATTTGAAGATGCAACAAACGCACATGGCCCGCTTGATGTCTACTTGGTGCGGGATGGGGAGCGGCTGGCTCGCTTTCGTTTCGTAGTGCTGGACAGTTCAGCGCGTACAGACTTCTCATCCGGCACATCGGCAAGCGAAGGACATATTCATCTGGAGGGTTGGGGCTGTTCGGACGTTTCGATTGACGATCAACCTGGACTTCATTGCAAAGTTGAACAGGCCGGACGTGGTGTAAAACTGCTTCTACAGGGCGGCGATGTCCCACCTGAGTCAGTAAGCGTTGTCATGCGTTGGCAACGCTGCGCACAGGAGTTGCGAATAAAGCTGCCCTTTCCCAGTGCGGGCGGTCGGTTTTTCGATGCAAAGGAACAGCCATTGCGCGAGGGGGATGAAATCGCACTTCGCCATCTGACCGGTGCGCGTCTGCGTATTTTTGATCGCAATCCACTGGCACCTAAGCGGTATGACGTGTCGCTGACGTTGGGGCAAGGGAAGCGGGAAATGCGTAGCGCCGATCTAAAAATTGAGCATCCAATTTCACTGTTACCCAACGGTTCGGCAGAGATCAGGCTGATTGACCTGCAAAAGGACATAGAGAAACTGATGAGTTTCTCGGACGAGTTGGATGCAACCGTGAATGTGGCGGTGCTTGTGAGTAGCAGGCCGACTACAGCAGTGCGAGTTTCGCGCTATGAGACTGTGTTTGAACGAGACTCTCTTGCTGTAAGTTTTCCTCCCAAAGCCATTGAGCGATTAGATATGGCATCTCTGGAGCAAATTATTGTCAAGGCAGCACCGTTAACCTGCCTGGGTGGAGCATGCATCCAATTGGAGCAAGAATATTCAGAGGGTGTACCTGTCGCATGTTGGCAAGCTGCCGGACTGAATGCCACTTATTCGCCGTGGCTGATTTTTCCGGATGACGCATCCAGCGTTTTTTTCAGGCCGACGATATGGGGTAAGTCAGTTGATTCTTCTGAGATGGACACAAATTCAGGTTGCCCGCTCGCACAGGCGATGGCTATCCGGGAAGCGGAAGTCCGGATGGAAACTATAGCGGCGATACTCGACGCAATGGCAACAGACTTCAACCACCCATCGTGGCAATTGATAGAATATTTGTTGGAAACATTCCATCACTTGCCACTCAGCAGCTTGGATGTCTTCCGGTTGATTGGGGCGCAACCGACGGCTGCTGTTTCCCTGTTGCTGCGCAGCCAATTTTCCGAAGATCGGTTGTTTGAATTTGCCCGCCGACTGCGTGACGAATTGGGCTTGGTATGGGAACTTGCCTCTATTGATATCTGGCGGAATGCTGCCAGTAAGTTATACCAATATTGGGTTGCAACGCTTGGGGAAGATGATGCAAAGTCCAGCTTTCCGATTATTCTTAAAGCCCGTCTGGATCGGTTAGCGGGTGAGCATCCGCCCCTGCAATTGATGCTGGATGTGCTATTGCTGGAATTGACCAACCATCCGAGTGATGCGCTTGTTGAGGTTCAGCGCGTTTCGCAGGGAGACCGCTTGGCATTTGCGTACCAGCTTTGGCGCGGCCATGATTCGCTGGCGCAAAATCTCCTGTTTCGTGGTCATGCAAATGATGCGGAATGGCCTGAACGACCACTGTTTGAAGCAGCCTTTACAGGATTCCTCGAAGTCGTAGCTGATTCGGTGAAGAATAAATTGAATCCAGATATTGTTAAAAAGATGTTTTGGATGGATACGCCTAAAGATTTCAAGGTGTCGGTTGCAAATATCCCGGTGCTTTGCGCGCTTTGGGCTGTTACCGGCACCAGCCAGGAGTGGTGGAGAAGGCCAGAACGCAGGCTGGCGCTCCGCAAGATCAAAGCATTTGACCCCATCTGGTTTGAGCAAGCGTTTGGTAAGGCTGTTGCAGCCTGTCTCGCGTTAGGCATCCTCGTGCCGGGAGAAATGAATGTTGGTACACCCAAATAATGCCCACCTGAATGACAATCAATCAATAAATTGGTGTTCGATGAAAAAACAATATTTCTCTTCCCTGCTACCTGAGCTTTCGACTCGTGCAGCGCGTGCGACTGTGAGCCGTTTGGGGTTTTCAAGCCCCGAGTTAAGAGCGTATCTGAGCGAACTTTTTTCGCGAGGGTTTGGCGAACCGGGAAGTTATCTCGGCGATCCGGTTTTCGAGGCAACTTTTGGCTGGGAACCGGCTGACCGGACGATGACTTCCTTGTCACCTGCGTTGTTGTCTCCCAGTCTAATCGGGGCAATGGACAAGCCTATGGGGAGCGAGGCAAGCGACTACCGTTTTCCGCGCGACATCGCTCCTTATAAACACCAACTCGAAGCATGGGAATGGCTGACACGCGAACAGCCGCAGTCGGTTGTTGTAACCAGCGGAACCGGATCTGGAAAAACCGAGTGCTTTATGGTGCCGATACTCAACTCACTGGTACGCGAGCATGAGGTGAGCAGAGCTAAACTGGTTGGCGTTCGCGCGCTGTTTTTGTATCCGCTAAACGCACTGATTCAAAGTCAGCGCGAGCGGTTGCATGCATGGACAGGAGCATTCGGCGATGCTGTCCGGTTTTGCTTGTATAACGGACTGACGCCACAAAAGGAACCTCAGCATGTACGGGACAAAACCCCCAATCAGGTGATCGACCGTGAGGCACTGAGAGCCGCGCCGCCACCCATGCTGGTAACCAATGCCACTATGCTGGAGTACATGTTGGTGCGAGCACAGGATGCGCCCATTCTCGATGCATCGCAAGGCAAGCTCCAGTGGATTGTGCTGGATGAAGCACATACCTACATTGGTTCGCAGGCTGCGGAACTGGCCTTGCTGTTGCGTAGGGTGTTGCATGCCTTTGGCGTTTCGAGCAATCAGGTTCGTTTTGTCGCAACCTCTGCCACCATAGGCGATCCTCACGGCGAGGCGGGCCAGCAGCTACGCACCTTTCTGGCTGGCTTGGCCGGAGTGGATGAGGACCGGGTACACGTCGTTACCGCGCAACGCAAAATTCCTGAGCTGTTGGCGGGTAGCGCGCAATATCAGAATGCGGCCCTCGAAGAGCTGGAAGATATATCACTGGAAGGCGGCGAACGGTACAACGCCTTATGCGCGAATCGCACTGCGCGCCGAATTCGTCAGATGTTCGTCCCCGGTGCAGAAGGAAAACCCGCCAACTCTTTCTCTGATATTGCACCAGCCATTTTTGGGGATGATTGGCGGCAGCAGCCGAACGCAACTGAAATTACGCTGCGCTGGCTCGACTTGCTTACCAGTGCAAAATCAGCCGGGAAAGATGGTCAGCCGTTCCTGCCGTTGCGTCTCCATGCATTCCACAACGTGCTGGCTGGATTGTGGGCATGCTGCGATTCTGCCTGTGCGTGTAAAAGTGGCACGGCCCTTGATTCTCCGGAATGGCATTATGGCAAGATTTACACGGAAGAACGCCGCCACTGTGAATGCGGCTCGCCGGTATTTGAGCTGCGATCATGCAATGACTGCAACACTACTTTTTTGTGGGCGCAGCGTATCGGCCCCGACCGTGATGGAAAGTACCACCTGTGGCAAGTTCAAGAGGATTCCGATGACGAATTTTCGCTTGATGTTGAAGTGCCCGAGGACGATCTGGGAGGGGACGAACAGGAAGAAACAGAAATCTCCGCAATTGTATCCCAGAAAAAACCAGTGCTGATTGCCAATGGCTACGCGATTGGCACAGGAGAAGCTCTGATTGAGCGTAAATCTTTGGTATTCGATCCGCCAGAAATTGCGGATGCCATCAGGCTGCGCTTGAAGGATGAGCAAGATGGTGTGATGGTTTGCCCTGATTGCGGAGGCCATCACGGAAATGGACGGCAGATGTTTCGTAAAGCCATTCTGGGCGCACCTTTCTTGTTGAGTGAAATTATTCCAACTCTGCTGGAGTATTGTCCTGACATTGAAGGTAAAGGTATCAGTCCGCTAGAACGGCCTTTACGCGGGCGCCGCATGATTACCTTTACCGACAGCCGGCAGGGTACGGCGCGTATTGCCGCAAAACTGCAACAGGACTCCGAACGCAACCGAGTACGCGGCCTGATCTACCAGCACGTAGCGCAGAAAACTCAAGCGGGTGGCAATTTGGAAGTGGCGGCACTTCAGCAGGAAATAGCTACCTTGAAAATGGTAAATAATTCTGCTTTGTCCAAGTTGATTTTGGAAAAGGAAAATAAACTCGCAGCACACCAGCCGAAGCCCATCACTTTTAATAACGCTGCGGACTATTTGAGCAGCGTCGAGGCGGATACCAAAGACTGGATACATCAGTATTATTCCGATCTTGATCCCGCCGAATTTAGTGGGGCGACGGGCAAGGAAAAACTTGCGCGCATACTTGTCATGCGCGAGTTCGCGCGCAGGCCGAAGCGCGCAAACAGCTTGGAAACAATGGGGTTGGTGGCGGTTCGTTATCCCAAGCTGGAATCGGTTACGCAACTGCCAAAGTTTCCAGACGGAACGGCAAGACTGACCTTGCCTGAGTGGCAAGACTTCCTGAAAATTGCGCTGGATTTTCATGTTCGGGAGAACACATTCGTTAACCTCCCTGATAGCTGGCGAAAATGGGGTGGTCAGCGACTGTCCGGAAAAAAATTACTCCCGCCAGAATCGAAAGAGAAACAATCCAACCAAATCAAGAAATGGCCGCAATGTAATCCTGCCGGGATGCAAAACCGTTTGGTGAGGTTATTGGGCTACGTGTTGAAACTTGATCCGGCCTCTGCCCACGGTCGGGATGCTCTTGATGGCATCTTGAGATGCGCGTGGGATGATTTGACCCGCGTGGGTCTATTACAAGTCGCAAGCACTGGACGCTATCTCGCTTTGGAGGATATGGCATTTGCCCCTATCAGCAAGGGATGGGTATGCCCGGTAACACGGCGCGTACTGGACGTAACCTTGAAAGGTGTGACGCCCTATCTTCCCAGAACGGAGCCTACGGATAAAGTTGCGATTTGCAGACCGATTGAATTGCCGAAGTGCTTCTTACTGGATAAGGATTTCCCCTCAGCCGACGAACGGCTAAACGGGATACGTCAATGGCTGACGGATGACGCTACTGTTGTATCACTCAGAGGAGAAGGTCTGTGGTCTGACCTGAGTGACAGGATTGTCGAGGGCGGTGGGTATTTCCGTGCGGTTGAGCATTCGGCGCAGCAACCCGGCAGTCGCTTGCAACAATATGAAAATGATTTCAAATCCGGGCGCATCAATCTGCTGAGTTGCTCGACGACCATGGAAATGGGTGTTGATATTGGCGGTATCACCGTTGTAGCAATGAACAACGTGCCGCCTCATCCAGCAAATTATCTGCAACGCGCGGGGCGTGCCGGGCGCCGCTCGGAAACACGCTCTGTCGCACTGACTGTCTGTAAAAACAATCCCCACGATCAATATGTTTTTGCGAACACCCGCTGGGCATTTGAAACTCAGTTGCCCGCTCCCAGCATAAAACTTGAAAGTGCGATTATCGTGCAACGGCACATCAACTCGATGCTGTTGGCGAATTTCTTGCGCACGCAACTGACCAACAATGGCGATCTGGTCAAGCTCAATATGGAATGGTGGATGCTGCCAAAAGATGAGGCGCGCTCAGATCGATTCATTGCTTGGGCAAAGTGCTTTGATGAAAAACAAAGTGGTAACTTGACGACAGGGCTGCGCTCGCTGCTGCGTTATACCTGCTTCGATGGCATCGTGTCGCTGCATGGCTTGATTGCGGAATCCGCAAAGATGCTTGTCGCATTTCGTACCAAGTGGTTCGATGAGTTTGATGCCGTAGAGTTGCAGATCAACCAGTTTCAGGGGGCATCCAAGGAGAAAGACCCCGCCTACAAAGCGTTGCAAATACAGAAAAGACGGTTGACTGACGAGTATCTGTTGAGGGAACTGGCTGCGGGTGGCTTCCTGCCTGGATATGGTTTTCCGACAGATATTTCTTCCTTTGAAACACTGACACTTGATGAGATTAAGCGAAACGAAACACGCAAGAAAGACGAGCGCGTAGACAACCTGATGCGCCGCAGGGAGCTGCCGAGCCGCGATACGGTAACGGCGTTGAGAGAATATGCGCCGGGTGCAGAGGTGGTGATCGATGGTCTGGTGTATCGCTCCGCCGGAATTACGCTCAATTGGCACGTCCCTGCTTCAGTGCAGGCGGTCAGCGAGATACAAAATATCCGGGAAGCATGGCGTTGCCGTTCCTGTGGCTCCAGCGGCACGACGGGTATGGCAAATCAGCTTTCTCAGTGCCTGGATTGCGGTGCTGCGTTGCCACCTATTCCAGATTGCCGTTTTACCTATCTGGAACCAGCAGGATTTTCCGTTGATCTCTATGAGTCGCCGCATAACGACGTTTCAACACAGACCTTTGTTCCCGTTGAAGCTCCGTGGATCAATGCCAATGGTGAATGGCTACCCATGACGAACCCCCAACTGGGTGCTTACAGGGCAAGCCCGATTGGCACGGTGTTTAACCATTCGGCTGGTACTAATGGTCTGGGTTATGCCATTTGTCTGGCTTGTGGTCGGGCAGAACCCATGATCAGCGCGTCAGATGATGGGGAGGTTGAGCAGGGCGGTGTCGCATTGCCAAAAATCTTTCAAATCCCTCATCGTCGGCTGCGGGGTGCGCAAGGAGGTGAAACGGCGTTGTGCGAAGGCAGTAGCTTTTCCATCAAGCCCGGCATGCGCCTTGGTCATGAAGCGACAACAGATGTGCTTGAACTCATGCTGTATGACTTGGATGGACGCCCTTTGTCAGATCGGCGTGTGGCGTTTTCACTTGCGGTGGCGATACGCAGTGCTATTGCCGCACTGTTGGGCGTCGAAGTTTCTGAGTTAGGTTGTGATACCAAAGAAATTCGGATGAATAGAGAGATTGGACAGGCGATAGTGCTGTTTGACCGTAATGCATCCGGCTATTGCTCTTCGGTTTCCGACCGGTTGCGAGATGTTTTGTTCAAGGCAAAAGGAATTTTGAGCTGCTCGGCGAATTGTGAAGGGGCTTGTCAGCACTGTCTGCTGCATTTCGACACTCGCTTCCGCATGGATGATCTGAACCGCCATGCTGCGTTGGAGCTCTTAACGGATCGCTGGCTGGACGAATTTCAGCTTCGGAATGAGGACGCCCAATTTGGACGTGGTACTCATGCGGAATTTCAAACACTGCCAGAGGCGATCACTCGGGAACTGGTGTGTCCGGGCGTAGAAGAGCTGCGGTTGTATCTTGCGGGCAACCCTTCCGAATGGGACATCGCAGCGTCACCGTTGCGGGGGTGGGTGCAGAAGTGGGCATCCTCCGCGAGTGCCATTAAAGTTGTACTTTCTCCCGATGCCGTAAATGCCATGTCGCAGGCGGATCGTTTCGTACTGTCTATTTTGTCGAACCTTAACGGAGTTTCTGTCTGGACTGGAGAGGCACCGCCTTGTCAGGCTGGTGGACAGACAGTCGCGGAAATAATAGCTACTGACCGCGATCCGTGGGCATGGGCATATCGTTCTACTGACGCAGCTTGTCCCAATGTGAAATGGGCGATGGGTACGGACTTGCTGGTGCGTGGTCAGCCACAAACGTCTGGGACGCTATTGCAGCAAGTTTCAATGGTTGCAAATGCACCTGCGGATATGAAGGGGAAAGTTCATCGGTTTGAAATTAGAAATGAACTCGATGGTGTGTCCGATGGATTTGGACGGCGGTTGTTGGCGAAGTTAGAGGATGATCTTGGAGCCGATCTTATCGGCGGAAAAGGGGAAATAATTCGTATTGTCTACCATGACCGATATTTGAACGCACCCCTTCCAGTCGCGCTACTTCTTGATTTTATTTCAGCGCTGAAAATGGCTTACAAAGACCGTTGGTCTGTTCGTCCAGTCGAACTGGTGATCGCACCTTTCCAAGAAGAAAGAGGCGATTTTAACCGCCCCATGTATGTGTACCACAATTGGCCAAGCGTATCAGATCGTGCGGCGGCTATCAGTGCTGCATTCGACTATTGCGGTATCGACAGCGTCCTGCACAGCATGGATAAGCGTGACGCTATGCATGCCCGTCTTCTGGAAATTGAGACTGATGACGGTCACCTGACAAAAATTTGGTTAGATCAAGGATTCTCATATTGGCAAGCCCAGTCACCATATCGGCAGAATTTGCGATTCCCATTTGGTGGTGAACCGAACGAACAGGGGCAGACGATTGCCAAATCTATGGTGGACTTGGCAGGGCAAGCTTTTCAAACTTATTTATTTGTTGAGCGATGAATGAAAGTTTAAAATTCGTTAGAGTCCGCTTGTGTGCAGTGCATGAAAGCAATCTACAGGCATCAATAACCAACCAGAAGCGTGTAGTATGCCATTTTGGATTCTGCTTCAGTTAAAATGAAACTTCCCAATGGAGTGAGTGCAGTTGTTGACATAGAAAAGTTGCGAGATTACTGTTTGTCTTCGCAGCATCCGGAAGGGCGGCATAAGGCGAGAGTTTTCTTGTCTGCGCTTGGAATTACATCCGCTGATGCGGGAAAGTTACGAGATATTTTGTTATCCGCCGCTGTGGTGAATAACGAGGTTACCATGACCGGTGCTGACAAATATGGTTGTCGTTATTCATTGGATGTCGTTGTGATTTCGGGTAGTCGTGAGGCACTTGTCAGAAGTGCATGGATTATCAAGACTGGCGAGGATTTTCCTCGTTTGGTTAGTTGTTATGTATTGCGAGGTGCTGTATGAAAACATTAGAAGTCGTCGCACTGACCAACGATGTTCCAGAAAAACATCTTCGTCGTGGCCAGGTTGGAACGGTGGTGGAGATGCTTGCTCCTGGTGTGGTGGAGGTTGAGTTCTCCGACTTGGATGGAAATACCTATGCCATGTGCGCAGTGCCAGAAAGCAATCTGCTGGTTTTGCATCACATCCCAGATGCTATCGCGGCCTAGCCATGTAATTTTCCGTGCCCGACTTTTGCCCGACTCGGTCGTGCATCGTTGTGCTCTGTAGTGCAAAACTGTAACGGAATGCACTGACGCGGACTATATAAATCAATAAGTTACAAACACTTTCTTGCCTACGAACCAAGGGGTCGGGCGTTCGAATCGCTCCGGGCGCGCCAGTAAATCAAAGGGTTAGGTGGAAATACCTAACCCTTTTTCTTTTTCGATGGGGACTTTAGGGTGGCTTTTCTCACCAAACTGTTTCCGCCGGATCGGAGAGCAGATGCAAAAACTCGACCCGATACTGGATGCCAGCGGCTGGGCGATCAACGCGCGGTCGCTTATCAATATTCCATCCGGCACTTCGTTGACCGGCTTGTGGTACGTTGGTTTTTTCGGACATGGGTGAGTGATGAAATTTACCGCAGATTGCCGCTCGTGCCCGCGCTTGGCAGGATTTCTCGATCAAGTGCGCGGCAAGCATCCTGGCTACCATGCCTTGCCGGTAAGTTCGTTTGGTGAGCCGCGCAGCCCATTTCTGGTCGTCGGACTCGCTCCCGGAATGCATGGCGCAAACCGCACCGGTCGTCCGTTCACCGGCGATTTTGCGGGCAACCTGCTGTATGGCGCATTGCACAAGTACGGTTTCGCAAGTAGCGCGGAGCCGTTAGATCAAGCGGGAAATGCCAACCCGTCCCTGCATCTGAAGGGGTGCCGCATTACCAATGCGGTGCGCTGTTTGCCGCCGCAGAACAAGCCGGAGCCGGGCGAAATTCGCGCCTGCAACGGCTATGTCGCGGAGGAGTTGGCGATGTTGCCGAAAGGCGCCGCAATACTTGCCTTGGGAACGATAGCGCATCAGGCCGTGCTGATGGCGTTGCAACAGCGGAAGAGCGATTTTGCATTCGGGCACGGCGCGCAACATGAGCTGCCCGGTGGACTGAAGCTGTTTGACAGCTACCATTGCAGCCGCTACAACACACAGACCAAACGTCTGACTACCGCGATGTTCGAGGCGGTGATCGGAGATATTGCGAAATATGTTGGGTGAGCTTCAGGCTCCAACTGTTTTTTGCATCAGTCAGCAGCCTGGCCAGTACAAAGAATAATCGCCCGTATTGGCCGTGACGGTGCCGCCTCAAATCACTCTTGGATGCACCATCTCCGCTGCCTGCACCCATCTGTCGAATTCGGTTTCTGTAATATGGCCCGATGCCAGCGCCGCCTGTTTCAGCGTGGTGCCGTTGCGATGGGCGATTTTGGCGATTTCGGCGGCACGGTCGTAGCCGATATGCGGGGTCAGGGCGGTCACCAGCATCAGGGAGCGCTCCATATGATTCTTGATACGCTCGCGATTGGCTTCGATGCCACGCACGCAATGCTCCTCGAAACTTGCCATACCATCGGACAACAGGCGCACGCTCTGCATAAAATTGTGCGCGATGAGCGGCTTGAATACGTTGAGTTCGAAGTTACCCGAAGCGCCGCCGACGGTGATCGCGACATCGTTGCCGAATACCTGGCAGCACAGCATGGTCAGCGCTTCGCACTGGGTCGGGTTCACCTTGCCCGGCATGATCGAGCTGCCCGGTTCGTTTTCCGGGATACTGATTTCACCCAGTCCGGAGCGCGGCCCGGAAGCCAGCCAGCGCACGTCGTTGGCGATTTTCATCAGTGCGGCAGCCAGTGTCTTGAGCGCGCCGTGAGCAGATACCAGTGCATCGTGCGCGGCCAATGCGGCGAACTTGTTGGCGGCGCTTTTGAACGGCAGCCCGGTGCCACGCGCCAGCTCTGCGGAGACACGCTCGCCAAATTCGGCATGGGTGTTTAACCCCGTACCCACAGCCGTACCACCGACCGCCAGTTGGCACAACGGCGCCAGTGTGGCGCGAATGGCCGATTCCGCGAGATACAGTTGTGCGACATAACCGGAAAACTCCTGCCCCAAAGTCAACGGGGTGGCGTCCTGCAGATGGGTGCGTCCGATCTTGATGATGCCGACGAATGCGGTGGATTTCTTTTCCAGTGTTGTGCGTAATGTGTTCAGGGCAGGAAGTAGCTGTTGTGTGATACCGATGGCAGCGGCCACGTGCATCGCAGTGGGAAAAATATCATTGGATGATTGGCCGAGATTGACATCGTCGTTTGGATGTATCTTACCTGTCGTCCGGGCGAGGAGGTGCGATGCGCGGTTGGCGAGCACTTCATTCATGTTCATGTGGCTCTGCGTGCCCGAACCGGTCTGCCATACCGACAGCGCGAATTCCTGCGGGTGCTGCCCATTCAGCACTTCATCTGCCGCCTGCATGATGGCGTCGGCCTTTTCGGCGCCCAATAGCCCAAGCTCGCTGTTAACAAGCGCAGCGGCACGCTTGATTTTTGCAAGCGCCATGATGATTTCTTCCGGCATACGCTCGGTCGAGATATGAAAATATTGCAGCGAGCGCTGCGTCTGTGCGCCCCACAGGCGCTCTGACGGGACTTCAATGGTACCGAACGAATCACGCTCTGCTCTGGTGGTCATGGTGTTTTCCTTTATCAAGTATCCGACGTTCAATCTTGTGGTTGGCTACTGAAACAGGCTCTCGGTGTAATACCGTATCCTGAAATTGGCGAGCTGGATAGGTGTCGGTCAAGGCTAGCCAAGGCAAAAACACCCCAAGCGATTGTTTCTATTTTGTTTTATGTGTTTTCAGGTTTGGATGGAGATGTTGATGGTGCCCGGAACCGGAATCGAACCGGTACGCACTTTTTACGGTTGCGACGGATTTTAAGTCCGTTGTGTCTACCAATTTCACCACCCGGGCGGTTTTTTGGGCAAAAACAGATTTGAATTTTATCATGGCAGCAGCCAAATAACGCGGGAGCGGGGTACATGGGGCGGTGAAATATATTTCCAAATACCATATAAATCCGGAAAGTTGCTAGTATATGGGCGGTTGAAACGGGCAGGGGGCTGGTTATATGTCGGAAGTTAGGGATATGGAATATTGGGCATCAATGCTCAGCCACGCGGAATTACCTGTCCTGAAGCAGACGGCGCGTGAACTGGCAGCATTGCGTGAGGATGATAAAAAATTGACCGCAATTTCCGTCGCGGAGGTTATCGCTCGCGATCCCATCATGACCGTCAAGCTGTTGCGCTATCTCCAGCGGCACAAGCACAAGATTCAGAAAACGGAAATCGTCCAGGTTGATCAGGCGTTGCTGATGCTCGGCCTTGGAACTTTTTTCAACAAGATCCCGCCAGATCCTCTGGCTGAGGATATGCTTCATTCGCATCTTGAGGCGCTTCCCCGCATGCTGCGTGTCGTTCACCGTTCGCATCGCGCTTCCGAATATGCCAAGGACTGGGCGGTGATATTGCGTGATCTGCATTATGAGGAGGTGCGTGTTGCAGCTTTATTGCACGATTTCACCGAAATTTTGATGTGGTGTTTCGCGCCGGATTCGATGTTGGAAATCCGCGAGATGCGCCATAAGGATCCGACGTTACGCAGCCAGAGCGCCCAGGAACAGGTGTTTGGTTTCAATCTTTATGAGCTGCAAAAACTATTGATAGTTCAATGGGGGTTGCCGCAACTGTTGTTTGCCTTGATGAGCGACTACGGCTCCGATAATCCGCGCGTGCGCAATGTGGTGCTGGCGGCCAATCTCGCGCGGCATTCCGCCAGGGGATGGGATGATGCAGCGCTTCCGGACGACTATAAGGGTATCGGCGAGTTGTTGCGTATGCCTGCCGAAGAAGTCATGGAAATGATTTATGTGGATGCAGGGCTTGTGTGCGATATTAATCAAACACACCGGTAATTTTACTGCGTCACAAAGCGTTGAAGGGCGCATTGCGGCGTTAAAATCGGGCTCAAAATGCTTATTTACCCCATGTAAACTCCGCTTTTTTGCCCGATTTTGCCTTGCACTGCATCCCTGGATCGCTTTGTGGCACAGTAAAAGTAAGATTATTTATACCCGGTGGGCATGCTTCATGCATTGATTTGATGTTGTTCGAGAATCGGCGCGGTTTTTAAAATCAGCTTTCCCGCCCGATACCGTGATACTCGATGTCATGCGCGGCAACACTGGCTGGTTCGAACAAATTTCTCCCGTCAAAAATCACCGGTTGTTTCAAGCGTGCCTTGATAACGTCGAAGTCGGGGCTCTTGAAGGCTTTCCATTCTGTGACGATGACCAGTGCGTCGGCTTCGTGCAGTGCATCCTTTGGGGTGTCGGCATAGCTCAGGTCGGCGCGCTCGCCGTAAATGTGCCGGGTTTCTTTCATCGCTACAGGATCGTAAGCGGTAACGGTTGCGCCTCGCGCCCATAATCCTTCCATCACTACGCGGCTGGTCGCTTCGCGCATATCGTCGGTGCCGGGTTTGAACGCCAGCCCCCATAGTGCGAAATGCTTGCCTTTCAAATTTTCGCCGAAGCGCTCGGTGATTTTGCGCAGCAGCACGGATTTCTGCGTGTCGTTGACTTCTTCCACAGCTTGCAGCACTTTCAGCGGCAGGCCATATTCGGCGCCGGTGCGTTGCAGGGCGCGGATGTCCTTTGGGAAGCACGAGCCGCCGTAGCCGCAGCCCGCATAGAGAAAATGGTAGCCGATGCGCTGGTCGGAGCCGATGCCCTTGCGCACATGCTCGATGTCTGCGCCGACCTTTTCCGCGAGGTTGGCCAGCTCGTTCATGAACGAGATACGCGTGGCAAGCATTGCATTGGCGGCATATTTGGTCAGCTCTGCGGAGCGGATGTCCATCACCATCAGGCGGTCGTGATTGCGCTGGAAAGGCGCATACATCTCGCGCATGACCTTGATCGCCTGCTCGTCTTCTGCTCCGATGACGACGCGGTCCGGGCGGTTGAAGTCGTCGATAGCCGCGCCTTCCTTGAGGAATTCCGGGTTGGACACCACGCTGAAAGCAGTTTTGAGGCTACGTTTGTCCAGTTCTTTCTGTACCGCTTGTTTGACCTTGTCGGCAGTGCCGACCGGCACGGTGGATTTGTCGACGATCACTTTGTACCCGGTCATGGCGCGACCAATGCTGCGCGCTGCGGCGATCACATATTGCAAGTCAGCCGAACCGTCTTCACCGGAAGGTGTGCCCACGGCGATCATCTGCACCAGCCCATGCGCCACACTCTCGGCAACATCGGTGGTGAAACGCAGGCGGCCCGCAGCGACGTTGCTCTTGATGATGGCTTCGAGGCCGGGCTCGTAGATCGGCACGCCGCCGCTTTTGAGGGTGTCGATCTTCTTCGGATCGATATCCAGACAGATGACATCATTGCCCAGCTCGGCAAGACATGCGCCGGAAACGAGGCCTACATAGCCGGAACCTATTACGGTGATTTTCATTGCGTCGGGTTTTCAGGAATAAGGGATGTATTATGCAGCAGAATAGCTAAGCTCGTTAGCTGTCCTGACGCAAATGAGCATGCCGGAGAATGCTTCGTCCGGCGGCTTCATGTGCATGTGAGAGTTACGTCTTGTTTTCGGTAATTTAATGGCAAGTGAGCCATCATGTTTTCACTGGCCATCGCGCATTACGCGGCAATCAGGCAGCACCGACCGACACATCGCACCAAGATGGGTGTGTTGTGCTTACGGTTGCAGTGGTCGCTTGTTATGGATACGCGAAGTGCCCTTGCGAGAACAAATAAAACAGGAAGTAAATAATCGGAAAAATGATAACTGGCAATACGGCAATGGAAAGCAAATCTTTGATCATCACTCAAACCCCTTGGTTAATTAAGGCCAACACGGCAACGAAATAATACCATATGAATTTTTCATCTTCAAATTTGAAAGATGTGACACCGGTTGAGTAGTGCGGCGCGGATGAGATTGCCATAAGGGCGCGTCAAAGCGTGTAACCAAATGATAATTATTTGTTTTTTATTATAAGTTGCCCATCCAGCATGTTTGGAGCGGGGGTCACGCATTTGACAGTGCGCGTTCGATCCTTGCGTCAGCCTCGCGCGCCAGATCAGTAAGCCGGGTGTCGCCCAGTATTTGCATCATTGCAGTCGGTTTTGCGAATTCCAGCGAAACTTTTCCAGGCGCGATCTCCCGGATTACTGCATTGCACGGCAGCAGGCTCGATACATCGCTGTTTGCGGTGTAGGCCTCATACGCCAGATTAGGGTTGCACGCGCCGAGAATCACCGTGGGAATGATTTCCTTGCCGGTTTTTTCCTTGATTTTGCTGTGCATGTCGATGCGCGTGAGGATGCCAAAACCTTCGGCGCCCAACGCCTTGGTGGCGCGCTCGACGGCATGATCGACGGTGTCGGAAATTTCGCGCTTGAAATTGATGGTGGTCATGATGGTTCTCCTTGTGGTGGTATGTAAATTAAATGAAATAGGGTGCGCCATGCGCAGCATGGTGCGCGGATTAGTTCGCCAGTAATTTGAGTATTAGCGAATGCTAACACGGCAATTTGCCGAATAATAGCGGGTATCTGTTCAAATATTTTCGTTGAGAGTATCGAGCACCGTCTGCGCCAGGTTGGGCGCAAGACAATCCAGCTCGATGTTATCCGGCATGGAGCGCAGCCAGGTAAGCTGGCGTTTCGCCAGTTGCCGTGTGGCGGCGATGCCTTTTTCCAGGAATTCCGCTTCGCTGATTGCACCTTCCATAAACTGCCATGCCTGCCGGTAGCCGACGCAGCGCATGGAAGGTAGATCGGGGTGCAACAGGTATTTTTCGCGCAGCGAGCGTAGCTCGTCGAGCAGGCCGAGTTCGAGCATGGCCTTGAAGCGGGTAGCGATGCGGATGTGGAGTTGTGTGCGGTCGCTTGGGATGAGGGCGAGTGGGAGGATGCGGTAGGGCAGTTCGTGCCGTGTTTGCTGCCCGAGAAGCACGGACATGGGTTGTCCGGTGATGCGGTAGATTTCCATGGCACGCTGGATGCGTTGGGTGTCGGCCGGTTTCAGGCGTGCGGCTGTTTCCGCATCCACTTGCGCGAGTTGCCGGTGCAGATGCTGAATGCCATGTTGCGCGATTTCGGCATCGAGCGCGGCGCGCACCGAGGGATCGGCCTGCGGCAAGATACTCAGCCCTTCGCGCAACGCCTTGAAATACAGCATGGTTCCGCCGACCAGTAGCGGTATCTTTCCTTTTTGGGCGATGCCCGCCATCAAATGCAGTGCGTCGTGGCGGAATGCGGCGGCAGAGTAGGTCTCGGTGGGGTCAATAATGTCTATCAGGTGATGGGGTGCTCGGGCGAGGGTGGCAGCGTCCGGCTTGGCGGTGCCGATGTTCATATTCCGATATACCAGCGCCGAATCTACGCTGATGATTTCTGTCGGCAGATGCTGTGCCAACTCTACTGCGACACCGGTTTTGCCGCTGGCGGTAGGCCCCATCAGAAAAATGGCAGGCGGAAATTCCCGGTTCATGATTTAATGTTATTTGTTAAATATAGTATGTAATATATTGTAATTATTATATATTAAAATAATTATTGGCGTGAAAGCTATGCGGCAAAGAATGGGGCTGGCGTGAGATTTTACATGGTTTCACTTGGCCGCATCCGTCGGTACGAAGATACGGCTGCAATTGCCGCAGCTGTCTATTCCTGGATAGCGGGGCTTGAAAATACCCAAATGAACCCCATTTACTCGACCATTCTTTGTGAACTCCCATTTTTTTGTAAACTTTAGGCACCCTTGCAAATTTAACAGAAGGAAATCGTATGACCGAAAATATGACCGTAAACCGTGAAACGATGGGTTTTCAGACGGAAGTCAAGCAGCTTTTGCAATTGATGATCCATTCGCTGTATTCCAACCGCGAGATTTTTCTGCGAGAGCTGATATCCAACGCGTCGGACGCATGCGACAAATTGCGCTTCGAGGCGTTGCACAACGCTACGCTGTTCGAAAGCGATTCGGATTTAAAAATCTGTATCAGTTACAACAATGATGCCAGAACGCTGACGATCAGCGACAACGGCGTCGGCATGAGCCGCGACGAGGTTATCGGCAATCTGGGCACGATCGCGAAATCGGGTACACAGGAATTCTTTTCCAAGCTGAGCGGGGATCAGCAGAAGGACGCGAATCTGATCGGCCAGTTCGGCGTCGGCTTCTATTCCGCGTTTATCGTCGCCGATAAAGTCGTGGTCACCACGCGCCGCGCCGGGGAAAAGACCGACCAGGGCGTGCGCTGGGAATCGGATGGTGGCGGGGAGTTTTCCATCGAGATGCTGGACAAGCCCGCGCGAGGCACGGAGATCACTTTGCACTTGCGCGCCGATCAGGACGACCTGCTCAGCGGCCACAAGCTGCGCTCCATCATCCATAAATATTCGGATCACATCGTCCAGCCCATCCTGATGAAGAAGGAAGAGTGGAAAGAGGGCAAGCAGGAAATCACCGATGAGGATGAAACGGTCAACCAGGCTTCCGCATTATGGGCACGCTCCAAAAACGAGGTTGCCGAAGACGAATACAAGGCGTTCTACAAGCATGTCGGGCACGATTACGAAGACCCGCTGGCATGGACGCATGCCCGTGTGGAAGGTCGCCAGGAATATACCCAACTGCTTTATATCCCCGCCCGCGCGCCGTTTGATCTGTGGAACCGCGAAGCGCGCCACGGCATCAAGCTGTATGTGCGCCGCGTGTTCATCATGGACGATGCCGAACAATTGATGCCGTCCTACCTGCGCTTCGTGCGCGGCGTGGTGGATTCCAGCAACCTGCCGCTGAACGTATCGCGCGAAATCCTCCAGGAGTCGAAAGACATCGAAGCGATTCGCGCCGGCTGCACCAAGAAGGTGCTCGGCCTGCTTGAGGATTTGGCGAGCAACGACCAGGAGAAATACACAAAATTCTGGGGCGAATTCGGGCAGGTGCTGAAAGAAGGAATAGGGGAGGACTCTGCGAACAAGGAGAAGATCGCGTCCTTGCTGCGCTTCGCCTCGACTCATGCGGATACCGATGCTGAAACCGTTTCCTTGGCCGATTACATCGGACGCATGAAAGAAGGGCAAGACAAAATTTATTTTGTCACCGCCGAAACTTTCAATGCCGCAAAAAATAGCCCGCATCTGGAAGTGTTCCGCAAAAAGGGCATTGAAGTGCTGTTGCTTTCCGAGCGCGTGGACGAATGGGTTGTGAGTTATCTGACCGAATTTAACGGCAAGTCGCTGGCCTCCGTCGCAAAAGGCGGACTTGATCTGGGCAAGCTTGAGGATGAAGCCGAGAAGCAGGAGCAGGAAAAGCAGGCTAATGATTGTAAGGAATTGACCGAAAAAATAAAAGCGAGCCTCGCGGAGCGCGTCAAGGAAGTCAGGGTGACTCATCGCCTGACCGATTCTCCCGCCTGTCTGGTGGCCGACGAACATGATATGGGCGGGAATATGGCACGCATCTTGAAGGCGGCCGGGCAGAAAGCGCCTGTTTCGCGCCCCATCATGGAGATCAATCCCAATCACCCTGTGGTGCAGCGCTTGAAGCAGGAAGATAAATATTTCGACGATTGGGCGACCGTGCTGTTTGATCAGGCCTTACTGGCGGAGGGAGGGCAACTCGACGATCCCGCAGGCTTCGTAAAACGGGTCAACCACCTTATGCTCGAAATGCGCACAGGCTAATTTTTATTATGATTCCAAGTGATTAGTGTTGACGTACAGCCGGATTAGCTTCGGCAGCATGTGGCAGATCATTGGCTTGAGCCGTGTCCGCAGCTTTTTCCTGTAGAGTGATCAAAAAATTATTGCCTTCAATCCGGGTGTTATAGGAAAGCGCCCGGTTGAGGTTGATCGACAGGCGTGTTCGCCTGGCAACCTGGATTATTTGCACGCTGCTCAAATCCCGCTCGTTGAAATCCTGAATTGCCTTACCCAACCCATTTGAGGTGTTGAGAAAATCGAGAACGATGCGTGGCGGAGTGTCGGTAGTGAATCCGAGCGGTAAATTGACCAGCGGTTGCTCCAGCACAACCCTGATGACGGTTTCATTGTTGCTGGCGTTGCTGATATCCAGCAGAGTGATGTTATTTTGCAGGCCTACCAACCTGAAGACATCGTCGGCGGAGGTGCGAAGATCATTCGACCAAGCATCGTCGCTCATTACCCGTGTGTTGGCGACCAAGGCATCCGCAATATCGTTTTTGTTCCACCCCAGCACGCCCAGCAAGATCAGGGCAATGGCATCGGCTTCGCGCAATTGGTCGAGCTTGTAGCTATCCATGGTTATCTTTGAGCCGATAAACGAAGCAGCCGAGGTAGCCACTGAAGACGTGGTTGTCGCTGCTGCCGTTTGCGCCAAAACGGCGGAACCGCTAACAAGGCTGATACCGGGGATAAGCACTGACCCGAGGACGGAGAACAGGATACCGGTTGCCGCTTTTTCGTCATGATGGCGGCCAATCACATAACCCATTTCACGGGCGATCAGGAAAGCCAGCGCCTCCTCGCTCAGTTGCAGTTTTTGTACGCCACGGAAAATAGCCACCGTGCCGGCTGCGCTGGAGGTGCTTCCCGGGCTGATTTTTTCGGCAATAACAAAATTGAATTTGTCGAATCGCTCAGTCAGTTCGGGGTATATCTCAAAAGCCGCATGCGCCAAACGTGCGCCGAGCCGCAGGGCTCTCTGCTCGAAAGCATGGTCAAGCTTGCACTCCTCGATACAGGGCGAATCGGTATTACTTTCCGTGGCAAGGGAAAACTCCATGTGCACTTCAGAATAGAGGGCGCTTACCGGCGCTGGTACAGTTAGCTGCGTGCGGCCGCCGGGTGACGACGCGCAAGCGCCGAGCGTCATGCCTGCAATGACAACAAAACAGATGCGGATGGTGCGGGTAATGATAATTTCACTTTCCAAAAAACTTCAGTCAGCCCAAGGGATAAATTTTTTTAAGAATGAACCTGTTCAACGGGTTATGTCAAGCAAAAACTGGCCAAATCAACTTGTGATACAAGTTGATTTGTGGTTTTGATTTATGGGAGCGTCCGTGTATCATTGCGCGGTGTTTTAGCAGGGGAAATTTGTGAAAGCATCGTTTCTTGATTTTGAAAGTCCCATCGCCGAACTGGAAGAGAAAATCGAACAACTGCGCTATGTGCAGGACGATTCGGCACTCGATATCGCGGATGAAATTGCGCGCCTGTCCAAAAAGAGCGAAGCGCTGACCAAAGACATTTACGCCAAGCTTTCGCCTTGGCAAATCTCGCAGGTATCGCGCCATCCGCAACGCCCTTATACGCTGGATTACATCGATAACCTGTTTACCGACTTCAAAGAGCTGCACGGTGACCGTGTTTTCGCCGACGATAAGGCCATCATCTGCGGCCTGGCGCGCTTCAACGGGCAAAGCGTGATGGTGATCGGGCATCAAAAAGGCCGCGATACCAAGGAGAAGATCGCGCGCAATTTCGGTATGCCGCGCCCGGAAGGCTACCGCAAGGCGATGCGCCTGATGCGCCTGGCCGAGAAATTCGGCATCCCCATCATGACTTTCATCGATACTCCCGGGGCTTACCCCGGCGTGGGCGCCGAAGAGCGTGGACAGTCCGAGGCGATCGGGCGTAATTTGTATGAAATGACCGAATTGCGCGTGCCGATCATTTGCACCGTGATCGGCGAGGGCGGCTCAGGTGGCGCGCTGGCGATTGCAGTGGGGGACGTATTGCTGATGTTGCAATACAGTACCTATTCGGTGATCTCGCCGGAAGGCTGTGCTTCGATTCTGTGGAAGAGCGCGGAAAAGGCGCCGGATGCGGCAGAGACTTTGGGTATTACCTCAACGCGTCTGAAGACATTGGGCCTGATAGATAAAATTGTCAGCGAACCGCTGGGCGGTGCTCATCGCGATTATGCGACGACCATGCAGAACGTGAAAAAAGCATTGCAGGAGGCGCTAAAGGCCGCACAGAGCAAGCCAACGGCCAATTTGTTGCAAGACCGCTTTAGCCGCCTGATGAGTTATGGCAAATTCAAGGAAGTTTCACTGTAGGGGTATGGCGCGCCGTGTCCCTGCGCAAGCCAGACGCGGGATCGACATGGCGGGAAAAATCAACACCTTCCGCCCCTGCGAATATTTGCAAGGGTTATTTTGACCAGCCCTAATCTTGCCGATCGAGTTTCGGCGTGCCTTGCCCCGCTGCTTCCCGCACACAGCTCGATTTTGATCGGCCTGAGCGGCGGAGTGGATTCGGTGGTATTGCTGCATCTGTTACACAAACTCGCTCCCCGTTTTTCATGGCAACTTTCCGCGTTGCATGTCCATCACGGCATCAGCCCGAATGCCAATAAGTGGGCAGATTTTTGCACCGATCTTTGTGCGCGACACCTTGTTTCCCTGCATATCGAGCGCGTGGATATTGCGCCGTTGCGCACGCATGGGATCGAAGCTGCGGCGCGCAAGCTGCGCCATGCGGCATTTGCCAGCCAACCCTGTGATTTTGTGGCTCTGGCGCATCACTCCGACGATCAGGCGGAAACCTTGTTGCTGCAATTGTTGCGGGGTGCTGGAGTGCGTGGTGCAAGCGCCATGCCTGTCCTGAGCCAGTCGAGGCAGCCGTTATTTTCCGGGCGCATGGAGCCTCTCAATTTCTTGCGCCCGCTGCTGCATTGCTCGCGGCAAGAAATTCTCGATTATGCGGAAGCGCATCGGTTGCACTGGATAGAAGATGAAAGCAATGCTGACGACAGCTATCCGCGCAACTTCCTGCGACATCGTGTGATGCCGTTGCTGGGTGAAAAATTTCCGGCTTGCCGCGATACCCTGGCGCGTAGCGCGCAGCATTTTGCCGAGGCAAGCGGGCTGCTGGATGAGTTGGCGCGCCTGGATGCACCGGATTTAGGGGCCGGGGGAGAGGGGCAAGAGGAGAGAGAGGGCTGCTGCACTTTGGAAGTATCGCGCCTGCGATTTCTTTCACAACCCCGCGCAAAAAACCTGTTGCGTTACTTTTTGCACATCGCCGGGGCGCCGATGCCACAGGCTGTGCAACTGGATGACATGCTCCATCAATTATGCAACGCGAGGCAAGATGCGGCGGTATGTATCGGATATGGCGATGGCGGCTGGCAGGTACGCCGATATCGGGGCAGGGTATATGTGCTGCGCACACAGGAAGATTTTGATCGGAACCTCGTATTGCCGTGGCAGGGTGAGGCAGAGTTGGGCTGGCCTGCATTGAATACGCGGTTGCGTTTCGACCACACGCAGGCATCCGGTATCAGCCTGGCAAAGTTGCAGCGTGCGCAGGTAACATTGCGCCTGCGGCAAGGCGGAGAAACACTGCGCCCCCATATGGATGCCGCAAAGCGCACCCTGAAAAACCTGCTGCAAGAACACCATGTTCCGCCTTGGCAGCGCGACCGCTTGCCGCTGTTGTATTGTGGCGAAGAACTGGTATGCGTGCCGGATGTGGCGATTGCGGCGGAGTATCAGGCCACGGAGGAAGAAATAGGGGTGCGGTTATCGGCAACTCGCTACAACAGCTACGCTCCGTTGATGGCAGATGCGGATTAAAACTCAGACCTTCTGAACCCATAAATGGTACATGCTGCTGAATGTGTCCGGGTTTTCGCTCTCGAATATCTGCCACTGCGCAAGGTTGGTGGCGGCGCGGTCATCTGGGAAGCGTAGTTTGTATGCCTGCAGGACATCGGCCCCAATCTCGAACCCGAGGAACACCAGGTTGTTTTTTCGGAGAAATTCATCGATGCCGGCCAGCGTCATGCGCTGTTCGTGTACGTGGAACAGCAGATCGCGGCAGGTGCTGGTGCTGAAGAAATCCGCCGAATTTAAGGCCGCGCTGAATTCCGCGCTGTGGTCAGAATCCATCAGGCCTTGGCGGAACCGCCGAATCTCGCTGGCCGTGGAGCCGTAGCCCCGCTCGGCGATGAAATCCCATATCCGCACGATGTTCCGCCGCGCCGTTGCACTGTAGAAGCCGAGTTCCATGAACCCGCCGGGACGCAGCAGGGACAGCAGCACTTGCCATCCGGCAAACGGGTCGGCGAGGTGGTGCAGCACACCGACCGATTCGATCACATCGAAGCTGCGCCCGAGCGAGCCGAGTTTCAGCAGGTCGGCTTGCGCATATTCGACCGAGGTCAGGCCCAGTTCCCGCGTCTTGCGTTTGGCGTAACCCAGGCTGCTCATGCTCAGGTCGATAGCCAGTACCTGCGTGCCTTGGATGCGCTGCGCGGTGCCGATGGAATGCTGGCCGGTGCCGCAACCGGCGACCAGCACGTCGATGCTGTCGCTCTTGAGGTCGCGCTTGAAACAAGCCAGCGGAAATTTCTGATGCAGATAGGCGGCGATGTTCTTGGCTTTCACGGCGGGATCGGGTTTGATCCAGCGCGGGTAGGGGTTTTCCTCGTACTGGTTTTGCACCCGCAACGACACTTCATCCTCGATGCCGGTCAGGCGTGGAATGCCGGCGCGCAGTTGTTGTTCTTGCGCCGGTTCGCGTATCTGTTGTTGCAAGACGGCAGTAATTTCCATGGGCCATTGCTGCTCCAAAAGTCGCGCGGCAAACGGGAGAGAGCAGAGCGGGAAGTAGGCCGCGACTGCTACCAGCCACAGGGCGGGTAGCCGAGTATTGGCTTCCAGCGCCACAGCCAATGAGTCGCGCAGGTCAGTCGCTTTCTTGATCTCGTCGTCGGTGTAACAGAACACATACTCGTTGATGAAGCATTGGCGCGCCAACGCGCTGTAGAAGCTCAGGGCGTGGTCAGCCTCGTCGGCTGAACTCGTCGCGGCGGTTTCGAGCAGGGCATGCCGTGCCATGGTCAGGAAGCGCTCCATTTCGATGTCACAGATGGGTGCTGCATCGAGCAGTGCGATCAGCAGCGCGTCGGATGCGAGCGCGGCATGACCGTTTGTGCCGAACAGTTCTTGCGCTGCCAGCCGCTGCGGCCATGCATTAACTGCCCGCGTCACGCATTCCCCGATGTCCGCGTTGAGCCTGACGAGGCCGGTGGCAGCCTGCGCCAGCTCGCCGGGCCGTCCCCACGGTTCGGTCAAGGCGCGAACCATGTATGCACGGATATCGCTGTTGTCCTGCGTGAAGTGCAGGTTTTTGGCGCAGGTGACGAAGATGTTTTTCGCCTCCGGTGTTTCCCTGAGGCGGAGGGAGTGGTAGACGATGTTCATGGACGTTGCCGGATCGCCTTGCGTGTTGAGCAGCAGCGCGAGACCGTTGAGCGCCTCGATGAAATCCGGCCTGATTTGTAGCGCAATGCGGTAGCTGGCCTCGGCATCGACCGGCTGACCCAGTTCCTTGAGTGTGTTACCCAGATTGCAATGCGCCTCGGCGTAACCTGACCTGATCTGTAGCGCGCGCCGGTAGCTGGCTGTGGCCTCGTCCAGACGTCCCATATCCTTGAGGATGTTGCCGAGGTTGTTATGCGCCTCGACGTAATCCGATTTGATCGCCAGCGCACGCCGGTAGCTGGCTGCGGCCTCGTCCAGCCGACCCAAGTTGTGCAGCGTGCTGCCCAGGTTGTAATGCACTTCTTCATCGACCGGCAACAGCGCTGCCGCTTTTTGCAGGGAGGCCAGCGCGTCCGCGCTCCGCCCCATCTGATTGGACGTTGCACCCAGCACCTTCCAGCCGAACCCGAAGCGCGGGAAATTTTCTGTCATCGACCGCGCCAGAAGTTCGGTTTCCCTGTAGCGTTGCTGGTTGAAGAGCGACACCAGGGTACCGATCTCCTGATGGCCGGGCGACTTTTGCGCGGCAGATTGGGCTGGTAGCGGAGATTGTGATGCAGAATCTGTTTCCGGTTTGCCGGAACAACACTTTTTGTATTTTTTCCCGCTGCCGCATGGGCACAGGTCGTTTCTTCCTGGTTTCACACTTACTATCCTTATTCGTTGAGCATGTTGAAATGTGCCGACAAACCGTAAAAGGCTCCCATATTACATGCTACTGAGGGGCATTTCATTTTCAATATGCAAATGAAGCCCGCTGCGCCAATGAGGTGTAAACTCCCATTTGAATCGTTTCGGCTGGCAGTATTGTTAATCCATGCAGGGAGGCAATATGGAACACGTTTACGATTACGTGATTGTGGGCGGAGGGCTGGCAGGTGCGTCGGCTGTGCAGGGCATTCGCGAGCGGGATGCGGTGAGAGGGGTACTGCTGATCGGCGAGGAAGATCACTTGCCCTATGACCGTCCGCCGCTATCCAAGAAACTGTGGTTCGGCAAACAAAAGGTGGAGGACATCTTCCTCCACGATCGCGCGTTCTATGACAAACATGCCGTTACTCTGGCGCTCGGGGCAAAGGCGGCGCGGCTTGATCCCGATGCGAAAACGCTAACCACTATCCGGGGCGAGACTTACGGCTACGACAAACTGCTGTTGGCGACGGGCTGCAAACCGCGGATGTTGGACATTCCTGGCGGTGGCCTTGATGGCATCTGCTATTTCCGCGACCTGAACGATTATTTGCGCATCCGGGAGGTGGCCGCAGAGGGCAAGTCCGCAGTGGTGATCGGCGGCGGCTTCATCGGTTCGGAACTGGCCGCTGCGCTGAACATCTGCAAGCTGCAAATTACGATGATTTTCCCCGGCGAATTTCTGTGCGACCGCGTGTTTCCGGGCTATCTGGGGCGGGCCGTGCAGCAACGCTATATAGAGAAGGGCGTCAGGGTTTTGGCATCGGACAAGCCCGTTTCTTTCGGCAAAAACGGCGGAAAATTCATCACCCGCACCGGGAAGGGCGAGGTTATCGAGTCGGATATCGTGATCGTTGGCGTGGGCGTCGTCCCTGAGGTGGAACTGGCCAGAAGTGGCGGCCTGGAAGTGGGCAACGGCATTGTGGTGAATGAGTATCTCGAGACTTCCCGTCCGGATATTTATGCCGCCGGCGACAACGCCTTTTTTCCTTACCGGGCGCTGGGGCAACCGATGCGCATCGAGCACTGGGATCATGCCCTCAATCAGGGAAAGTGGGCGGGGCGCAACATGGCCGGTGCGCATGAACCCTTTACCTATCAGCCGTACTTTTTCTCCGACCTGTTCGAGTTCGGCTACGAGGCGACCGGCGAGGTCGATTCGCGGCTGGATACTTTCGCCGACTGGCAGAAGGAAAACGATACCGGTGTTATCTACTACCTGCGCGATGAAAAAGTCAGGGGCGTGATGATGTGCAACGTGTGGGACAAGGTCGAGGTGGCGCGCGAACTGATCCGCAAGGGAGAGAGGGTTTCCCCGGAGAAGCTGCGCGGCTTGATCCGCTAGCAGGGCGTTGAAAAACTACTGCGAGGCGATGATGCGGCGTTGGAAGTTGGCTCAAAATGCTCATTTACTCTGTGTAAGCTCCGCTTTTTCGCCGACTTCCGCCTTGCCTGATCGCCTCTCGCTACGTTTTTCAACACCCTGCTTTTTGCCGTTGTTTTTTGGTTTCCGCTACAAATAACTCGGGAAAATATAGAAAGGACGTTATGGACCGCATCCGTATTTGTGATCTTCTTGTCCGTTGCATCTTGGGTATCAACGAGAATGAGCGCCGCGAAAAGCAGGACGTGGTGATTAGTCTGACCATTCATACCGACCTGCACAAGGCCGGAAAAAGCGACCGCATCGAGGATACCGTCGATTACCGCGCGCTTAAAAAACGTGTCCTGTCGATGGTGGAAAACTCCCAATATTTATTGGTGGAAGCACTGGCAGAAGCCGTCGCGGAATTGTGCCTCGACCAGCATGGGGTGCAGCAGGTCGATGTGTGCGTGGAAAAGCCGCATGCGCTACGTTTTGCCAGAAGCGTGGCGGTGGAAATCACCCGGCAGCGCTGAGTGGCTATGGCGCGCGCTTTCATCGGTATCGGTTCGAACATCGAACCGGAGAAAAATGTAAGGGCCGCAGTGCGCAACCTTGCGCAGCAAGCATGCGTGGCCGGCATATCCATGGTCTATTGCACCGATGCGCTCGACCGCCCGGAGCAGTCGCCTTATTTCAATTGTGTGGTTGAGATCGAGACGGAAGCGCCTCCTTCAGAGGTGAAGCATGGCCTATTGCGTCCTATCGAGAATAGCCTCGGGCGCAAGCGGAGCGAGGATAAATATGCGCCGCGAACAATCGACCTCGATTTGATTGCATATGGCGACCTGGCGATGGATGAGGAAGATATCAGGCTCCCCGATCCGGAAATTCTGGAACGCCCGTTCCTGGCTATCCCGCTCTTCGAGTTGGCGCCTGATCTGGTGCTGGCAGGATATGGTTTGCGAATCGGCGAAGTCGCGGCAAGGCTGACGCGGGACGGAATGAGACCGTTGGAGGATTACACCAGGCTGTTGCGGGAAGAAACGAATCGCAAATAATCGAATGCGGGGAAGACTCCCTATCTTCCTCATCTTTGTCAGGCAAACGCTGACGACAAATTTCCCCCTCTCTTACGCCAGAATCAGGCAAACACCGATAGCGCTATTTGCGTGTGAGGAGCATATTTACATCGTCAAGAATGGTCATAGCGAGACTGTGGTGATCAACCAAAATGTATTCGCTACAGGGAATATTTCCGGGTTGATGCAAGTGGTGTTACTTGTCTCCTGCCATTTTTGTATTCCACCAGACTTGATCCGGTGGTCTGTTGAATAACTAAACAAGGAGTATTGACATGTCTGACCAAATCAAAATCTCCGTCGATCGGGACATCTACGAAAGGCTGCAAATGCTCATGGTTCCTCCCATCAGCGATGCCAATGCGGTTATCCGGGAGTTGTTGCTTCAAGAGGGGCATGCCAGCCCCGCCTCCGTTGCTGTGGGGGCATCTGAACATCATTTCAGTATGGCACAGGAACTCGAGCGTACCAAGCAGGGCGTCTACGATTGCGGAGGGGCTACCTGAATTCGCTCGATATTTGCCAGCAGTTGAAAGAAAGCAAAGTCGAATCGACCGCTATGCAGAGGATGGCGAGTTATCTTTGGCTGGCCGACTAACCATCGGCCAGCCTCACCCGTTTCGCCAATCCGGATAGGTGGTATACCGAGAGGCTAATAAGCTGGGATATTGATAAGAATATATACCAGCAATGCGGCGCTGAATGCCGCGATTATCCAGTCAACAACGGTGAATGGGCGGCGGTATGTTTCCTTTTTGCCCGGTGATTTTTTCTTTGTGTTTTCTTCCATTGGTGCTGCTCCATCATTATCTGCTCGACCATGCCGCACGACATGGCGTCGGGCTGCAATCTATGCTTTTCACAGCCAACGGTCAATGAGGCTGATGCCTTGCAAATATCGGTTTGCAGGGGGTCGCTGTAGTAACATTTTCCGCCATGGCAGTGCATAATTCGTATACGCAGGAAGGTATGACGGCATGAACCCGGCTATCCCGACCGGTTCTATGGGATGGGTAGGCGTGAACGCTGCATGAATACGAACTGCGCAATGAAGTTACAGAGATTACCTTGAGCACTGAGAAATTCGATCCTCGGCCTATTCTTGCCAGCTTGCCTTTGCTGCCGGGCGTGTATCGTTTTTTCGACCGCAAAGGCGAAGTGCTGTATGTCGGCAAGGCAAAACAACTTAAAAAACGCGTCGCGTCCTACTTTCAGAAAACCAGCATTTCACCGCGCATTCGCCTGATGGTGTCGCATATCGCACACATCGAAACTACTGTGGCGCGCTCGGAAGCCGAAGCGCTGCTGCTGGAAAATAATTTAATAAAATCTTTAAAACCGCGATATAACATACTGTTTAGAGACGATAAATCATATCCATATATCGTGTTGACTGGCGATGAATTTCCACGCTTGACTTACTATCGCGGCGCAATCAACCGCCAGCATCAATATTTTGGCCCCTATCCGAATTCGTATGCGGCCAAGGAAAGCATACAGCTACTGCAAAGGATTTTTCGAATCCGCACTTGCGAAAACAGCGTATTCAACAACCGCACCCGCCCTTGCCTGTTGCACCAAATACGTCGTTGTACCGCCCCATGCGTAAAGCTGATTTCCGCAGAGGATTACCATGCGAACATCCGCAATGCGGTGTTGTTGCTGCAAGGCAGGCATCATGAGGTCGAGCAAACCCTGCGCGCGGCGATGGGGCGAGCGGCAGAAGGGCTGCATTACGAGCAGGCAGCCGCATTGCGGGATCAATTGCGCGCACTGCATACCGTGCAGCAAAAACAATTTGTCGAGTCCACCGGCGGCGCGACGGATGCAGACATCATCGCATTGGCGCAGCAAGATGGGCTGGTTTGCGTGAACCTTGCGATGGTGCGTGGCGGGAGACATCTGGGGGACAAATGCTTTTTCCCGGAACATGCCGAAGATATGTCGGCGGATGAGATCGTACAGGCTTTTATCGCGCAACATTATTTGAATCGCAGCGTGCCGCCTTTGCTGGTGTTGGGCGAAGCATGCGGTGATGAAACACTGGCGCAATTACTCGGTGAACAGGCAGGTCACACGGTAAAGATCAGTACGGCGGCGAGCGGCGAGCGCAGGCAATGGCTGGAAATGGGGCAGCGCAACGCGCAATTGGCGCTGCAACAGCGCAAAATGCAGCAAGGCGGACAGAAGCTGCGGCTCGACAAGCTGCGCGAATTGCTGGACATGCCGGACTTGCAGCGCATCGAGTGCTTCGACATCAGCCACACCATGGGTGAAGCGGCGGTGGCTTCTTGTGTGGTGTACGAGAATCTCGACATGCGTGCCAGCCAATACCGCCGCTACAACATCGTCGGCATCACCCCTGGCGACGACTATGCGGCGATGCGCCAGGCGTTGACACGGCGTTACCAGAAGCTCGCAGAAGACGCGAATAACGAGGAGGGCGCCAAATCTGATTTGAAACGCCCAGACTTGATCTTGATTGACGGCGGCTTGGGGCAATTGCATACCGCGATGGATGCGATGCATGAATTGGGGTTGAATGATCTGGCATTGGTCGGCGTGGCCAAGGGCGAAGAACGCAAAGCCGGTTTGGAACAGCTGGTTTTTCAGGATGGCACGGTCAAGCAGTTGCGCAGCGACGACCCGGCGCTACATTTGATCCAGCAAATCCGCGACGAAGCACATCGCTTCGCCATTACCGGGCACCGCAGCAGGCGTGGCAAGGCGCGCACTGCGTCCAGACTGGAGGAGATAAGCGGGGTAGGGGACAAGCGGCGCCGCAGCCTGCTGACCCATTTCGGCGGGCTTCGCGAAGTGGCGCAAGCCAGCGTTGAGCAGCTTTGCCAAGTGGAAGGGATCAGCAAAGCGCTTGCTGAAAGGATTTATCAGCAGCTACACTAGGGCACTTCCGGACAAATTCATCATGCCGCTCAACATCCCCAATCTGTTCACATGGCTAAGAATCCTGCTCATTCCGGTATTCGTCACGGCCTTTTATTTGTCTGATGATACATTAAAGCCGCATCTCAAAAACCTGATCAGCACCGGCGTGTTCCTGCTGGCGGCGATAACCGACTGGCTGGATGGCTATCTGGCGCGCAAACTGAACCAGTCCTCTGCCTTCGGCGCGTTTCTCGACCCGGTCGCGGACAAGCTGATGGTGGCCGCCGCCCTGATTGTGCTGGTCAAGCTGGAGCGTGCCGATGCGATCATCGCGTTCATCATTATCGGGCGCGAGATCACCATTTCCGCGTTGCGCGAGTGGATGGCCAAGCTCGGCGAAAGCAGGAGTATCGCCGTTTCGATGCTGGGCAAAATAAAAACCACGTTCCAGATGATCGCGATCCTGCTGTTGCTGTATCACGAGCGCCTGCTGGGAATAGATTGCCAGTTTCTAGGCTCATTGTTGCTGTATCTTGCCGCGTTGCTTACATTATGGTCTATGGGTTACTACCTGATGCTGGCTTCGCCCAGGCTCAAGAAACATCAAAACTAAATTGATTTCTGGGTCTGCGTCTGTATAATGCGCAGCCTTCGGGGTGTAGCGTAGCCTGGTAGCGCGCCTGCTTTGGGAGCAGGATGTCGGGAGTTCGAATCTCTCCACCCCGACCAGGTTCCAGTAAGATAAAAAAACCTCGAAAAGAATTGTGCCCGTAGCTCAACCGGATAGAGCACCAGCCTTCTAAGCTGGGGGTTACAGGTTCGATTCCTGTCGGGCACGCCAGTGTCTGACTGGCATGTTCAGTGGTGGCTGTAGCTCAGTTGGTAGAGTCCTGGATTGTGATTCCAGTTGTCGTGGGTTCGAGTCCCATCAGCCACCCCATATCCACAGCCCTCATCTTTTTTCGCCATAATCACGCAAATGCCTGTAGCATTCATTATAGAAATACTGCATTACCCGTCTGCGAAGAACTGCGCCTAAACGATTATTGGACTTCTGGACAATAGACTTTTTCCATTGGTAATGCTAGTTTGCAAACCGAAGGTGGGTTGATATTTGGGCCGTTAATTAACTTACGTAGGAGGTTATCATGCCCGTAGCAACAGCAACCAATGTGAAAGGGAAAGTCACTGCTACCAACGCCAAGTGTGAAGTTCGCATCATCAACGAAGGCGATCCGATAGAAGAAGGTGAGGTTATCAAAACAGGTGAGGGCGGAAGTATCGACCTCGCGCTGATAGGTGGGGACGTCGTGCCGGTTGAAGCGAAACAAACAGTCGCTCTCGACAGTGAATTCTTGCCTGCCATTGCTCCGGAAGCCAGGGATAATGCTCTAGCGGTTGGCGGAGATGATTTGGGTAGCATTATGACCGCAATCAGGGAAGGCTCCAGCTTGGATAACCTTCTTGATGAAACGGCTGCCGGCCTGTCCGGCGGCAATGATGCGGGTGCCGCCAATTCTGGGGGAGGGGCTGGCTTTGTGATGCTGGCAGGTATTGTGGAAGCGATCTCTCCGACTCCGGCATCTGCCCCGGATAACAATTTGAATCGCGGCCCTGTGACGAGTGGCAACGCCTATGCTGCTGTCCAGGCCTTGGCATCTCTCCAGGCTGCCGCGCATATTGCGGCTATCCAAGCCGCCGCTGCTCAACAAGTTGTCGCTGCCAACACGGCCGATACCGATGCTCCGGTTATCACGCTTGACCCCTCTACCGGAGTCAACGCGCCCATCACCGGCACTGTGACGGATGCGGGGGGTGTGGTCGGCACAGTTCAAATCACCGCTACCGATATTGCGACGGGTATCGCTACCACCACAACTGTTCCTGTTCAGGCCAATGGGGCGTTTTCAGCTCCGGCGCCAACAGACACAGGCACTTATACAGTGACAGTTACTGCAATCGACACTGCTGGTAACGTTAGTACAGTTGGCGGTACGGCGGACAATACTGTCGTTGTTGACACTACTGCGATCGCCTCCATCACGGTGGATACCGTGGCAGGCGACGATATCGTCAATGCCGCCGAGATGGGCGGCACTGTTGCCATCACCGGCAGTGTGGGTGGCGATGCCAAGCCGGGCGATATTGTCACTCTCACCGTGGGCGGCAACGCCTACACCGGTTTTGTTGCTTCTGACAGCACCTACAGCATCAGCATTTCGGGTTCGATCCTGACAGCCAACGCGAATATTGGCGCCAGCGTCACCGCAGTCGACGCCAGCGGCAACATTGCGACAGCGACCGCTGCTCATGGCTACTCCGTGGATACCACAGCGACCGCATCCATTACGGTCAACGCCATTACCGCCGACAACGTGATCAATATCACTGAGAAGGGCGGCACCGTCGCCATTACCGGCAATGTGGGCGGAGACGCCAAGCCGGGCGACATCGTCACTCTCACCGTGGGTGACAACACCTATATCGGCATGGTTGCCGTGAATGGTGCCTATAGCATCAATGTTCCGGGCGCTGCTCTTGCGGCAAACACAAGCATTGGCGTCAGCGTTACCGCGACTGATGCCAGCGGCAATACCGTGACTGCGACTGCCGCTCATGGCTACTCCATCGATACTATCGCAGCCGCCTCCATCACTGTCGATGCGGTGGCGGGCAACGACGTCGTCAATGCTGCCGAGGCGGGTAATACTGTTGCCATCACCGGCAGTGTGGGCGGCGATGCCAAGCCGGGCGACACTGTCACACTCACCGTGGGGAGCAATACTTACACAGGCACGGTGGCCGTGAATGGCACCTATAGCATCGATGTTCCGGGCGCGGCTCTTGCGGCAAACACAAATATTGGCGTCAGCGTTACCGCGACTGATGCCAGCGGCAATACCGTGACTGCGACTGCCGCTCATGGCTACTCCGTCGATACTACCGCAGTGGCCTCCATCACTGTCGATGCGGTGGCAGGCAACGACGTCGTCAATGCCGCCGAAGCGGGCGACACCGTTGCTGTCACCGGCAGTGTGGGCGGCGATGCCAAACCGGGCGACACCGTCACACTCACCGTGGGGAACAATACTTACACAGGCACGGTGGCCGTTAATGGCACCTATAGCATCGATGTTCCGGGCGCGGCTCTTGCGGCAAACACAAGCATTGGCGTCAGCGTTACCGCGACTGATGCCAACGGTAATACCGCGACGGCAACAGCCACTCATGGCTACGCGGTCGATATCAACCCGCCGACGGTCACAATAAGTACCGACGATGGTGTCCTGACCGCTGGCGAAATGGCGCATTTGACCTTCACATTAAGCGAGGCGTCCGATAGCTTTACGGCCACCGCTATTATGGTTAGCGGCGGTACGCTAGCCAATTTTGCCGGTAGCGGCACCCGCTACACCGCTGATTTTATTCCGACGCCGAATAGCACGGCGCCAGCTACAGTCACCGTGGCAAGCGGCAGCTTCGCCGATGCGATGGGTAACTTCAACGAGTTCGAGTCTACGCTCAACATGAGCGTGAACACTATGGTTGGAGAAACGCTGAGAGGTGGCCATGGCCGAGACACGCTGGTGGGTGGTGCTGGCGACGACACGCTGTACGGCGAGGAGGGCAAGGATAAGCTGTACGGAGGTGCTGGCGACGACACGCTGTACGGCAATGAGGGCAAGGATAAACTGTATGGGGGTGCTGGCGACGACACGCTGCATGGCAATGAGGGCAAGGATAAGCTGTACGGCGGTGCTGGCAACGATACGCTGTATGGCGATGAGGGCAAGGACACGCTGAAAGGCGGTTTGGGTGATGACCTGCTATATGGTGGCGAGGGTAAAGACATATTTGCCTGGTCACCGGAGGATATTGGCACACCCGGCGACCCTGCGGTTGACACCATTGCCGACTTCAATCATCGAAATGACCGCATAGATTTGAGCAGCTTGCTTGACGGCGCAGAGGTCGGCAAAAGAGATATCGGCAACCTGCTCAGCTACATCAATGTCAGCAAAGAGGGTGGAGACACTGTCCTTCACATCAGTTCACAAGGTAACTTTGAAAATGGCGAATACCACCCTGGCAAGGAAGATCAGCGCATCGTTATCGAAAATGTCGACCTTACGGTACAAGCCGGAGCTGATGTTGATCAGACAAAGACATTGCTTAACATGTTGAAAAACGACAATCTGAACGTAAATAGCGACTGAGTCACTCCCGCTTTACCAATAAGATGGGCGGCGATTCTTGCCTGTCGCGGATATGTGAATCGGGTTTTTCATTTCCTCGCCCCATATGGAAACGCGGGCTTTTCTAAAGGAGAATGCAAATGAACCAGACCAGACATCTCTTTATCGCGCCTGACGCAAAACTCAGGTCAAACTGGCTGAAAGCATTTCCAGGCGCTTCATTGAGCAACCAGGTTCCGGCAAACCCTAATGCCGATATTATCTGGATGTTGTTGCCGGAAGGCGGGGATATCGTGAAATTATTCGCCGAATGCCGTCCTGCCGCCGGAAAATTGCCGATCATCGCTATTTCAGACCTCCCCAGCGATCAACAGGGGCTGATTGCGGTGGGCGCAGGTGCGGCGGGTTACTGCAATGGTCACGCTTCGCCGGTGGTGCTCCGGCAGGTTGCCGATACGGCGCTGAAAGGCGGTTTATGGGTCGGGAAATGGCTGCTGCAACGCTTGTTGGCGGGGATAGCACGCGCCGCCGCCAAGAAATTTACTCCTCCAGCGCTCTCAGCTTGGGCAACAGGCTTGACCGAGCGCGAAGCAGAAGTCGCGCGTACTGCGGCAAGCGGTCTCGGCAACAAGGAGATCGCCAACCGGCTCGGCATGGCCGAGCACACTGTCAAGGCTCATCTCGATGCTGTTTTCGACAAGCTGAAGCTGCGCGACCGCATGCATCTCACGCTCCTGGTTAACGGGGTAGTCAGAAGCTGATCGTATAGAGGTGCCCATATGCGCATTCTCATGACAGGCGGTACAGGGCTGATCGGTCGGCGGCTTTGCAAGGCGTTGCTGGCGGAAGGGCATGAACTGACTGTATTCAGCCGCAACCCGGCTTCTGTTTCCGTCAAATGCGGCGCGGGGGTTCATGCCTTGGCATCGCTTGCCGAATGGCATCCGGCGCTGGGTTTCGATGCGATCATCAACCTGGCGGGCGAGCCGATCATCGACAAGCGCTGGTCGGCGCAGCGCAAGAAAATATTGTGGGATAGCCGCGTCACCCTCACCGAAGAACTGGTGCGACGCATCGCCGCCGCCGAGCGCAAGCCGTCGGTGCTGCTGAGCGGTTCGGCGGTGGGCTATTACGGCAACGGCGGCGATCTCATGCTGGACGAAGCGGCGGGCAGCGGCACAGGCTTCGCCGCAGAGTTATGCAAGGCATGGGAAGACGCGGCGCACGGCGCGGAAAAACTCGGCGTACGCGTCTGCCTGTTACGCACTGCCCCGGTGTTGAGCAACGATGGCGGCATGCTGGCGCGCATGCTTCTGCCGTTTAGGTTGGGGCTGGGCGCAAGGCTCGGCGACGGAAAACAGTGGATGAGCTGGGTGCATATCGAAGACTACGCGGCGATGGTGCTCAAGCTGCTGCACGACGACCAGATGCAGGGCCCGTATAACATGGCCGCGCCGAACCCGGTCACCAATGCTGAATTCACCGCCACACTGGCGGCGGCGCTGCACCGCCCGGCTTTCTTCGTCGCTCCCGCTGCACTATTGAAATTGGCGATGGGCGAATCCGCTAGCCTGCTGCTGGAAGGGCAGAGGGCGTTGCCCGAGAAGATGGAGGCGGCGCATTTTCGCTTTACCTTCCCGACGCTTGAGGGGGCGCTGCGCGACTTGGTTTGACGCGGGCCGCCAGATAGCCGTGTTTCAGCTATTGACCCGAAGCTGAAATTCAAGTTGCCTGCTCCAATTTTCTATCTTAGGCCAAAGCAGAAAATTTGCTCCGATGGGTATTGTGTCAGTGATGGGGCTAATTGCTGGTCATAACGATTTGTTTAGAGCCTATTTCCCTCTGCCAGCCACTTTTCAAGCTTCGCGCCGAGATGCTTGACGTCAATCGGCTTCGCGAGGAAGTCGTTCATCCCGGCATCGAGGCAACGCTGCTGATCGGCCTCCATCGCGTTGGCCGTCAGGGCGATCACCGGCAGGCGCGTCAGCCCAAGGTCGCCCCTCAAGCGGAGTGTGGCCTCCAGACCATCCATCTCCGGCATCTGCATGTCCATCAAGACGAGATCGTATTGAACCGGAGCTTCTTTCAGAAGCCTCAAACATTCATGGCCGTTTTCCGCAAGCGTGACCGTCACGCCGTGTTTTTCGAGCAGCCCTGATATGACCATCTGGTTGAGTTCGTTGTCCTCTGCCACCAGCACATGCGCGCCATTGAAGCGGGTGGCTACGCCTTTCACCTGCGCCGGGGCAGGCGCAACCTGATCCGTAACGAATAATGGGGCCACTGCATCGAGCAGGTTCGACGGCGTGAAGGGTTTGCTCAGGATAGCATCGATTTCCGCATTAAGTATCTGCATCAAAGTTTCCGTCAACTGGCGGGTAATCAGCACGGTGCGGGGCTGCAGCCCCGCTGGCAAATCACGCAGCCAGTTCCGTAATGGCTCCAGACTCCAGTCACCGCCACCTTCGCTCAGGAGCAGCAGGTCGAAGGGTCTGTCGCGCGCAGCTGCACCCAGGCGCCCATGCGCTTTCGACAAACCATCGACCACGAGGGCGTCCCAGCCCAATGATTGGGCTGTCTCGTAAATGATCATGCCCGTCTTGGCGTTGCTATCGGCGATCAACACCTTCATATCTCGCAGCCCCGATGCAATCTCCACCCAGGGTTTATCTTGCGCAGACTGCTGGCGCAATGTCAGGGTGAAACCGAAGCGGCTGCCCTGCCCATGTTCGCTGGCGACCGCCAGTTCCCCGCCCATAAGTTTGACCAGCCGCCAGCAGATAGACAGCCCGAGCCCTGTCCCACCGAAGCGCCGCGCGGTCGAGGCATCGGCCTGGGTGAATGGCTTGAACAGGCTGGCCGCCTGTTCCGGTGTCATGCCGATGCCGGTGTCCTCGATCTCGAACTTCAGGGTGGTGGAATCGGCCGTGCCGGGAAGCGCTTCCACGCGCACGACGACTTCGCCTTTCTGGGTGAATTTGACGGCGTTGTTGACGAGATTCACGAGCACCTGCCCCAGGCGCAGCGGGTCGCCGATGAGGTCACGTTGCACATCGGGCGCGATCCGGAAAAGCACGTCGATATCCTTGCCCTTTGCCGCCGCAGACGCCACTGTGGCAAGGTTGTGCATCACCTCGCCGAGGTCGAACGGTACGGCCTCGATGTCCACTTTTCCGGCCTCGATCTTCGAGAAGTCCAGGATGTCGTTAATGACGCCGAGCAGGATGTTGGATGCGCCTTCGATGTTGTCGAGGTAGTTCCTCTGCCTCGCGTCTAGCCGTGTTTCGCCCAGCAGGTGCGCCATGCCCAGTACCGCGTTCATCGGCGTGCGGATCTCGTGGCTCATGTTGGCGAGGAATTCCGATTTCGCCGCATTGGCCTCTTCCGCCATCCTCTTCGCCTCGGCCAGTTCTAGCGTCCTCTTCTCGATCTTCCTTTCCAGCTCGATATTGGTCATCCTCAGGGCTCGCTCGGCATTTTCGCGCAGGCTGATGCTGTGGATCGCGAGCGCCGTTGCCGAGGCCAAGGACGAAAGAACGACGCGGTCATGCCCCGCAAACAAGCCGCCGCCACGCTTGTTGACCACCTCGATCGCACCTATGGCTTCCCCTTGGATCATGAGAGGGACGCAGAGGATCGAGTCGGTCTTGAAACCGGTCGCCTCGTCCACCCTCATTGCGAAATGAGTATCCTGGGTGACATCGTGAACCACCTGCACCTGGCCGGACTTTATGGTATGACCCACGATTCCCTCATACTTGTCTAGGGAGAATCCTGTGATATCCACGGGCCCGGAGCAGCTCCTGCAAATGATGTCCCCCTTGTCGTTCATGAGGAACAACGATGCCCCTTCCGAATGCATGTAGTCCTTGATGTGCGAGACCGCCACGCCGACTGTCGAATCGATATCGAGCGTTTCGGCGAACAGGTCGTTGATGCTCGACAGCAGTTTCAGCGTCAGGTCATGGGTGACATACATGCCAAAGGCGGACTGGTTGTCGAGGAAGCTGATGCCGATGCCGTCTGCGGTAGCCCGGACGATGCGGCAGGGAAAACCAAGCTCGATCTCATTCGTCGGAACCTGGAGCGTACCGGTCAAACCGAACAGGTCGCTGGAGTTGGTGTCGGCAATGTGCAAAAACACACCGCCAGCACTGGCGTTAAGCGAGTGCCCGTAGAAAGTGCGTCCGTCGTCCAGCGCCAGCGTCATGGCATTCTGGTACTCCAGGCGCTCCCAATATCTTTTCGATGCGACGGTCATTTCATCCCCTCAGTTTCGAACCAAATCCAGATATTCTGGCGCTTCGCCCGCACACGGACAAAGGTCTTATCAGAAACGCAAGCTCACCTGAGTATAGAGGCTGCGCGGCACGTCACTGGCCGCGCATGTCTTGGCTGGTGACAAGTGCCATGAGGGTCTACCATCGAATTTGTTTTCCAAGCTGGCATGAAGCGTACCCTAACCCACACCACGCAAATGGTCAATATGCCGAAATATCTAGATACTTTGGACTTCCGCTTCTGGCACATAGCAGCCCCCAGCTGACAGCCTGCGTCAGATCACCTTGCCCGGATTCATCAACCCCTGCGGGTCGAACATCTGCTTGATGCCGCGCATCAGTTCCAGTTCCAGCGGCTCCTTGTAGTCGCGGATGGTTGCGCGCTTGAGCTGACCGAGACCGTGCTCGGCGCTGATGCTGCCGTTGAACTCGCGCACCACCCCATAGACCAGCCGGTTCACCTCGCTCTCGTGCTGCGCGATGAAGGCCCCGTTCTGCGCGGCATCCGCCAGCGAGACGTTGTAGTGGATGTTGCCGTCACCCATGTGGCCGAATGCGACGATGCGTACGCCGGGGAACGCGGCCTGCATCGCGGCATCGGCGCGCGCGATGAATTCCGCGACGCGGCTGACCGGAACGGAGATGTCGTGCTTGATGCTGATGCCTTCGCGCTTTTGCGCGTCGCTGATGTTCTGGCGCAGCTTCCACCAGTTTTCCGCCTGCGCAGCATCGGCGGTGACGGCGAATTCCGGGATGCCCGCGCCGAAACTCCGGATCGCGCCGCGCAACGATTCGTCCAGCGGGTGCTGCTGCATGTCGTCCGACTGGATCAGCAGGTAATACGCGTAGCGTTTTGCGAACGGCTCGGCGGTTCCGGGGACATGCCGGAACACGATGTCCAAACTGCTGCGTGAGACGAACTCGAACGCGCTCAGCGTGTCGCCGCAGGCGGCGCGCACATGCGCAAGCAGGTGCACGGCGATGGCGGGGTCGGAAATGGCCACGACGGCGGTGGCGGAAGATTGCGGGCGCGGAAACAGCTTCAGCACGGCGGCGGTGATGATGCCGAGCGTGCCTTCCGCGCCGATGAACAGGTGTTTCAGGTCGTAGCCGGAGTTGTCCTTGCGCAGGCTGCGCAGGCCGTTCCAGATGCGTCCGTCTGGCAGCACCACTTCCAGCCCCAGCACGAGGTCGCGCGCATTGCCGTAGCGCAGCACGCCGTTGCCGCCGGCGTTGGTGGACAGGTTGCCGCCGATCTCGCAATGGCGCAGGGTCGCGGTGAGTTCGAGCGGGAACAGGCGGTCGTGGCGCTGCGCCGCCTCGCGGATGTCGCCCAGTATGCAGCCCGCCTCGACGGTCATGGTGTAGTTGACCGGATCGACTGCGCGGATGCGGTTCATGCGCGACAGGTTGAGCACGATCTGCCTGCCTTCGGCCAGCGGCACGCTTCCGCCGCACAGGCTGGTGTTGCCGCCCTGCGGCACGATGGCGATGTGATGCTCGGAACACAGCTTGACTATTGCAGCGACCTGCTGCGTGTCAGACGGAAACACCACCGCCAGCGCGTGCCCGAAATATCTGCCGCGCTTGTCCGTGCAATACTTTGAGGTGGCTTCGCCGGTCGATACGGCATCGCTGCCGGCGATGGCGGCAGCAGCGTCAAGAAAATCTGTTGTCATACCGGAATCAGTGTGACAGCAATGTTTATTGATTCGGAGCCATGAAGATCATGCTTTCTTCGCCGTGAACGGCTTGACGCACATCTGGTAGAGCGACGAGAAGATCATTATGGTCGAGGCGAGGCTGTAGCCGAACCCGCCGATCATCACCAGCCAGGCAAACCCCGGGGTCATCTTGGTGAGCCACCAGGCCGCGATGTCGATGATCAGGAACATGAAAGGCGTAAAAATCAACAGCGCCTTGACGGTCGGGTTAAAGCCCGTGGCGAAGCTGAAGATCAGGCCGATAAAGAAGAATATGAATGAAATGCCGAACAGATGGATATGCGAAACACGGGTCAGGGTGGATACGCTTGCGCCCATGTCGGGTGCCGCCACCTTAATCATTTCATCCTTTTCGCCGATCTTGGCTAATCCGGGCATATTTGCGTGGCAAGCGACGCAATGCTGGTCGGTGATCGGCTTGATTTTTGATTCCCACTCGCTCGCGGGCGCCCCCGCGCGCGCCCATTTGATGAGCTCCAATTTGGTCTCTGCGGGCGCATAGTCTTTCATCGAGCCGTTGAGTTTGGCCTCCAGTTTCGAGCCTTCGCGATCGCCGTAATAGCTGTATACCAGATCGTCCTTCGACAGCCCGAGTTTTCCGTCCGCCATTCCGTGGGTCAGCATGATTTGCACGCCCGCCATCATCAAACCCAAACCAACGACGAGAAGATATCCGGTAAATAGCGCCTTGACGGGTAAAGCAAGGTTTTCAAGGCTCGGCCATGTCAGTTCTTTCATGTTGGTTCTCCTGTTATTTGCGGCGCGCGACCGGATTAAAGTAAAACTGCGCAAACTCGGCGTACTCAAGCCGATTGAATACTAGCAGAAAAAATCTGTCAGGCACAATTCGCGGGCCTGCCGCTTTTCAAAGCAACGCGTTTTTCCGGCGCAAAAAAATCCCGCCTTTCGGCGGGATTTGAAGTGATGCTTTGTACCAGTGCTATTTTGTAAACATCAAATAGCCTTGTGGATATCGAACACTCTTTCTTCAGGCTCGAGTGGTTCGCCTTCCCAAACTGTTGGCAACAGTTTTTGCGCCAGGTACAGCGTGACAAACGGAGCGGTAAACAGCATGGAAACGGTTATCAGGCTTTCGCGCCCATATGCCTCCGGGTGGAAGGTCATCAAACCCCTCATGGTCTTGGACAATTCCTGCCCGCCGATCACCACGTTCCAGCGCATCGCCAGCACTCCGATCATCATGGACAACCCGCTGATGAATAGCCAGAAGACCAGCGTTTTCCCCTTCGGAGTTTTCAGCATCATGAGCGATGTTATAAACAGCGCCAGAAGCGATCCGCCCCATTGTAGCGTCATGCCGACATGAATCGGGCCTTCAATCAGGGCAAATACCCCCTCGACACCCTCGCGCGCCTTGTAGATCATCTGCACCATTTCCAGCGCTTCGATCACCATCACGATAACGACGCCCGACCACAACACGTACAGCAGGCCTTGCATTGCGCCCTCATCGGTAGGCTTCTTACGCCACCAGGCTGTGATCACGTAGATCACAATCAGCAAGCCGACGCCTGAGCCGATGGCGGATAACAGGAAAATGATCGGCATCAGATCGGATGACCACCACTCGCGTGTTTTCAGCGAGCCGAACAGGAATCCGACATACCCGTGCAAACCGCAAGCGCCTGGGATACCGATCATCGCCAACCTGCGCGCAATCGTATGATCTGTGGCAAGTGCGCGCGGAGATACATCATCCGATCCCAGCGTGAGCGCCTGATACACTTTCTGCATGATGCCCGTCTTGGATTTCGACATTGCGACAATGTCGGCGCGGAACGAGAACCAGGTTTCCAGCAGCAGCAAGCACACATAAAACGCCGCGACGTAACCGAAGGCCGCCATCGCAGAAGTCCAGTGCGGCGTGATAACCGCATTCAAGGCGCGTGTCGGTTGTCCGAGATGGAACAGCAACGGTGTCGGAGCAAAGAACATGAAGCACAGCGACGTCAGCAACGCAAACCTCGAGATAGGCGCGAAGCGCTCCATGCCGAACACGTGATGCAGACTGGATATCACGAACGCACCGGCAACCAGCCCGGTGATGTAGGGATAGATTACGATAAGCTCGCTCCACGGCACCTCGGTTTCGTTCGGAAACGTGAATCCGCTAAACGGGGCTACGTGATAAAAGACATCTTTTTCCATTTTAGAATACCTCCTTGTCTATCCCTTTGTAGAACACATTCGGGTAATTACCCATGGCTGGCTGCAGCACGTTTACCCTGCTGTTGCGGATAAACTGGTTGACCGGGCTTTCCGGATCCAGGCGGTCGCCGAATATCCGCGTACCGGTTGGGCATACCTCGACACAGGCAGGCTGCAAGCCTTTGGTAATACGGTGGTAGCACCAGTTGCACTTCTCGGCGGTGCCTCTTACATGATTCAGGCTGCGCGCGCCGTAAGGGCAGGCCTGGACGCAATATTGGCAACCGATACAATATTTCGTGTCGATCAGCACCGGGCCGTCCACCGCCTTGTAGGTGGCGCCGGTCGGGCATACCTGGACGCACGACGGCTTCTCGCACTGGTTGCACAGCTTGGCCACGAAGAACACCTTCTCGACCTTTTTGACATTCTTGCCGTCGTTGTACAGGTTATCCTTGTAGCGGTTGTCGAATTTGAACCTCGTTTCCTTTGTACCGGGCACGACGTTCTTGATGTCGTGGATGCTGTCGACGAGCGTATGGTTCGAGCCTTCCAAGTATGCGTAGCGCTCGACCCAAGTGCGGGTGTGGTTCCTGTCCATCTGCACGCTGTTTTCCATCTTGCAGGCTTCCACGCAGCGCAGACAGCCGATACATTTGTCGGCATCGACACCGAACGCCCATTTGTGCTGGGTCCAGTTGTAATTGGGAATCTTGGGCGGATTTTTGACCGCCTCGGCGTATTGCTCCGGTTCCTGCTGGAACGTGGGGCCGACGCCGCCAAGAGGGCTCGGAGCGCCGCCAGCCGAAGCCAGGGCACTGCCTGCGCCAACCAGCGCGCCAGCACAGGCTGCGCCTTTACCCAATAAGCCCAGAAAGTCGCGGCGAGACAGATCGCCCGCTTCCTTTTCTATTTTCGTATCCTGAGTAGTCATTTTTTCCTCGCTAGGTATCTTGTTCATTTGCAGCTCACACTGGCGTAGTAAGCCGCCAAGTTATCGATATCGGAAGCACTCAGTGTCTTCGCCACGCTTGTCATGACCGCGTGGTTACGGCTGCCGTCTTGGAACGATTTGAGCGAACCGGCCAGATAATCGGCATTTTGGCCAGCCAGATTCGGCCATGCCTCTGCGGCACTGATTCCGTCCTTGCCGGGATTGCGAAGGCCACCGGAGCCGTGACACGCAGCGCAACCTGCCGCTGCGGCCTTGGCTTTGCCCTGGTCGGCCTTGGCCTTGTCGGCGCCAGATGTGCTGCAACTTGCCTTGGAAAAATAAGCTGCCACATTTTGTACATCGGCGTCGCTCAGGGCAGCCGCCATGGGGCTCATCAAGTCATTTTTGCGTGCCCCTGCCTTGAATGCCTTGATCGAAGCGGCCAGATAATTGGCATTTTGACCAGTCAGGCTCGGCCATGCAGGATTGGGGCTCGGCCCGGAAGTGACATGGCATGCTGCGCACATTGCCGCTGTTGCCTTACCCGCATTGGCATCTCCAGGTTTTTCCGCGCTTGCAGGAATAGCCTTGCCGGTTTTCGGATCGACGGGATGCCTCGGCACGGCAGCAAAATTGACTCTTGGGGAATGCGGGTTGTGGCAGCTTGTGCATTGTGCGGTGCCGCCATGACCTTCGATCACAACTTGGGGTACCCCGCCCTCATCCTTGCCACGCAATGGGCGCCCAATCATTTTTTCATGGCAGTTGGTGCACAGGATCCGCATATCTTCCGGATCGCGCATCAGATTCCTGGCGGGCATATTGGCCGGATGCTTTTCATGTTTGTGGGTGATTGTGGTGACCTGGTCTTCAAAGGAGAGCTTCATTTGCTCCTTGGACGGGTGATTGCCGGCGGGGCCGTTGTGGCAGACCTCGCAATTCACACCCGATTTGATGACGGTACCCACCACCTTGTTGTCCCTGTGCGCTTTTTGGTGAATCCCGGATGACCATTCGGCGTAGATTTCCTTATGGCACGACTGACAGGCCGCAGAACCCTGATGCATCGGGAGCTTTTCGGCAATTTGTGCTACCGAGGCACCGCGGTAGTGGCCGTATTGATAAAATGTATCTTGCCTGGCCAAAAACTTTGCGGTCAAGGCAACCGTCGCAATGACCGCGATCAGTGTTAACAAACGAACTATGTGCTTATGCATAATCTCCCCTTATCTCTTGCTTGTTTTCGATTTACATATGAAACCGTTGTTTGATTAGTTTAAACCTGGGTAGTTCATTAGCCGAAATATACCTTTCCTCCCACAATGGGGAAGAAGCTAATGGGTAATCCGGGTTAAAACGTCTCTAGTTTTGACGAACCTAGTTTTGACGAAGCGTGACTCTATTAGATGAAAACCTGATGGTCAAGTTTTATTACTACACCTGAACCACACGGTATGCGAACACATCGTGGGGTTGCAGGAGTGGCAATGTATCCAGCTAAATCAGCCAAACCTTATATTGTTATGCCGCCACGATAAATTTACAGGCCGCACACATCGCTAGACTAAACTGGCATGCGAAACGCTCACATACTTCTAAAGAACAGTTTTAAGAAGAAAAAGAACTAGTTCTTTTGGGTAGTCGGGTTTTAGGCATTGAATTTTCTAAAACTCAAACGGGTCGACATCCAGTGACCAGCGCAGCTTTTGGGCAGGCAATGCTGCCAGCAAAGGCTGCCAAGCGCGCAGGAATTGCTGCAAATTATTGCGTTTAGGGCTCTGTATCAGCAACTGCGCACGGATGTGATTGGCGCGGCGCGGGAGCGCGGCGGGCACAACACCGAGGATTTCCACTTTTTGGCCCAGTGCGATGCCCAATGCGCGCGCATCGTTCAAAAAATGGTATACCTCTTTTTCCTGCTTGCCTTCGGTTCGCAGCATTGCCTGATAGACGAACGGCGGAAAGTCTGCCATTTTTCTTTCGGCAAGCTGCGTCGCCGCCCAGCCTTCAAAGTCATGCGCCTGTAACGCACGATACAGCGGGTGATCGGGAAATGCAGTCTGGATTAACACCTCACCGGCTTTGTTTGCACGCCCGGCGCGCCCCCCCACCTGAACCAGTTGTGCAAACAGTTTTTCCGCCGCGCGGAAATCGCTGCTGTAGAGTGCGTTATCGGGATTGAGTACACCCACCAAAGTCAACGCGGGAAAATCGTGCCCCTTGGCGAGCATTTGCGTGCCGACCAGAATATCCACTTCGTTTGCGTGTATTTGCTCGCGCATGTTTTGCCAGGCGCGTTTGTTGCGCGTGCTGTCTCTGTCCACCCGCAGGATGCGCGCCTCCGGAAAACGCTCTTGCAGCACGCTTTCCACCCGCTGCGTGCCGCTGCCGACCGGATGCAGGTTCGCGCTTCCGCAACTCGGGCAGGTATGCGGCACATGCAATTGATATCCGCAGTGGTGGCAGCGCAGGCGCTTGTCGTTCAGATGCAACACCATTTTGCCCGCACAATGCTTGCAACCGGACAGCCAGCCGCATTCGCCGCACATCAGCACCGGTGCATAGCCGCGCCTGTTGATAAACAGCAGGCTCTGTTCCCGGCGCGCGATGCGCTGCCCGATTTCGCGCAGCAAATTTTCGCTGATACCGTGGTGCATCACGGTCTGATTGGTGTTGATGCAGCGCACTTCAGGCAGCCGCGCGTCAGCTTGTGCACGCCCGGTTAGCTTGAGCATCCGGTAGCGTCCGCTTTGCGCGTTATGGTAGCTCTCCAGCGACGGTGTCGCCGACCCCAGCACGATCGGCACACCGCGCTGATTGGCGCGGAAGATGGCCACGTCGCGCGCCGAGTAGCGCAGCCCATCCTGCTGTTTGAATGAACTATCGTGCTCCTCATCCACGAGGATCAGCGCGAGTCCCGGCAGTTCGGAAAATATGGACAAACGCGTGCCGAGCACGATCTGCGCCGCGCCCGCCTGTGCCTGCTGCCAGTTGTGCAGCCGCTCGCCCTCGCTCAGTCCGCTGTGCAAACTAACCATGCTGACATCCGGGAAGCGGCTGCGGAAATAATTTTCCAGTTGCGGCGTGAGATTGATCTCCGGCACCAGCATCAGCACTTGCCCGCCGCGCTGCAACATATGGTGCATCAGGTGTACGTACACCTCGGTTTTGCCGCTGCCCGTGATGCCGTGCATCAGGAAACAGGCATAGCCCTGCGTCGCAGTGACCGCATCCACTGCCTGCTGCTGTTCGCTAGTCAGCGTGTGTGCGCCATGAAAAATATGGCCTTTCACGTTTGCCTCCTCTCCCGCTGCGATGGAAGATTGCCTTTCTCGTTCGCCTCCTCGCCCGCTTGCGGGAGAGGATTGAGGAGAGGGCATCGGGGGCGGATTGAGGAGGGGGTCTCCAGAGCGTGCAAAACTCTCGATCCACCCCTCCGCCTCCAGCGCCTTCAACTGCTTTCCCGCAGTCGCCGACAATGCCTTGATCTGCGCCAGATTGCATGGTTGCTCCGCCAGCTTCGCCAAGATGCGCCGCTGCACCACTTTGCGTTTCGGAAAAGATTCGAGGTCGAGGGCAGCACCGCTCGCGCTCAGTCGATACGACAGGATTTTCCGGCTGACAACCGGTTTGTCGGAACGCAGTTGTGACGGCAACGCAGACATCACCGCTTGCCCGATCGGATAATGGTAATAATCGCTGCAAAAGCGCAGCAGATCGAGCAATTCCGCCGACAGCGGCGCACTGTCGTGCAACACCTGCTTCACCGGTTTGATGCGCTCCGGTGTCATTTCTGTCGTGGCAACGCATTCCATTACCACCCCTGTCATCTGCCTTCGCCCGAACGGAACGATCACGCGCTGACCGATTTTCACTGCCAGGCCATCGGTCACCCTGTAATCGAACAGGGTGGATAACGGAACATCGAGGGCGATGCGGGCAATTTGCATTCTTATTCAGGCGGTAAATGCTGTGGTTGTTACAGAAATATGAATCTAAAAACGGTAATTCATCCACGAAAAACACGAAAGGCACGAAATAAAGCAATAAGTTGCATTGGGTTGGCGACTCACCCGTTGGGTATTCATTGGCAGTATGGAGTCCTTTGAAGTTTTCGTGTTTTTCGTGGCTTTCGTGGACAGCTGCTTTTTCTAGGGTGAATCTAAAAACCGCGGTTTCAACCTGGAGCGCGATTTATCGCGCGAGTGCTGCCTGGCCAATCGCTCGATGAATCTGGCTCCTGAAGCAGCAGTTCCACCCAAAAGGTGATTCGCATCAAAGGCACAAGAGGCAGGGTTTTAATACACTCCCTTTTCATTGAGAAATGCACCGTACTTGCGATCCTCGTCAAGCACATGGCGAACCAGCCAGTGCTCCATGAAGCTCGTAAAGCTCTCCTTGGCAGATGCGTCGCCGCCAAGCACACGACTCTTATATTCGACAACCTGGCGAATCAGTTCAACATGCTTTTTTTCATGCTCATCGGCGTCCGGATAGCTGTAAAGCGCCATTAATTTCTCTTCTGCAGAAAAGTGATAGTGCGTGTAATCAACCAGCGCATCAAAGGCACTGGAAAGCGAATCGCGATCGGAGTTATTGCGCAAATGTTCCATGATCGTGTTGGAGATTTCGATCAGCCGCTTATGATGCCCATCCATTTGGGCTACATGGACGGAAAAAGAGTCGCGCCATATAAATGTTTCCGCCTGGTCATCGCCACGCACAATCCGTGCAGCCCGTTGTTGGTGATACTCAAAAATCTTCCAGCGCAGGATCGGCACACCTTCCAGGAGTTCGCCGGGTATCTGCACGGCTACCGTTTCTTCCAGCACGCGCAGGCGGAACAGGCTGGGAACCTTGAGAACCGCGCCTTCCTCGCCGAAAAAATCGCGCTGCTTCAGGACTTCCAGTACCTTGCTGCCCACCATGCGCTCAACGAGGCCGGAGCGGATAATATTGATAACCTGGATATCCTTGCCGCCGATAACCTCTCCCGGCTGGAAGCGCCGCTCCGTTGCGCCATCGATGATATGCCCAAAAACCGCAACCGGAAGGCCTTCGCTGAACAGGCTTGTCGTATTCAGGAAGGTGCGCATATCGGCGATGCGGCGCACGCGATCCAGCAATCCGTTGCGCCGTATGACCTCGGCGTAGAGGCTGACCGGCAGCCGCAACACCCGCACGAAGGAAGAGGCGCGATAGGTATGCCGGGAAGGCTGATTGTCCAGCATGGCATCGTCGCCGATCAGCGATCCGGCCGACAGGTTGCCGAACAGGTTGTCGCGGGTGCGTATCTTCTCCACCCGCCCGCTTAACAGCAGCAACATCTCCTGGGGTGTCTCGCCTTCCTTGAGAAAAATGGCGCCGGGGTTAATATCGGTAATGGGATGGTTGACCAACATCCGCAGGTCGTGGAGCGATACTCCCGGAAGATTGGCCTGAAGATAGGAAAAGGCATGGCGGCGCAACCCCTCCGACCGTCCCTCTACCAGCACGTCAACGGTACCGAATGCAGCGCTGGAGCCGATTTCTTTTTCCTCAGGAGTCAGTTCGGTGGCACGGTGAGCCAGCAGGATGCGGGCGGAGGCATCCTCCCGGAAGTCTTTTGCATCACCGTGGATCAAGCCGCCTCCGATGTCGATTTTTTTCAGATCGACGGGTACCAGATAGGCCGCACGGACACGTTCGAAGGATTCCTGATCGAGGCCGGGCTCATCATGCTGGCCGGTGACCATGCCCTTGAGAACATTCAACGACACGATATCCGCAAAATGAGCGTAGGTGCGATAGCCGTCGCCCCACAGGGTGCGAAATGTAAAGATATTGGTTTCTACGGGGTGCGGCGAGAAAACCGGCATTACTTCCAGGCCCTCGATATCGTTCCATGTATCGAAGACGAGATCCCGGACATCGAAGAAATCGGTGAAGCGTTCCTCTTCCACCCCCAGCAAGGCGGTCAGTTTTTTCTCCACCGAAGCACGCACCAGCGGCGTCGCAAAGTAACGGATGCGCCGACCGGCACGCATCAGCGCGGTGATGCCGGCGAAATGGTCGTCGTGCGCATGGGTATGGAAAATGCCGTCCACCTGGTCGATGCCGATACCCAATGCCGTCATGCTGTTTACAAGATGCGGGCCAGCATCGATCAGGTAGATGCTCCCCTGATAGGTAATGATGCTCGACATGCAGGGGCGATTGACGTCCCATCCATCGCCCTCGCCCGAGTGAATGACGGCGAAATACTCCGGCTCGAACCTGCGGAAACCCAGCGGGTAAGCACATTCGTAGGCAACACCGGGAGGAAGGTTCAGATCGACCGTCACCGTCTCGCCACGATGGGCAAATTCAAAAACATTAGGCCGCAACCGGCGCAGGCTTACGCCGTTCGCGATCTCCACCGCACCGTCGCCGACGACGCGGCTGTCGATAAAATCGCTGGTCGGGTGAATACGCCCGAAAGCGAACTTCAGCTTCAGGCGCATCATGTCGGTGGCTTGCTCCTCGG
>JBAQCT010000061.1:0-44436 GCA_049294375.1 Gallionella sp. | reverse complement strand
GGTAAGCGGGATCGAACCGCTGACCTCTTGCATGCCATGCAAGCGCTCTCCCAGCTGAGCTATACCCCCGATACCCCGAAAAGAGCGCGCATTATAGTGATGCGACCTATGCTTGTAAAGCTGACTTACCGAGAAATTACAGGTGCCTTTTCATGCGCGCCAATACGGTTTCGCGCGGGAACAAGGCCAGCACGGCATCTACCGACGGCGTATGCGTCTGACCGACCAGCATCACGCGCAACGGCATTGCCAGTTTTGGCATCTTCAAATTGTGTTTGACCAGCAATTCCTTTATTAGCGCACCCAGTGCGGGCGCTTCCCAAGCGACATCGGCAAAACGCCCGGCAAGTTCGCGCAATGCGGGAAGCACTTCCGGCACCAGATGCGCATCCAGCAGTTCCTGCGTCGGATGTACTTCGACATAAAAGACTTCTGCTTCATCGGCCAATTCCAGCAACGTCGCGGTGCGCTCCTTATATAAGGCGATCACCGCTTCCAGTGGCGGCGCATCGCTTGACTGCACGCCGCGCGCTGCCAGATGCCCGCGCACCAAATCGGCCAGACGCACATTATCGGCCAGCTTGATGTAGTGCTGGTTCAGCCAGCGCAACTTGTCCGGATCGAACTGCGCCGCCGATTTGCTGATGTGGCGCAAATCGAACCATTCGACGAACTGCTGCACGGAGAATATTTCCTCGTCGCCATGCGACCAGCCCAGGCGCGCCAGGTAATTGATCAGCGCTTCCGGCAGGAAGCCATCCTCGGCATATTGCATCACACTAACCGCGCCATGCCGCTTGGACAGCCGTTCGCCGTCGCTGCCCAGGATCATCGGTACATGCGCATATTGCGGCAACGTCGCGCCCAATGCCTTGAGGATGTTGATCTGGCGCGGTGTGTTGTTGACGTGATCGTCACCGCGAATGACCTGCGTGATACCCATATCCAGATCGTCCACCACCACGCAGAAATTATAAGTCGGCGTACCGTCGGCGCGCGCGATGATCAGGTCATCCAGCTCGCTGTTCTCGAACACGATCCTGCCTTTAACCATGTCGTCCCATGTCGTTGCGCCGTGGAGGGGGTTCTTGAAGCGTACCACCGGTTTTATGCCGTCCGGCGGGGCGGGCAGAACCTTGCCCTGCTCGGGCCGCCAGCGTCCGTCATAACGCGGCTTCTCGCCGCGTGCGCGCTGAGCCTCGCGCATGGCTTCCAGTTCCTCCGGCGCGGTATAGCAGTAATAGGCTGCACCATCCCCCAGCATCTGCTGAATCACTGCCTTGTAGCGATCCATGCGTTGCATCTGGTAGAACGGCCCCTCGTCGTAATCCAGATTCAACCACGACATCCCGTCCAGAATCGCCTGCACCGACTCCTGCGTGGAACGCTCCAGATCGGTATCTTCGATACGCAGAATGAATGTGCCGCCCAACTTGCGCGCGTATGCCCAGGAGAACAAGGCAGTACGTGCGCCGCCGATATGCAAATAGCCGGTGGGGCTGGGAGCGAAACGGGTGCGTATGGTCATGGCTTAAACGGGTAAGGCGAAATAAGGCGCGCATTTTACGGGCTTTAGCAATTTTGCGCACAAAGTTGTGGCTCGGGTGATTGACTGCGGTTGCAGCGTTATGCTCTAATTCGCGCCCTCTTTCGGGTCGTTAGCTCAGTGGTAGAGCATCGCCTTCACACGGCGGGGGCCAGTGGTTCGAACCCACTACGACCCACCAAATCATAAACCCCGCTTCGGCGGGGTTTTCTATTTCTAGTTTTGAGCTGGCGACTATTTCCAAGTCTCACTTTAGACCCAGCGAGTTCATCTGGCAGGGCGATTATGAATTTCCGCTTTTCGGCCTTTGCTGCCATCGAGGATGGCTCCGCCGAGTGGCAGGTGTGATGCAGTTTGCCGACATTGATGGGGGCAGAACTAAGCCAAACGACAGCTTTCGTCAGCAGCGATGGGCAGCATTCGCCGCTCCGCCGAACTGGATGCTTTCAACAAGGTCATGCTGGGGCGCGAAAAGCGCATCATTGAAATGAAGCAGGAGGTCACCCCGCCCAACTCCTGCAACACATGAAACGGAGTGCCTTCTTGAATATGCCAGCTTGCCCAAGTATGTCTGATGCCAGCGGAAATTCTCAATGCCAACCCGCTTTAAAGCTTTGTGCCATGCTTTGATGTTCACCTGATGTACAGGTTTGCCCCGGAAAGTGAATACATGAGCCTGATGCTTGCCGATCTGTTTGCGCAGCGTTAAAACCGCCACGTTCGACAGTGGAACGGGAATCGCTTTTCTGGCCTTGGCCTGATCCGGGTGTATTCCCTGCTGCCGCCCGACATCACCAAGGACATCGATATTCTTACTATCGTCCGCACCTGGACGTTTACTTCATCGGACAGACTGGAAAGCGAATAGCCGTCGGCGTTGCCGGGCAATAAATCGCCACATTGCATTTGCAACATAGTTGCATTAAGATGCCCGAATGAAACGAGCTAGAGAAAATCCGCTAATTGCAGAAACCATACGCAACGCGGGCGCGCGCGCGACTTCCGCACGGACGTGGGTTCTTGGTTTGCTACAGAACGCACCTTCCCCCTTGAATCATTCCGAAATCGAAACCATGCTCACCCAAAATGGTCAGCCGGTTGACCGCGTGACGATATACCGGGTTCTCGACTGGCTGGCCAATGTTGGACTGGCGCACAAGGCAGCGGACGGGCGCGGGGTATTCCGTTTCTCTGTGGCAAACCCTGACGGCAAACATGCGCAGCACGTTCATCTGCGATGCACCGGGTGCGGAGGCATATTTTGCCTGGACACCCCCACGCCTCCCCAGCCCAAATTGCCGCGCGGCTTCCGCTTCGGCAGCATGGCAATCGATATTCGCGGCGAATGTCCGCGCTGCATCAGAGTTCCCTCATGAACACGCTGATTCAGGTCATTGTCGCTGGTACGCTTGCCGGATTTGCAAGCATGGTCATTGCATTCTTCTTTACCAGCCGCCTGAACAAGGTCTGGCTGACGCGCATGGTCAGCTTCGCCGCGGGCATGATGCTCGCGCTTGCACTGCTTGACCTGTTGCCGGAGGCGCTCGAAGGCGGTATGGCATCAAACGATTTATTCCGGGTGCTGCTGGTTGCGCTGATTGCGCTGTTCGCGCTTGATCACAAACTCCATGCCGGTTGTCGGCATGGCCCCGAGAGTGTCTGCGCCCATGATCTTGCCCGCCCCATCCCGATGATCCTGACCGGCGGCACGCTGCACATATTCACTGATGGCCTGATGTTGGGCGCGGCCTTTCTGGTCAACCCGGTGCTGGCCTGGGGCATGACTTTTGCAGTGCTGGCGCACGAAGTGCCGCGCGAGGCGGGCGATTTCGCGCTGCTGCTCACTGCGCAATGGAGCCGCAAGAAAGCGCTGGCCTGGAATGCCGTAACGCGGCTGGCTTGTGTGTTCGGCGCCGTCACCGGTTACTTGGCGCTGTCCGGCGCGCAAGAATGGGTGTCTTTCGTTCTCGCCGTCGCGGCGGCCAATTTCATCTACATCGCGCTGACCGGCATCCTGCCCTGGCTGCGCCAGGAGCGCGAAACGTTCGCGTGGCAAGGAGGTTTCATGGTTGGCGGCGCTTTGCTGGTTCACCTGATCACCACGTTTCTGGAATGAGAGCATCAATGCATAACGGTTGGCCTATCCGGCTTCTGATAATCTTCGCCTTGCTGTTCGCGCAGGTTGGCGGGCTGACGCACAGCATTTCGCATGTGTTGTCCGAACACTCCCAATCAGACGATCAATCGGCGCCGTACGAGAAACACTGCGACCTTTGCGATGTCTACGCGCAGATCGCCAGCGCCCTCGGCAGCAACAGCATCGGCTTTACCGGCAATGAAAATCCTGCAACGCCGCACTTAAACCATCCCGGCTCTTACGTTTCCAATACGTTCGTCGCATTCACGGCGCGCGCCCCGCCTTACTCCGTTTAAGCCGCTTAACCGCCCCGCCGTCAGCGTGCGGGAATTTGCCATGCTTTTAAGGAGTAAACCATGTCTCGCAAATATTATTGCTACGCAGTTGTTGCCGCACTGGCAGCCAGTCAGCCGGTAGCCATCGCCAAGGAACTCGGCGCGCATGTGCACGGCATAGCGACCCTGCAAATCGCGGTGGACGACAAAACCATGTCGCTGGATTTTTCCGGCCCGCTCGACAACCTGCTCGGGTTCGAGCATGTTCCGCGCAATGCCAAGCAGAAGGCCGCCGTGAAAAAAATGGCGGACGACCTGAACCATGCGGAGCGGTTTTTCATCCCGACCGCAGAGGCGCAGTGCACGCTCCAGTCGATAAAGCTCGAATCTCTGGTGCTTGAACCGATACCCCCGCAGGAAAAGAAATCGGACAAGAAGGAAGAATCCAAACACCATGAGGAAGAAAGCGGCCATGCCGACATCGACGGCGAATTCGTTTTCGCCTGCAAACAAATCGGCAAGCTGCATGACCTCGAAGTGAAACTGTTCGACGCCTTCCCGCATCTCGGTCAACTCAAGGTCGAGGTGGCGACGCTGAAGAAGCAGACTGCGGCAAAACTCACCGCAAAACAGCGGCGCGTAAACTGGTAGATAAAACATGGCGAATTCGGTCATCCGTATTGAGAATCTGTCCTTCCGTTATCCGCAGGCGGACAGTGCCTGCCTGGACATCCGAGAACTTCAGGCCGATGCGGGTGACCGCATCTTTATCTACGGCCCCAGCGGCAGCGGCAAAAGCACGCTGCTCGGGCTGTTGGGCGGCGTGCTGACGCCGGAACGCGGCACGATTTCGCTGCTCGGCCACGAGCTGACGGCCATGTCGCCTTCCGCGCGCGACAGGCTGCGTGCCGACCACATCGGTTTTGTGTTCCAGCAGTTCAACCTGATCCCCTACCTTTCCGTGACCGATAACGTGCTGTTGTCTTGCCGTTTTTCCGCGCGTCGCCGCAGCCGGGCGCTGGCTTCCGGCAACACGCTGCACGATGAAGCGGCGCGGCTGCTCGGCCATCTCGACATCGCGCCGGAATTGCGCCACCGCCCCGTGACGCAACTGAGCGTCGGCCAGCAGCAGCGGGTCGCGGCGGCGCGCGCGCTGATTGGACGCCCGGAAATCGTCATCGCCGACGAGCCGACTTCCGCGCTCGATGCCGAACGGCAGACTGCCTTTCTCGATCTGCTGTCGCGCGAATGCATCGCGGCCGATGCCACCCTGTTGTTCGTCAGCCACGACCGCAGGCTCGCCTCCGGTTTCACGCGCGAGATCGCGCTACCGTCGCTCAACCGGGCGCAAACCGCACGGGAGGCCGCATGAACCAGAATCCGGCGACTCAAGGGTTTGTAGGTGCGAATTCATTCGCACGATTAATGAGTGATGTGCGAATGAATTCGCACCTACGAACACAGCAGACGAGGTTCGCAAAATGAAATATCTTCTCGCCCTCGCCGTACGCAGCGCATGGAATCGCAAATTGACTTTGGGGCTTACGCTGCTGTCCATCGCGCTGAGCGTCGCGCTGCTCCTCGGCGTCGAGCGCGTACGTCAGGATGCGCAGGAAAGTTTCGAGCAATCGGTATCGGGCACCGATCTCGTGGTCGGCGCGCGAACCAGTCCGGTACAGTTGATGCTGTATGCGGTGTTCCATATCGGCGATGCCACCAACAACATCCATTGGCAGACCTATCGGGACATCGCCGCGAACCCGGCAGTGGCGTGGGCCATTCCCGTCTCGATGGGCGATTCGCATCACGGCTTTCCGGTCATTGGAACCACGGCGGATTATTTCGGGCATTTCCGCTACGGCGAAGCGCAGCCGCTGGCCTTCAGCGGCGGCAAACCGTTCGCCGGATTGTTCGATGCGGTCATCGGCGCGGAAGTCGCCGGGCATCTCGGCTACCGTGTCGGCGACCGGATCACACTATCTCATGGCGCGGGCGACATCGGCCTGGCCGAACACGCAGACAAGCCTTTCACCGTGACCGGCATCCTCGCCCGCACCGGTACTCCGGTTGACCGCTCCGTGCATGTCAGCCTGGAAGCCATCGAGGCCATTCATCTCGACTGGCAGGGCGGTGCGAGAATTCCCGGCTTTGCCATCCCTGCCGAATACGCCAAAAAGTTCGATCTCACCCCCAAGGAAGTCACGGCGATATTGATCGGCCTGAAAAGCCGCGCCGGGGTATTCAAGATGCAGCGCTACGTCAACGAGTACCACGCCGAACCGCTGCTCGCGGTGCTGCCGGGGGTCGCGCTCGACCAGTTGTGGCAGGTCGTCGGCATCGCGGAACGCGCCCTGCTCGCAGTCTCCGGCATGGTCGTAGTGGTCGGGTTGTGCGGCCTGATCGCGGTCATTCTCGCCAGCCTCAACGAGCGGCGGCGCGAACTGGCGATCCTGCGTTCCGTCGGCGCGCGTCCTGTAGATGTATTCCTGTTGCTGAGTGCGGAAGGGATGTTTGTCACCTTGTCCGGCACCCTGCTGGGTATGGTGTTGCTCACCGCTTTGACTGCAACTTTTGCCCCGCTGGTGCAGTCCCATTACGGCCTGACGATAGCCGCCCGATTTATTTCCAACGACGAACTCGGGCTGCTTGGAATCGTAATGGGCGTCAGCCTGCTGGCCAGCCTGATGCCCGGCTACGGCGCTTATAAACTATCGCTGTCGGACGGTCTGACACCGCGCATTTAAGGAGGTACCGCTCATGCAATGCCATCGTATTTTTCTGCCAGTCGTATTGATGTGCCTGCTGTCCGGCTTCGCCGGCAGCGCGGCGGCATTCGATGCCAAACAAGCCGGCTATCAGGTCGGCGACCGCCTGCCGTCGCAATCCGCCGCCAAGTCATCGTACCGGGTAATCAACAACTGGGATGAACTCATGCCCAAGGGTTGGGATCCGACCAGGGATTTCAAAAAGCTCAACCTCGGCAAGATGAAAGACTCCGACCCGCGCGCGCAGGAAGCGTTGCAGCGCATGCGCGAAGCCTGGAACAACGCGCCCGTCGAGCCTTCGATGAACGGCGCGCGCATCCGTATCCCCGGTTTCATCGTGCCGCTTGAACAGGCAAATCACCAGATATCCGAATTCCTGCTGGTTCCCTATTTCGGCGGATGCATCCATGTCCCGCCTCCGCCCGCCAACCAGATCATTCATGTGCTTCCGGTGAAACCGCTGAAGGGGATGCAAAGCATGGATGCGGTCTGGATCGGCGGCGTGCTGGAGACCGTCCCCTCAACCACCAGCATGGGAAGCTCCGGCTACCGGATGAAGGCAGAAGTCGTCGAGCCGTACAAGAACTGAGGTTTGATACAAAACCATGCGTATTCCCGGTTATTTTTTTCTGCTGTCCGCATTCTTTCTAACCTGCCTGGCCGGAGGCACGCCGACATTCGCTGCCGGGCAAGTCGGCGACCGACCGCCGCCGCAATCCCCGGCAGCCAAGTCACCCTACAGGATCATTGACTGGAATGACCTCATGCCCAAGGGTTGGAACCCAATGAAGGGGTTCGAGAAGTTCGACTTCGACAGCATGAAAGACTCCGATCCGCGCGCGCAGGAAGCATTGAAACGCCTGCGCAAAGCCTGGAGCAAAGCGCCCGTCGAGCCATCGATGAATGGCGCGCGCGTCAGTATCCCCGGTTTCATCGTGCCGCTCGAACAGGTGCGCCACCAGATAACCGAATTCCTGCTGATCCCCTATTACGGCGGCTGCATCCATGTGCCCGCGCCACCCACCAACCAGATCATCCATGTATTTCCGGTGAAACCGTTGACCGGCAGGAAAAGCATGGATTCCGTCATGATTAGCGGCGTGCTGGAGACCATTCCTTCAGAAACCCGCATGGGGAATGCCGGATACCGGATGAAGGCGGAAGTCATTGTGCCGTACCGAAATTGAGACTTACAGCAGCGACTCAATTTAAAACAATTGCCGATTGAATGTATCCGAACGCACAGAACTCGGGGAACCGCATGGGTAATCATGCATCATGAAAATTTCGCGCACCCGCCATTTTTTTCTGCTGCTGTTAACCTTCGTCCTGCTGTTCGCGCAGCAAGCTGGTGCGGCGCATGCGTTGCACCATGCGCTTGAAGATTTAACGCAACAGCAGGAAGACCAGCAAACACCGCACACCGACAACTGCGAGAAATGCGCAGTCTACGTGCAGCTTGGCAATGCGCTCAACATCGGCGCTGGTCGTTCTAGGTAGCAAGAGACATTCAAGCTCACAAATCCCCATCAGATTAAAGGTCTGCTGTCAGTAGCAAAGCTGTCGCTAAAATATTCCACCTTGAAGGTCGGCTTTGGCCGAATAGCAGCTAGTCGAGTCACCACCTAAAGCAGGAATTCAATGCTTTTTTTACACAAAGTTACGCACACATCTCAGATGAGGTGTGGCAGCTTTGCGACTTCACGGTTAAAAATTTTACGCGGTAGCGTGTGTGCGCTTGTTATGTTTCACAGCACGGCGTTCAGCTTGCCATAAATCATAGTTTGCCTGCATGTAGAGCCAAGACTCCGCCGAGCCACCGAAAACACGAGCGAGCTTGAGAGCCATATCGGCAGAGATTCCGGCATGTGCATTGAGTACGCGAGAAAGAGCCACGCGAGTTACGCCAAGTTGCTTGGCCAAGCCGGTCACGGTTACGCCTTCGACCATTACCCCATCTTTTAGTACTTCCCCTGGGTGCGGGGGGTTAAACATGCGGCTCATAATTTTTCTCCTAGTGATAATCCTGATAATCCACCACTTCGGCATCTTGCCCAACGAACCGGAAGGTTAAGCGCCAGTTGCCCGACACAGACACCGCCCAATAGCCTTTCAGCGTGCCTTTGAGGGGATGCAGCCGCCACGCTGGCAAGCTCATGTCTTGCGGTGATTTGGCAGACTCCAGTTTGGCGAGTTGTGCACGAAGGCGGCTCTCATGCGCAGCTTGAATACCAGACTTGCTTCCTGTCTTGAAGAACTTTTCAAGTCCCTTGTGGGCGAAGGATTTAATCATAATTGCAGTGTAAAGCGTATATATACACAATGCAACTTTTCATTGTGAAAATGCCGGAGTTGATTTTGCGCAACTTTTCAAAACCGCTTGCCAGTGAGTGGGATCAGCCTTATTGCCGCTTTCAGCTCGCGGACGGCGTGATGCTGCTGTGCTTCGTGGATAATGGCGTTGTTCAAATGCCGCAAACCCCTCATCCGCCAAGTTATCCGGAAGTTAATGATTTACCATTCGCCGTCATGCATATACTGACTGTATTACGGTTTGACCTGACCTCCGGAAGCGAAGATACTTGATGCCCGATAGATGGGTGTGATTTTCCATGCCGAATAGATTGTCCAGTGCGATTTCTTCTATCCGCCAGGATTTCTCGGGCGATATCTGGGGAGGTTTGGCTGCGATGTTGGTGGCCCTGCCTTCGGCTATTGCGTTCGGGGTGATTATTTTTTCGCCGCTTGGCGGTGCGCTGGCGGCGCAGGGAGCGCTCGCCGGGATTCTCGGCGCTATAGCGCTGGGGCTGGTTGCTCCCGTCTTTGGCGGTTGCCCGCGCCTTATTACCGCTCCTTGCGCTCCGGCGGCAGCGCTGCTTTCCGCTCTCGCAATCAACTTTATGCAGCAGGGTGTGCCGGTGCAGGCGGCGCTGCTGATGCTGGTGCTGATCGGCCTGTTGACCGGCCTGACCCAAATTGCGCTGGGCCTGGTCGGTGTCGGGCGGCTCATCAGGTTTATCCCCTATCCGGTGGTCAGCGGCTATCTCAGCGGGGTCGGGCTCATCATCATCGGTAGCCAGATCCCAAAATTTCTGGGTGCCTCTGCAGAGGCGCATTGGCCGGATGCCATCGCGAACCCATCCGGCTGGGTGTGGCAAAGCATCGCGGTAGGGGGGGTGGTGATAGCGGTAGTGGTTTTTATTCCGCGCATTGTCCGGGCTGTGCCCCCGGCTATCCTGGCATTGTTGGCCGGTGTGGCAAGCTATCTCGCGCTCGGCGTATTCGATCCGTCGCTGCTTACCACCGAGCGCAACCCGTTGCTGATCGGCACCATGGCTACCGGTGAAGGCGGATTTCTGGAAATGATGAGCCAGCAATGGCAAGCGCTGAGCGGGCTTGGAATGGATGCCGTCGCCATGGTAGCCATCCCGTCCTTGACGCTGGCGGTGCTGCTGTCCATCGACACGCTGAAAACCTGCGTGGTGATGGATGCCATGACGAACTCGCACCATGACTCAAACCGCGAGCTGATCGGTCAGGGGCTGGGAAATATTTCTTCGTCTCTGGTGGGCGGGGTTCCCGGTTCCGGAACCATGGGAGCCTCGCTGGTCAATATTTCCAGCGGAGGAAAAACCCGGTTTTCCGGAATGATGGCAGGCGGGTTTTCCCTGCTCGCCTATCTGCTGCTTGCGCCCCTGATTGCCTGGGTTCCTGTGGCTGCGCTGGCGGGAATTCTTATCGTGATCGGCTTCCGCATGATCGATCGGCATAGCTTGGCGTTTTTCTTCACTCCGGCGACCCGCCTGGATTTTGCGGTAATCATATCGGTCATTCTCGTTGCGCTTTTCGTCAACCTGATCGCGGCTTCCGGCGTCGGGGTTGCGCTCGCCATCCTGCTCTTTATCCGCGAGCAGACACGCAGCTCCGTCGTGCGCAACCGCATCGAGGGGCGCGAGATATTCACCAAGCGGCTGAGCAATCATCAGGCAAGCGAAAGGGGCGAGCAGGATAACGATATGACGATCGTTTTTGAACTGCAGGGGAGCCTGTTTTTCGGCACGGCAAACCAGTTGCAATCCGCGCTCGAGCCTGAAACTGGAAGGCGAAAGTATGTCGTTCTGAGCATGCGCCGCGTTCAGTCTCTCGATGTGACGGCAACCCATGTGCTCGAGCAGATCAAGGACAGGTTGGAGGAAAACAATGCCTATCTGGTGTTCTGCGACATTCCCAAGGGCCTGCCAAGCGGGCTCAAGATGAAGCGGTTCCTGAAGGATACCGGGGTGGTGAGGCCAACCAATAAGGCTTTTGCCTTCGGCGATCTTGACGTTGCGCTGGAGTGGATCGAGGCGAGAGAACTCGAAAGTGCCACCATCGAAGAAAAAACTTTGGAAGTCGCGCTGGATGTTCGCGCCATGCCGATTTTTGCCGGCCACACGGAAAAGGCAATAACCGCCCTAGAGGCTGTTCTGGAATTGCGGTTTATCGAGGCCGGAAAAAAGGTGTTCAAAACCGACACGGCGGAGGGCGAGCTTTTTTTCATACGTCGCGGCACGGTCAAGGTGATGATCCCGATCCGGAAAAAAGAGCATTATCATCTGGCCACTTGCGGTCCGGGCGAGATTATCGGCGGGACCGGTTTTCTCGATGCAAGGCATTTATCGGTGGCCATTGCCATGGCGGACACCGAGGTATACGCGCTATCCCGCGCCAGCTTTGATGCGCTGGCAGAACAGCACCGCGCTCTGGGGCTTGCCATTATCGAGCATGTGGCGCTTAGCCTGGCTACGCGGTTGCGCGTAGCTGTCGGGGAGATTCAGGCGCTTCGCGGGTAATATTGAGCACGGGTTGTCTGCCTTTCAGCTACAATATTTCTGTGTGCATGACTTACTTCCATGGATGCTGGGTTGTCGAATTCTTGATCGTGTCGTTGAAATTCCTGTTTCAGGAAAAATTTATGAGGATGCTTACGATGTATATGCGCCAGTTTTCGTTTCTCGCGCTGGCATCAGCCATTGTATTTGTTGTCGCTGGTGTGGCCAACGCACAGGATTATGAGAGTTCGGGCGACCTAAAGGCAGCCGAGTTCGCGCCACCCGCATTGCTGCAAAGTGCACTCCATAGCGTCGATGAGAAGGTTGCACTGGAAGGCGGATTACCACGTTTCACTATCCGTTCAAAATACGGCATCTGGCAGGCGCGCGGGCGCGAGATGCTCGAAATTCGGGTTTCCGAGTTATCGGCGTTCGAGCAGATCGATAGCATCAGCAAAACGGATGAGTTCACCAAGGCGGCGGGTAAAGCGCTCGCTGCACCCATAGAGGTTGCGGGGGGACTCATCTCGAACCCGGTCGACACGGTCAACAGCCTTGCTTCCGGAATCGGCAACATGGCCAATAGTCTTGCCAACATGGCAGGCTCGGCGGCAACACGCGTCAGCGACACGGTCAAGGGTGACACGGGGACACAAAAGCCGATCCTCGAACCGGTGGCTATGTGCGAAGGCACGGCTGCGCCGCGCACATTCATCGATGGCCCATTTGGCTACCACGCGGCGCTTCGGGAATGGGCGCAACAGCTTAAAGTTGACCCCTATACCAACAATGCCGCCCTGTCCAACAAGCTTGATGACTTCGCTGCCGCCAGTTTTATCGGCAGCTTTCCGGTCAACGTAACCATCGGCATAGTGGCGGCGCCGCTGTCCTATGCGGTTCAATTCAATCAGGCGGCGCAACTTGAGGCCTATCAGTTATCGCCCGGCGACATCGAAACCCGCAACGAAGCCAGGCTCAAAAAAATGGGCGTTGAGGGTCTTCCTGTACGCACCTTTTTCCGCAATAGTTATTTCACGCCGACTCTGCAAACGTCGCTGGTTCTCGCTCTCGAGTCGCTGGGCAATGTCTCTGGGCGCGCCGAAGTGATTGCGTTCGCTTCCCGTGCTGCTTCCGACATCGAGGCGCGATATGTTATTAACTCGGTGTTGCTGCTCGCGCAGTACAGCCGAGCGGATACGCCAGTCACCAATATGCGCGTAGCCGACAACGTTATCGCTGGTGCAACCGCTAACGGCAGGCTGATCGTTCCAATGCCGATGGATTACATTGCATGGAATAAGCCGGTCGAGGATTTTGCGCGCCGCACGGATTTGAATGGCGCAGAGCGCTGGGTGCTGGTTCCCGGTAAAGTGACACCGCAAGCGATGCAGGAACTCAAGAGATTTGGTTGGCATGTGGCTTTGGCATCCGCCCGATAGCATCGCAAAAACCTTGCAATAAAAAAGCGGGCTGAAAACGGCCCGCTTTTACGTTGTCATGCGAGAGAAATTATTGGGCATGCTGCGTATTTTAAATCCATGGACACTTATTTTTGGGCCGATGCCAGTGATTGTGGCGAGTCGGCCTGTTTCACAACTATAAATTCCGGCCCGTCATGTATCGCTTTAAACTTGTTGAAGCGGGCAAGCCAGTCTTGGGCAATTTGATCCCCTTTGTGTGCGGCTTTCTGGTACCAGTAATGTGCTTTTTCAGGACATGCATTTACCAGATACCCCGCATCGTAACTGACCGCGACATTTCTCTGCTCCATGGCATCACCGGCCTTTGCCTGCTTGTATGATTTCATGAACTCTGGATGAGGTCTCTGTAATGGGTGCTCGTGATTGTGGTCATCTGGTGCGAAGTAGATATTTTCGCAGTTAAGTGTTGCAGCGACGTTGCCGGTATTGCGGGCAGGAGTTGCGAGTTTGGGCGAGCTGTCTGAATGCGGGTGATTGTTATGGTCATATATCACCAAGACGCGCTTTCCCGTGCTACCGTTTTTTTTCACAATTAGTGTGCGCCCATCTTTTGCATAAGCCTGTGACGAGATGAATGCCAGCACCATCAAGATGACCCCTGATACTTTCACTCTATTTTCCCTATGGTAACGATTTGGGCTATTTTATTTGCTACTGCTGCCTTAGCAGCCGGATGAAGGCATCATAATATTCTGCCAGCGTTATCTTATTGCCATCCCGAAAGAATTGCGTGGAGTAGGAACAATATAGATGCCCGTCGATCCTGAATTTTTCACTCATATTTACTCCTTTTGCCTTGACTGAGTGCCGCGATAACCACCAACTTACTCGGGAATATCGGCAAAAAACGATAAAACCTTAGGCAGTTCCAACGCAATGAAAGAGCGATTTGGGAGTGGATTCAGAAAAAACGGCAATTCATGCTTGCCGCAGTCATCGCGTAATAGCCCCGCTTCTGTTTTTGGAATTGACCTGAATTATCCGATTCTGCTTTCAAGCATATCAAACCAGGAATTCAATCCGGGCAATCAGGTAATGATTTATGAGTGGTTTTTGAACGCAACCATTGGCTTTGTCAGGAATTCAGCGGAAATTGCTTTATTGAATAACCATTCGTTCTTTGATTTCGACCGTTCATCCGGGTTTTTATGCCTTTTATTCTTGATTCATGAATTCGGATGAGTGGCCATGGTATTGCGCCCAGATATTGGTTAAATTGCACACAACTCAACAACATTTCTAAGCCAAATGTTTAATTCTGGATCATGTGCGACGCGGTAGCGAAACTTTCCTCCCACTAGGTGCAACACCTAGCTTATTGGGGCAGGCAACTGCCCCATTTTTTTGTATATTAAAATAGTGGTTCAATAATTACTGCTTGATTTCCACCACGCCGCTTGCTCCGGCAACCCCCCCGAGTGTGCGGCCAGAGCTGGTTCGGACTTGCACGGCTTGCCCCTCGCTTGCGTTGCTGAGGGCAATGCCTTCATTGCGTATGCTGAATTTATTGCCACGCACAATAAGTTGCACGGCTTGACCTTGCACGATGCTGTAGGGCGCGCGCAGCATGTCTTCGCGTAACACCTGCCCTGCAGTGATGCCGTGGCGCAGTACTTTGCCGATCGCCTGCCTGACATCGGTTATCCCTCCCGATTGGGTGGTTTCAGTGGTCTGAGTGGCAATATCCTCTTCGCGTAGCGTATATCCCATGGGTAATGCACGTGCGCTGATTAACAGGCTGGTGCTGATCCTGATTTGTACTGGAACGGAAATGCTCCACCCCCGCGCTTCGTTGCAGCGCACCCTGACGGCAGTTCTTCCGACAAGCTTGCCGCCCGCAGGCAATAAGGCCTCGAGTTTGCGGCACTCGGGTAGCGAGATGCGGCGGTCAATCTCATCTACTTTATAAGTGACATTACCGGGTAGATCGGCTGTTTGTTGTTGCACGAAAGCAGCCACTACATCCCTTATCAGAGCATGATCTTGTGTGCCGACAGCCATTGCTGCGAGGGGTTGCAGCAATAATAAGCCAATCAGTAAAAGTTTCTTCATGGTCTGCATTGTGCGTGTTGCGTGCTGTTAATGGAAGCGATGAATAAGTGCGAATTGAAGGAAAAAACCACCGTTAATCGGCAAATGGCAAATTTGTAGCGCGATTTATGATGAAAGCCATGTTAAGTGGTAATAAGTGTCGGCAGGCGAAATAGGAGGTGTTGTGGTTAGTAATGTTGATGATGTTTTGCGTTTTCATCAGACTGCATTGAATTTGCGTGCGGCGCGCCAGGAGTTGCTGGCATCCAATATTGCCAACGCAGATACGCCTAATTACAAGGCGAGGGATGTCGATTTTGCCAGCGCTTTGCAGAATGCGCTGGCCGGGGCGCCTTCGAAGCTGCCGGTCGTGCAAACCTCTCCCATGCATCTGGCGGGCAATACGGGCGATACGATTCTGGGTTCTCCGGTGATGTATCGGAAGCCGGTTCAGCCCAGTGCCGACGGCAATACCGTGGATATGGATGTGGAGCGCGCGCAATTTGCCGACAACGCATTGCGCTATGAGGCCAGTGTGAGATTTGTCAGTGAGAAGCTGAAGGGGATGTTGTCTGTAATACAGGGTTAATGAAAACATGCCGGTTGGTGGGCAAAAAATCAAGGAGCTGTGGATATGTCACTGTTTAATATATTCAATGTAGCGGGTTCCGGAATGGCTGCGCAAGCGCAACGCCTGAATGTCGTGGCGAGCAATCTGGCGAATGCCGATAGTACTACCGGTGCCAATGGGCAGCCGTATCGTGCAAAGCAGGTGGTATTCAGCACGGTGCAGGTAGATGGAGGGGGCGCGCAAGGCGTTAAAGTGGCGGCGGTCGTTGAGGATAATTCGCCGATGAAAATGGTCTATGATCCAAAACACCCGATGGCGGATGAGCAGGGTTATGTGACGATGCCGAACGTAAATGTGGTGGATGAGATGGTTAACATGATTTCGGCATCACGCTCCTATCAGAATAACGTTGATGTGATGAATACTTCCAAAACGCTGTTGCTTAAAACCTTGACCATTGGTCAGTAATGAAAGGAAATTGCCATGCCTAGCGTCACGCAAACAAACAATGCCACATCTGTAGCTAATGCTGCCTCCGCCACTGCGGCCACTTCCAGCGTTGCGGCCAACACGCAGGATAGATTCTTGAAGCTTCTGGTTACGCAGATGAAGAATCAGGACCCGCTTAATCCGATGGACAATGCGCAGGTGACTTCGCAAATGGCGCAACTCAGCACAGTGTCCGGGATAGATAAGCTGAATGTCACTTTGCAGGCGCTGAGCGACAGCATGACATCAAACCAATCCCTGCAAGCGGCCAGCATGATAGGGCATGGCGTATTGGTGGCGGGCAATGGTGTCGATTTGGCTAATGGTGGCGGATATGGCGGATTCGAGTTAACGGAGAGCGCGGACAGAGTGAATATCTCGATCAAGGATAAGGCGGGTGTTCTGATACGCAATATCCAGATGGAGGCGCAACCGGCGGGATTGGGGCATTGGCAATGGGACGGCCTGGATAACAACGGCCAGCAGGTGGTAGACGGGAGTTATACCTTTGCCGTCAATGCCGATCAGGCTGGTAAAAAGACCGATGTATCCGGACTGCAATTCGGCATGGTCAATAGCGTATCGCAAGGCAAGCAGGGCGTGACGCTGAGTGTTGGACAACTGGAAGGCATTGCGATATCGCAAGTCAAGCAGATTCTTTAAAGCGAAGTCGATATAAAAATCGAGATTGATATAAAAATCCCTGGGCGCATCAGGATTTTTCAAAGGAGAGCATCATGAGTTTTCAACAAGGACTAAGCGGCCTGAATTCATCGTCCAAAAATCTGGATGCGATCGGCAATAATGTGGCGAATGCCACCACTGTCGGCTTCAAGATGTCGCAGGCGCAATTTGCCGACGCGTACGCGGCATCCCTCGCTGGTGTGGGCATGTTGCAAACGGGCTCCGGCAGCAGGGTGGCGGCGATTGCGCAACAGTTTTCCCAAGGAAACATTGCATCGAGCAATAACCCGCTGGATATAGCGATCAGCGGACCTGGTTTTTTTCGCGTAGCGGATTCGAGCGGCGCTGTTTTTTACAGCCGCAACGGGCAGTTCCATGAAGACAAGGATGGCTTCATCGTCAATAATCTGGGGCATAATTTGACCGGCTATGAGGCTGTAAGTGGCGTGGTCGCGCAGGTGCAGCCCCCGGTAAGCTTGCAAATCAGCGCTCTCGATAAAAGTAATCCGCCCAACGTCACTACTACCGCTTTGGTAGGCGTGAATCTCAGTTCGACCGAGGCGGCAATCGACAACGCCGTAACAGCGTTTAACCCTTTGACATCGACTACATACAACAAGTCCACCGCGCTAGCGGTGTATGACAGCGCGGGTGCCAGCCACGTGGCATCGCTGTATTTTCAAAGAATACCCATCACCACCGTCACCCCGACTACCGCCACGGCGCCAATTGGCGCCGGCGCAACTTCGACACCTATTTCTTCCATCAGCGGCTTGGCGGTCGGCAACACCATCACGATCGCAGGCGCGGGAGCGGCGGGCGGATTATATTCCGGAACAATCACGGCCATTACGCCGGGCGTGGCACCGGCGGGCACCGTTACCTTTTCCCCGTCGACAGATACGGCAGTGGCGGCTGCCGGTGCGGCCGTCAAGTCTGATGCCGGCTCGCTCCAATGGAATGTTTTCCTTACGGTGGATGGCACCATAGTGGCTCCTCCTGCCGTGCCCGCCGCACCCGCTGCAGCCAACTCGATGACCATGCTGACTTTTGGTAATGGCGGGAACCTGATAACGCCTGCCGCTGCGGTTACCACCGGTGTCATGCCTTGGGTCGGCGGGGCGGCCATTACCATGGATCTCACGCAGTCTACGCAATACGCGGGGACTTTTAACGTTAATGAACTGACTCAAGATGGTTATGCCGCAGGGACGCTGAGCGGATATTCCACCGATGCGAGTGGCGTGATTCTTGGGCGTTACACCAATGGGCAAACGCAGGCGTTGGGTCAGATACTGTTGACGAATTTTTCCAACCCGCAAGGATTGCAGCCGGTAGGCAACAATGAATGGGTTGAGACTGTCGCTTCGGGTGTTCTGGGGACGCTGCCCCCCGGCACGAGCGGCAGGGGGGTGTTGCAATCCTCCGCTGTGGAAGAGTCCAATGTGGATTTGACTGCCGAACTGGTGAATATGATTGTCGCGCAGCGCATGTACCAGGCCAATGCCCAGACTATCAAGGCGCAGGATCAGATATTGCAAACTATCGTGAACTTGAGATAGTAGAGCAGAAATTGGGGGTAGTGTTCGCCTGTTTCCACATATCGGGAAAAAGACATGGATAAGTTGATTTACACCGCAATGACTGGCGCAGCGCAGGTGCTCAACCAGCAGGCCGTGGTGTCCGAAAATCTGGCCAATGTAAATACCCCGGGCTTTCGTGCGGCGTTGAGTACTTTTCGTGCCGTACCATTGGTTGGCGAGGGCTTGCCGACCCGGACTTTTGTAGTGGATTCCACTCCCGGCTCGGATTTTGCACCGTCGATAATTTATCAAACCGGCCGTGCGCTGGATGTGGCATTGCCGGGTGCAGGCTGGCTTGCGGTGCAGGGGCCGGATGGCAAGGAAGCCTATACGCGCAACGGTAGCCTCCAGATTACGCCCGAGGGAGTGCTGCAAACGCGTAGCGGTTTGAATGTCGTGGGTGATGGCGGCCCTATCACGATACCGCCCGATACCGAAGTGACGATCGCCAAGGATGGTTCGATTTCGACGGTGCCCAGTGGAACGGGGGCGGCGGCTGTTGTGGCGACGGGTCGCCTGAAGCTGGTCAATCCGCCCACGGAGCAACTGGAGCGTGGCGCAGATGGGTTGTTCCGCTTGAAAGACGGCACGGCTGCACCCGTGGATGCCAACGTAAGCGTGGTGCCGGGCAGTCTTGAAAACAGCAATGTGAATATGGTCGAAGCGATAGTGAACATGATTTCACTGGCGCGTAAATTCGATATGCAGATGAAGATGTTGCAAACTGCGGATAACAACGCGCGGCAGGCCAGCCAGATATTGAACCTTGCCGGCTAAAACCAGGGACTGAGGGTCAGGAAAACCTGAACCCAGCCAGCCTCGGTTCCCTAGCCTCCAGCCCCTAGCCCCTAGTTTTTAAAGGAAACAATCATGATACGTTCTTTGTGGATCGCCAAAACAGGTCTGGATGCGCAGCAGACTCAGATGGATGTGATTGCGAATAATCTGGCCAATGTCAGCACAAACGGTTTCAAACGCTCACGGGCCGTGTTTGAGGATTTGCTATACCAGACTTTGCGGCAACCGGGTGCCCAGTCTTCGCAGCAAACCCAGATACCATCCGGATTGCAGCTTGGTACGGGTGTCCGGCCGATTGCTGTCGAGCGGATTCATACCCAAGGTAATTTGCAGTTGACCGGCAATCAACTGGATGTGGCGATTCAGGGAGCCGGTTTTTTCCAGGTATTGATGCCTGATGGCACAACGGCTTATACGCGTGACGGATCCTTTCAGATGGATAGCCAGGGGCAGTTGGTGACTGCAAGCGGTTTTTTTGTGCAACCTGCCATCACGATTCCTGCCAATGCCACCAGTATTACTATTGGCAGGGACGGCGTTGTTACGGTCACACAAGCCGGTGTGGCCGCACCGGTGCAAGTTGGTCAAATGCAATTGGCGACATTCATCAATCCGGCCGGGCTTCAAAGCATGGGCGAAAATCTATATCAGGAAACGGCTTCTTCCGGAACGCCGAATACCACTGTACCGGGAACGAATGGCAGCGGATCATTGACACAATCCTATCTGGAAACCTCCAACGTGAACGTGGTGGAAGAGTTGGTGAACATGATCCAGACACAACGGGCTTATGAAATCAACTCCAAGGCCATTCAGACTTCGGATCAGATGTTGCAGAAATTGACCCAGATATGATTGATGCCTTGAGGAGCGGGAATTGAACACCAAGGAATTGCGCAGCAACAAACAGGAAATGTGGGGCGGCATTTTTGGCACGTTGCCTTTTGTCTTGTGCTTCCTGATACTGGCGGCTGGTTGTTCCACGACGACACCGCCCACACGCATCCATCAGCCGATGACGGCCAAACCCATCGAGAAAAAGGTGGTTGCTCCGGCAGATGGGGCAATCTTTCATGCGGGTATTAATGAGCGTCCGTTGTTTGAGGATAAGCGCGCGCGTAATATAGGCGACATACTGACTATCAATATTGTGGAGAAAACCGCAGGCAACCGCAAAAATAGCGGCAGTTCCAGCTATTCGAATAGTATCAATGCCAACATGCCGACTATAACTACAAATATACCGAACAAAGTCAGGATGCCCGGGACAGTTTCCAATATGCTCACAAATCTTTTCTCTTTGAATGCCTCCATTGTAGGCTCAACTGAAAACAAGGCGGCAAATGCAGGTGCGGGAGCTGCCAGCGAGGATTTGACCGGAACGATCAGCGTGACGGTGATCGATGTACTGGCAAACGGGAATTTGCTGGTCAGCGGTGAAAAACAGGTGGCCTTGAATCAGAGCGACGAATTTATTCGTTTCTCGGGCGTGGTAAATCCGACTACAATCACAAACCTGAATACAGTCCAGTCCACGCAGGTTGCCGATGCTCATATCGAGTACAAGAATGCGGGTGCGATGAATGAGGTAATAAATGATGCGCAGACGCTTGGGTTTCTGGGGCGCTTCTTCATGTCGGTGCTGCCGTTTTGACCTTGACGTCACCATACCCCAATTCGGTCAGTTTGCCGAAGGCTGACCAGAACAGAGATATTCATGAAGCGAACTCTTTTAGTGCTGTGGAATAAATTGGATATTACCCTCCCCATCAAGAAGGCTATTTGCCGTTTTTCTGTCTTCTGTCTTCTGCCTTCTGTCTTCTGTGGCGTAGCGTACGCCGACCGCATCAAGGATATGGCGAGCATTCAAGGTGTGCGCGATAACCAGTTAACCGGCTATGGCCTCGTAGTCGGTCTGGATGGCACCGGCGACCAAACCACTCAAACGCCCTTTACGGTGCAAAGCTTCATCAGCATGTTGTCGCAATTGGGCGTGAATCTGCCCCAAGGCACCAGCTTGCAGCTCAAGAATGTCGCCGCCGTGTCGTTGACCGCCACGCTGCCGGCCTTTGCCAGACCCGGCCAGCATATAGATGTGACCGTGTCGTCACCGGGTAACGCCAAAAGCTTGCGGGGTGGGACATTGCTGTTGTCGTCGCTGAAGGGTGCGGATGGGCAGGTGTATGCGATGGCGCAAGGCAACGTGTTGGTCAGCGGAGCAGGAGCTTCTTCGGGCGGGGCATCGGTTCAGGTAAATCACCTGAATGTCGGCCGTATACCGGATGGCGCGCAGGTGGAGCGCGCCGTGCCAACGTTGCTGGGGCAGGGCGAGTTCATCCATCTGGAATTGAAAGCGATGGATTTCACCACTGCCGCCCGAATTGTCGAAACAATCAATGGACAAATTGCGCCGGACATAGCCTCGGCACTGGATGGGAGGGTGATACGCGTCCGCGCACCCGGAGGCAATGAGCGCGTGGCATTTATCTCCAAGGTCGAAAACCTGGAAGTCAGTCCGGCACAAGGAATTTCCAAAGTCATCATCAATGCACGCACCGGTTCGATCGTGATGAACCAGGCGGTAACTTTGGATGCTTGCGCCGTGGCGCACGGTAATTTGACCGTAGTGATCAGCGCGACGCAAACCGATGAAACCGCCATAGACGTTAAAACGGACAAGGGCGGCTTGGTGCAACTTCAAAAAGGCGCATTGCTGAGCGAAGTGGTCAAGGCGCTCAATTCGATAGGTGCTACTCCACAGGATTTGTTGGCAATATTGCAGGCCATGAAATCGGCGGGGGCGTTGCATGCAGAGTTGGAGATTATCTGATGGAGCTTTCTGATGGTTAACCGGCTGAACACCTCCGCAAATCTCGCTCTTGATGCTCAGAGTCTGGAGCGGTTGCGTGCCCAGGCAAAGCAGTCGCCGGATCAGGCGCTCAAGGAAGCGGCACAGCAGTTTGAGTCAGTGTTCCTCAACATGATGCTGAAAAGCATGCGTGAAGCCACGCCACAGGATGGTATGCTCGATAGCGATCAAACCAGAATGTTTACCGGCATGCTGGATCAGCAATTGGCACAAAGCATGGCCAGCCGTGGGGTAGGCTTGGCCGACATCATGGTCAGGCAACTCAGGGGGCAAATGGCGGAGGATATGAGCCAGAAAACCGGCACACAGCCTTCATCCACTGTTTCTCCGGTCTCGATAGGCACTTTGCCGTCCGCCGCCTATGGTGAAGATGCGCAAAAGGATTTTGCGAATCGAATGCTGCCATATGCCAAGCAAGCCAGCCAGGCGAGCGGTATGCCGTTGCAGTTGATTTTGGGGCAGGCCGCACTGGAAAGTGGCTGGGGCAAGCGTGAGATTCGCATGCCGGATGGCGGTAGCAGTTATAACCTGTTTGGTATCAAGGCCAATGCAGACTGGAATGGCAAAATTGCAGAGGTCATGACCACCGAATACAGGAATGGCATCCCAAGCAAACAGGTGGAAAAGTTCCGCGCTTATTCCTCATATGCCGAGGCATTCAAGGATTATGCCGAATTGCTGGGCAATAATCCGCGTTATGCAAGTGTGTTGCAGCAGGGAGGTGATGCGGCGGAAATGGCACGAGCATTGCAAAAAGCCGGGTATGCGACCGATCCTCAATATGCCGACAAGCTGGTGAGCGTCATGAGCAGGATTAATTTGGCGGGCTAACCACCACTGGCAGGGGGGTCTGATCCCTGCTAAAGAGTTTCCCCCATGTGCCGATAACCTGTAGTACAAAGCAAGATCATCACAGGATAAAACAAAGGAAATATCGTGGCAGATTTATTTAGCTCGGCATTAAGCGGTATAAATGCTGCACAGATCGGCCTCGCGACCACTGAGCACAATATCGCCAATGCAAGTACGCCCGGGTACTCGCGCCAGCAAATTGTCCCAGTCGCACGGCTCGCGCAGCAAATCGGCGCGGGATTCGTCGGGAAGGGCGTCGATGTACAAAATGTGAAACGGATTTACGACCAGCACCTGTCTACCCAAGTCTTACTGGAGCAGAGCCAGGCGACTTACCTTACGGCTTACTATACCGAGCTCAAGCAAATCGATAATCTGGTTGCGGATCCGACCGCAGGCGCATCACCGGCGATACAGAGTTTTTTTGATGCGATGAGCGCCATTTCCAATAGCCCGGAGTCTGTTCCTGCACGTCAGACCTTGCTCGGCAACGCGCAGTTTGCCATAAACCGGTTCCAGGCTATCGACCAGCGCATGACAGATATAGCCACCAAGCTTAGCGGGCAGATCACCAGCAGCATCAGCGCCGTTAATACTTACGCAGAACAAATTGCTGCCTTGAATCTCAACATCAGGCGAGCCATCGCGACGATACCGGCGCAACAACCCAATGATCTGCTCGACCAGCGCGATCAACTGATTACCGAATTGAACCGTGAAATCAAGACGACTCAAGTATCGCAACCCGATGGGACGGTAAGCGTTTTTGTCGGTAACGGCCAACCGTTAGTGCTGAATGACCAGGCAATGAAGTTGCAAGCGATCACATCGGAAAGCGATCCAAGTAAATTGGATATTGCCTATCTGAGGAATGGCCAGACGCTTACTATGCAGCAAAGCAGCATCCAGGGCGGTAATTTGGGGGCATATATCGCTTTTCGCGATCAGAGCCTGGAGCCTGCCCGGAATGCACTTGGGCGAGTGGCGCTTGGACTGGCAACCAGCATTAACCAGCAAAATCAATTGGGGCAGGATTTGAACGGGGTATTGGGATCCAATCTGTTCATCGCCGCTGTACCGCGCGTCATCCCGAATGCAAACAACAATGCTGTGTCTGGAACCCCAGGCGTTACGATTGCAAATATTGCCGATTTAACGACCAGCGATTATCAGCTCAAGTTTAACGGTGGCACCAGCTACACATTATCGCGCCTGTCAGATAATACGGTGACAAATTATGCAAGCTTGCCGCAGACCGTGGATGGCATGACCATCACTGCACCGGCTCCTGTTACGGCTGGCGATACATTCCTGATACGCCCCACTGCGAACGGTGCACGCGATATTGCACTTGCAACCAACGACCCTGCCAAGGTTGCTGCAGCGGCTCCGATGCGTGGCACAGCTGCGCTGAACAATACCGGTACGGCCCGAATCAGCAGCGGGACCGTTAATGGCCCCCCTCCGGTTAATGTCAATTTGCAACAATCGGTAAGCATCGTTTTCGACACACCTCCTACCACATTTACTGTAACGGGCGTGGGCGTACCAGGTTCACCTGTTGCCGGTGTTCCCTATACCGCTGGCGCGGATATTACCTACAACGGTTGGACGGTGCAGATTACAGGCACCCCGGCAACGGGCGATGTCTTTAACGTGGTGTCCAACACCAATGCGACCGGCGACAATCGCAACATTTTGCTGATGTCGGCCATGCAGACACAAAACCTCATGGCGAATGGAACCGCAAGCTTTCAAGGAGTATATGGCCAACTGGTTGGTGATATCGGGGCAAAAACCAGCGAGCTGTCCGTGACCAGTCTGGCACAAACGAATATGGCTGCCCAGACAGTTGCCGCGCAACAGGCGGTTTCAGGTGTGAACCTGGATGAGGAGGCAGCCAATTTGATACGCTATCAAAAAGCATATCAAGCGGCTGCCAAGGCGATGGAGATTGCCAGCACCCTTTTTGATTCGGTACTGGCCATAGGAAGGTAGGTGTGCGATGCGTATCAGCACTAATACGATATACGACAGTAATGTGGCGGCGCTAGGGCAGCAACAAACCCGCTTGTTTCAAACCCAGCAGCAGGTTTCCACCGGGCGGAGAATGCAGACCGCTTCGGATGACCCGGTCGCGGCGGCACGCGCGATCAGCGTCAACCAGGCCGATGCGATGAATACGCAATACGCCGCGAACCGCACGGCATTGCGGCACACTTTATCCCTTGCCGAGAGCAATCTGCAAACTGTGACATCCTTGCTTCAGGATGTTCACGCCGCCGCCGTCAATGCGGGCAACGGTTCATTTACAGATTATGACCGCCGGACTGTAGCGACAGAATTGAGCGGGAAGTTGCAAGAACTGATCGGCTTGGCTAACAGTACGGATGGTGCGGGTAATTATCTGTTTTCAGGATTTCAGTCAAAAACCCAGCCGTTTTCAGACGTGGCCGGGACAATTACTTATGGTGGCGATGATGGGCAGCGCCTGATACAAGCGAATGCTTCGAGGCAAATTGCTTCAAGCGATTCCGGTGCGGATATATTCATGCGGATCAAGAATGGGAATGGGACGTTTGTTACAAAGCCCGCCGTCGCGAATACAGGTACCGGTGTTATCAGTATAGGCTCCGTATCCAACCCGGCATCATTGACAGGCTTGAACTATAGCGTGGTGTTCACAGTGACCCCCGGGGTGGCCGGCGCCCCGGATGTGATAACTTATGCGGTAAACGACACGACGACACCCGCAGTTGTTTCTGCCGGAAATCCATATGTGAGCGGGCAGGACATCACTTTTGCAGGCATGAAATTTGATATCCAAGGCACTCCGGCAAACGGTGATACCTTCACTGTCACACCGAGCACCAATGAGAGCATATTCAAGACCGTTTCCGATTTGATTACTGCTTTGAATACCCCGGCGGCAACGGTTGCAAACGGGGGAACAACCAGCATGGTTAATAGCTTGGGGCGTGGTCTCAATAATCTGGATAATGTGCTGAATAATGTTCTGTCTGTTCGTGCTTCGCTAGGGTTGCGTCTCCAAGAAGTCGATGCGCTACAGACGGCAGGAGACGATTTGAGCCTGCAATACAAACAAACTTTGTCGCAATTGCAGGACATCGATTACAACAAGGCGATAAGCGATTTGGCGCAGCAACAGATGTCTTTGCAGGCAGCGCAAAAATCGTTCGCGACCGTATCGAGCCTTTCCTTGTTCAGTTACATTTGATTTTTCAGCGCGGTAATTTCAGCAGGTTGAGCGTTGTACCTAACCCTTCTTGTGTCAGCCTGTCCAGCATCGGGATAAAGTGGGGCATGGACAGCATCAACACCAGAAATCCAATCGCCAGCGTGATGGGAAAGCCGATTGCAAACAGGTTAAGTTGCGGTGCGGCGCGGGTGAGTATCCCCAGCGCGATATTGGTGATTAGCAACGCTGCCAGTATGGGTAGCGATATCTGCAACGCGTAGGCAAAAATACTTCCACCCCATCGTGCCACATCATTGAATCCCTGGTTTGGCATCATTTCGCCGATGGGCAATGTCTTGAAGCTTTCCGCCAACGCAGACAACATGTGCAAATGTCCGTTTATGGACAAAAAGGCCAATGCCGCAACCATTCCCAACCATTTGGCGATAATTGGAGATTGAGATGCATTTATTGGGTCATAAAAACTGGCGAACCCCAGCCCCATCTGCAATCCCGCTAGTTCGCCTGCCATTTCGATAGCGGTGAAAATCAGGCGCATGGTGAACCCCATTGCCACACCGATAATAACCTGCTGAATCATTATCAATAACCCTTGGGGAGAGCCGATGGCAACTGGCGGCATTTCACCGATGGTCGGCGTGACGATGAGGGTGATCAGTACTGCTAAACCCAATTTGACACGCGCCGGGATTTGCTTGTTGCCGAGTATCGGTGAGCTGGCAATCATGGCTAGAATACGTGTCAGCGGGAAAATCAATGTGGCAAGCCACATATCGAGCTGCGCGCTGGTAATGCTGATCACGAAAACATCCTTGTTATCTGGTGTGTCACCCAATCATCCATGGGATATTGCCAAACAGGCGCTGGATATAATCCACCATCGTATTAACCATCCATGACCCGGCAAAAATCAGCACAAGAAAAGTCCCTATGAGCTTTGGGATGAACGATAGTGTCATTTCGTTGATTTGCGTAGCGGCCTGGAAAATGCTCACAATCAAGCCGATGACCAGCGCGCTGAGCAGCAACGGGGCAGAAATCATCATCGTCATTTCGATGGCTTGCTGTCCGATGGTGAGAACGGTTTCGGGTGTCATAAAGTAGCCGTTAGTTAATAGTTGGTAGTCGTTAGCTGGTGTAGTCGCTTCGCGGTGCTTTGGGTTTAACTAAAAACGAACGTCTAACGACTAGCGACTGTTTCAAGTATAAAAACTTTGTGCCAATGAACCGATTATCAAATTCCAGCCGTCGGCCAATACGAACAGCATGATCTTGAATGGCAGCGAAATGATCGCTGGCGAAACCATCATCATACCCATGGACATCAGCACACTGGCCACCACCATGTCGATGATCAGGAACGGTATGAATACTACAAATCCAATCTGGAAGGCCGTTTTCAATTCAGAGGTCACATAGGCAGGCACCAGGATACGTAGCGGTACTTGATCCGCATTTTGCAGCGGCTCACTTTTGGATATCTTCACGAACAGGGCAAGATCCGCCTCACGAGTTTGGCGCAGCATGAAAGTTTTCAGCGGTATGCTGCCTTTCTCAACGGCGCTCTGGAAATCAAGCTTGTTTTCGCTGAAGGGCAAATAGGCATCGGTGTAAATTTTGTCGAACACCGGCGACATGACAAAAAACGTGAGAAATAATGCAAGGCCGATCAGTACCTGATTGGGCGGTGAAGATGGCGTGCCGATCGCGGAGCGCAATAAACTTAAGACGATGATGATGCGGGTGAATCCTGTCATCATCAACAGAACAGCGGGCAAGAAGCTCAGCGAGGTGAGCAACAGCAATGTTTGGATGCTTAGACTGTATGTCTGGCCCCCGCCGGGTGCGGGTGTGCTGGTTAATGCGGGCAATCCAATTTCAGCATAAACCGGCTGGCTGGCCAGAAGGCAGAAGACAGAAGGCAGAAGGCATGCCGCTAGCCCCACCCATCTTTTTTTTATCGGTAGAGGAGAGGCGCTCTGCCCCTGACTTATTGTTTTCTGAAGCACTATCATTTATCTATTGTTTTCTGTTTGCGGTGGTTCAGGATTGAAGACAGAAGGCTTGAAAATTTGTTTTCATGGAGCCGGGCTTCAGTAGGTTGGAGATCGGTGGCAAAATCTTCCATCTTCTGTAGCGTATGTAATGTGCGAATTTGCCCCTGCCCAACACCGACTACCAGCCAGGTATCTTTTATTTCAACCAGCACGATGCGTTCACGCTGTCCTATGGGTACAGCGCCCAGCACCTTGAGCAATCTGACTGAGCCATGCTGCGCCACATTCATGCGTTTGAACAGCCAAGCCACTAGCACGATGGCTGCCAACACCAAAAACAAGCTGAAAATGATTTGCGCGACATTGCCGGAGCTGACTGCGGGTGGAGGAGGGGTATAGGCAGGGCGCGTTACCTCCGCTGCCCACACAGAAGACAGGGAGCTGAAGATGGAGGACAGAAGGCAAAAAATAAACCTTTGTGTACCGCGAAGCGGCACGTTTGGATAAATAGCGTGGTACAGCCGCGATAACACCCCTGCCCTCTGGCCACTATTTTTTCTTCTCTTCTGATGCGTCATCTGTTAAGGCGCTTTAACCGTTCCGATGGGGTGATAACATCCGTCAGGCGTATACCGAGCCTGTCGTTCACCACCACAACTTCGCCTTGCGCGATCAGAAAACCGTTGATCAGCACATCCAGTGGTTCACCGGCCATACCGGCTAATTCGACTACCGAGCCTTGCGCCAGTTGCAGCAAATTCCTGATGGGCATTTTGGTGCGCCCCAGTTCAACGGTCAGTTGTACCGGGATATCCAGAATCATGTCGAGGTCGTTCGTCGCGGTTGAAGCTCCACCTGCACCGAATTGTTCCAACACATGCGGTTTGGCGGCTGCGGCTGGTTGGCTTGTAGCGCTTTCCTGTTCGGCCATGGCTGCACCCCAATCGTCGGTGGCCGTAGTTTGCTCGGCCATCGCCGCGCCCCAATCGTCGGCAGTGATTGCTTCTTCGTTAGTTGCTGTTTCATCAGGCATTATCTTCTCCTTTATCGATTGAAAGCATTCTTTCAACTTTCAATGCATATTGATTGTTGAATGCGCCATATTTACATTCCATCACCGGTATGCCATCCACCGAAGCGGTAATATTTTCATCAACCATCAGCGGGACGATATCGCCAACCCGCATTTTTAATACTTGATCAAATGTCAAATTGGCTTTGCCGAGGGTAGCTACCAATTCAATATTGGCGGATTGCACCTGCCTGGACAAGAGCTGTAGCCAACGGTGATCCGTTGCAATGTGCTCACCCTGTACATTGTTGAACAGCAAATCCTTGATTGGTTCGATCATGGAGTAGGGCAGGCAAATATGGAATGCACCACCATTACCACCCAGTTCGATGTCAAAAGTAGTGACAATGACCACTTCGTTCGGAGTGGCAATGTTGGCAAACTGCGGGTTCATTTCCGAACGCACGAACTCGAATGCCAGCGGGTGGACGGGCTCCCAGGATTTTCCGTATGTTTCAAATACCACATTAAGCAACTGCAGGATAATGCGCTGTTCGGTCTGTGTGAATTCGCGCCCTTCCACGCGGGTATGGAAACGCCCATCGCCGCCAAACATGTTGTCCACTACCAAAAACACGAGATTCGGATCAAAGATGAACAAGCCATTACCGCGCAGCGGAGGGGCTTGAACGATATTCAGGTTGGCCGGGACATGCAGATTGCGGACGAATTCGCCAAATTTCAGCACACGCACCGGCCCGACCGAGATTTCCGGAGTGCGGCGGATAAAATTGAATAGCCCGATACGGAACACACGGGCAAAACGCTCGTTGATGATTTCCATGGTGGGCATGCGCCCACGCACGATCCGCTCTTGCGAAGCAAGATTGTATGCGCGAACCTCACCCGCAGCGCCTTCCGCTTCGGCAGGCGCTTCATCCTCTTCGCCGGTGACTCCCTTGAGAAGGGAATCAACTTCGTCTTGTGAGAGGAATTCGCTCATTTTTCGCTATTGTCCATTTTCTGCCATTGTCAATTTGGAAGCCTCATTTATTATTGGATAATGAACGAGGTGAATAAGACTTCGGCCACACCGCTTCTCTTGACTACCTCGGTTGGCACTTCTTCAGAACGGTCTGAGCTAATGACGGGAGCAGTTTTGCGCAAGCGGAGGACATATTCGACTTGCTCCTTGATTTGCCTGCCTAATCTCATTTTGTCTTCGTAAGTGACAAGTTCGGAAGAGCGTTTGCTTTGCAGCAACATATTTATCCGATGCATGATTTCCGGGCTGCTGCTTTTGACTTTTTCTTCCAATTCAGGCCTTGTCAACTTAAGCGTAATCGCAACCTGCAGATACTGGTCGCCGTCTTCCCGCACCAGGTTGGCTGTAAATGTTCCGAGATCGACATATTTCGCCGGGTTTTTAGCGAGCGCTTCCTCTTCGGCCTTATCGGCTTTTTCTGTCGCCGCTTTTCCCTCGGCCGTCGACGCATCTGGCGATGGTTTCATCAGCAAGAATGCGGCAACGCCTCCGCCAATTACCAGCACGGCGACTGCGATAATGATAATGATGAGCTTTTTTCGGCCTTTTTTGGGTGGCGCATCGGTTGTTTCATCTTCGACTGGTTCTTCTTTTTTTGCCGGTTTTCCTGGTTTAGCCATGTTTGATCCCTGAATCGATGGTTGCCCATTAATTAATGATTAAAAGTCGAGTTCCAATAATAACTCGGTTAATGCTCAAGTCTTCCGTTAAATTGGGCTACCTTCCAAAGGCAGCGGGGTTATCGGAGCCACTACCACATAAGACAAACCGAATGAACGCAGAATACAGACCGCCCGCCATAATACCGCCACACGTATGCATTTATCGGCTAATACTGCACAAAGTTTAGGCAAACACCACTGCATCATGCGTCGTGTCAATGTTGTGTTGCAAGTGCTGTTGGATTTCCAGTCAAGCAAAGGTGTCTACCATCCCATTGTGTTGGCGCGTTGTTATGGCCTGTGTGGTTGCAAGCGATAATCCTGCTACTCTGGGCGCATCGTCGGAATTTTCATGCCGTGCTGGTGCACCGGCACCATGATCTATCAATCCATCTGCACTACGGTCGCGCGGGGATTGGTCGCTGACCATGGTATTGCCCAGCATGATGCCATTGTCGGCCAACATTTCACGCAATTTGGGCAATGCGTTTTCTACAGCATCGCGTACTGCACTATGCGGTGATGTGAACAAGGCGGTGGCCTGGTTGTCGGATATTTTTAACACTACATCGAGCGGCCCTAGATTCGGCGGGTTCAAGTGCAGTTCGGCGACCTGATTTTGCTGCGTGCCCATCCAGGTAATTTTTTGCGAAAATTCTCCAGCCCAACCATTGCTGTTTAATGGCGATGAGATGGTTTGCTGGTTGCTGGCCGTTTTGTCATTCGCCAATACATTGTGCAGTATGCCGGATCCTGCCATCGATGCAGCCGATTGGGCAATACTTTGTGCTGACCGCGCAGCATCCTGAAGATTGCCAGGCAACTCAGCCGATCTGGAGATATCCGGGCCTGATCCGTTGTATAAAGCAGATTTGTCTGTATTAGCGGCAAGCATGATTGCGGCATCCGCCTTGGCGGATGATGCGGTTGTCATGCCATGTTTTGCTCCGGTTTGAATTATGCCTGCATTGGTTGCTGGTTGATTTGCACGCGTTTTATTGGCGCCCGCTTCGCTGGCTACTGCGATGCCGGCCATCCTATGCGTTATTGCCATTGAATCGGTTATTTCCCGCGCTGTTGTTACTGCGTCGGCCATTCCGCTGACTGTTGTGTTGGTTAATGTTTCCTTCACAACCGATGGTTTGATTTCCTGTGGAAGCTGCAGCATGGCCACCAATGCATCGGATAAGCCGTTAGGCATGTCGGCTGTTGACAGTGTTTTTTCCTGTTCGGCATTGTCGGCCTGGATTGACGGATCAACTATTGTTTTTACTTCAAGCCCGGTATCAGGCGAGGGCGCATTCGAGGCGGGTGCATTGGTTTCATCGGATCGCATTTGCCGCGCCAGCACCGCGCCAAACGGATCGGCAGGCTGCGCGTTTGCCGCATCATTTTTTTGCGCCGGGCTTGCGCTGATGTTGGCCGGAGATGCTTGCGAATTGCTGCTGGTGACCGGTAGGTTGCTCATGATATTCTCCTCAATCAACTGTTTGAATCTTCCGTGTTGCGCATTTTGTGGGCGGCAAGTCTTCCGTTATGCTCATCCAGTAATTTTTGTTCGGATTTCTCGGCGACTTTCTTTTGCTCTTCGGTGTGGCGTTGATGTAGCGTTCCGAACGATTTCAGTTTGCGCCGCGCCGAGTCAAACTCGCCGCGCCCTGCCTGGGTCGATACCTTGCTCTGCTCGACAGTTTGGATTTGTTGCACTATTGCCTCATCGAGCTTGTTGATGAACTCCTGAAAATTGCGCAACTCTGCGGGATCCATGTTGCCCCGTGTAAATTCCTGTAAGCGCGCCTGATAGTCTCTGCGATATTGGCGCAAAACTTCGAGTTGTTGCTGCGCGCCCTGTTGTTGTTTATTCAACTGGCCGAGTTTGCGCGTCGCCGAATCGTTCTGGTGTTGTGCCAGGTTCATCAGGGTCTGCAGGGAGAATGGTTTGGCCATGGCATGTTCCGTTAATGCGGCGTCCCAAATAATGCCATCAATTGGGTAAGGCTCGTTTCATAAGGTTCGCGCTGGAACATATCCTGTTTCAGAAAAACTTCCATCTTCGGGTAGAGTGCGATTGCCTCATCCAGCAGCGGGTCGCTGCCTTTGACATAGGCGCCGACGCTGATCAAGTCCCGGTTGCGCTGATAATGGGCGTACATGTGTTTGAAACGCTGCACGGCCGACAAGTGCCCCGGCGATGCCAGGCGCGACATCACGCGGCTGATCGAGGCCTCGATATCGATTGCCGGATAATGCCCTTGCTCTACCAGCCTCCGCGATAGCACGATGTGCCCGTCGAGGATGGCGCGTGCGCTTTCGGCAATCGGGTCCTGCTGATCGTCGCCCTCGGTCAGCACGGTGTAAAAGGCGGTGATCGAGCCGCTGCCTTCCAGACCGTTTCCGGCGCGCTCCACCAGTTGCGGAAGCTTGGCGAAAACCGATGGTGGATAGCCTTTGGTGGCCGGAGGTTCGCCGACCGCCAGCGCGATTTCACGTTGCGCCATGGCGAAACGTGTCAGCGAATCCATGATCAACAACACGTTTTTACCCTGATCGCGAAAATACTCGGCGATGGTGGTGGCGTAAGCCGCACCCTGCAAGCGCATCAACGGCGAAGTGTCTGCCGGCGTGGCTACAACTACCGAATGGGCCATGCCTTCCTTGCCGAGAATGTCGTTGATGAATTCCTTGACTTCACGACCGCGCTCGCCGATCAATGCAACCACTGTGATGTCCGCGCTGGTATATCGCGCCATCATGCCGAGCAATACGCTCTTGCCGACACCGCTGCCGGCAAACAATCCCATGCGTTGGCCGCGCCCTACTGTCAACATGCTGTTGATTGCACGAATTCCGACATCAAGGGCAGAGTCGATCGAGGCGCGCTCCAGCGGATTGAATGAGCGGCTTTGAAGCGGTGCGTATGCGCAGTCCGGCAATGGCCCGAGTTGGTCGAGAGGTTTGCCGGCGCCATCCAGCACGCGGCCAAGCAACATGTCGCCGACCGGCAAATGCTTTGCGCTATCGGATGTGCGGCGATGCCTCGATTTGCGTTTGCCTCCAAGGGTTAGCGCATGCGCCGTTTCAACCGGCATCACGCGGGCTCCGGGCACCAGGCCATACACATCGTTTTCCGGCATCAGGAATAATTTTTCTCCGGAAAAACCTACTACCTCTGCTTCCACGATGCCATTTGGCAAGTGAATCGAACAAGTGCTTCCCACCGCCATTCTTAAACCGACCGCCTCCATCACCAGGCCGGTTACCTTCGTCAGGTGGCCGCTCGGCGACATAGGGCTGCACTCCGAAATGCATTCGCGGCCATCATTGAGAAAGTCCTGCCATTTAACACTGCTGATTGAGGTCAGGCTTGCCATGATTTATCCTGACCTATCGATTCGACAACACGTTTCCAGCGCGCTTCCAGCGTGGCATCGACTTGGCTGTGCGAAGTTTCCACGCGGCACCCGCCACGCTTGATTTGTTCATCGGTGAGGATTTTCCATCCGGTGTGCAATAGCTGATCGCCCATTTGCTTGCGCACCAATTCGGCGTCGTCGGAATGCAATATCAGGTGGGCATTCTGGTTGAAGTGCGGCAGGTTACTGATCGCATCGCTGACGATTTTCAAGATTACTTCCGGTTTTACCTGCAGGTTTTCGCCCACCATTTTCCGGGCAATTTCCAGCGACAGATCCAGCAACGATTGAGCCAGTTGCTCATCTATTTTGTTGAGTGCGTCTTGCAGGTTTTGCAACAGCATGTGAATTTGCGCCGCCTCGGTGCGGGCCTGCTGGATGCCTGCTGCATAGCCCGCATCATGGCCTTGCGTATAGCCTTCGTCATAGGCTTGCTGGCGGATGTTCTCCAGTTCCGCGACGCTGCTCAGGCGTTTATCGCCATTATGCGAATCGAACGAAGCCAGCTCCCAGCGCTCGAAGGCTGTCAGTTGCTCTTTGGAGATGATTACGCTAGACATAAGTTTCTTCCGAGCCTCCGCCTATTGTAACCTGGCCTTCGTCGGCCAGGCGGCGCACGATCTTGAGGATTTCTTTTTGATTGGATTCGACTTCGCTGAGCTTGACCGGTCCCTTCATTTCCAGATCTTCGCGCATCATTTCGGAAGCGCGTTTTGACATGTTCTTGAAAATCTTTTCGCGCAACTCCACGCTGGCTGCCTTGAGAGCGACAATGAGCGATTCGGACTGAACTTCGCGAAGAATGAGTTGGATGCCGCGATCGTCGATATCCAGCAGGTTTTCGAAGACGAACATTTTGTCCTCGATTTTTTGTGCCAGTTCGGGGTCATAATTGCGCACGTTGTCCATCATTTCCGTTTCCAGCGCGCCGCCCATGAAATTGAGGATTTCTGCGGCAGTGCCGACCCCGCCCTGCAATCTCTTTTTTCCGGAACCGCCGCCGGCCATGAGCTTGCCCAGCACGTCATTGAGTTCGCGCAACGCGACAGGCTGCACGCTATCCAGCGTGGAAATGCGCAACAGCACGTCGTTGCGGGTGCGCTCGGTAAACACTTTAAGAATTTCGGCGGCCTGGTCGGGCTCCAGATGTACCAGAATGGTCGCGATGATCTGCGGATGCTCATTGCCGATCATTTCTGCCACGGCAGCCGCATCCATCCATTTCAGGCTTTCGATACCTTCGGTATCGCTGTTGTGCATGATGCTGTCGATCAGCCCGGCAGCCTTGTGGTCGCCGAGCGCCTTGATAAGCATGGCACGGATGTAGCTGTTGGGATCCATGCCGACAGTCGTTTTGGTTGCCGCGGTGACCACGAAATCGTGGAATACCCCCGCGATATCATCCCGGCTGAGGTTTTTCAGTTGCATCATGGCCGCGCTGATTTTTTGCACCTCCTTGGGTTCGAGATGCCTCAATACTTCGGCGGCCTCGTCTTCGCCAAGCGACAGCAGAAAAATCGCGCTTTTTTCAACTCCTTTTTCAAGCCCCTCAACCATGGCCTACCCACTCCTTGACTACGCTGGCGACGATCTTGGGTTCCTGTTTTGCGATTTGACGGGCTGTTTGAAGGTTCGTCTCGTAAGATGCTTTTTGCATAATGGATTCCCGTGTTTCCTCTGAAGACGTTTCTTCGACATTTTCTTCAGCCTTAAATTCCGGAACAACAAACAGCGGGTGCAATGCGGGCTTGATGACCCGGAACACTACAAACAGCATGGCTGCGGCGATCAGCATGTACTTGAGCAAATCCTTCACCAGCTCGATCGTATCCGGTTGTTTCCAGAACGGTAATTCTTCGACCGTATCCTTGGCTTCGTTGAAGGCCGCAACCTGGACATTCAGTGTGTCACCCCGGTTCTGGTCGAAGCCAACCGCATCCCTGACCAGATTACTGATCTGCTCTTTTTCCGCGTCGCTGAGTGGTCTATTGCTGGTCTTGCCTTTTGCATCGGTTACTTTGCGGTTGCCGTTTACCACTACCGCCACCGATAGATGTTTGATGGAGCCGACAGGCAATATCGTGTGGCGTATGGTGCGATCCACCTCATAGTTCACCGTGGATTCTTTTTGCAGGTTGGATACGTTTGCGTTGTTGTCGGTTACAGTGCCCTTGGGGATACCTGCCGCAGCAACGATTGGCGCGGTTGCAGGAACAGGGGGTTGGTTGGTCAGTGCGCCGGGAACACCGCTCGCATTAAGCCCGGAGCCATTTACTACTTCGGTGCTTTGCAGGCTGCGTATCGAGCTTTCGGACGGATTCTGGTTTGGTTTGTAAATTTCGGATGTTTGCTCGGTGCGCGAGAAATCGATATTGGCGGACACTTGCGCGCGCACATTGTTCGGGCCAAGCATCGGGGTCAGCAAAGCCTCGATGCGCCTGATGTAATTCTGCTCGATCTGTTGCACATACTTGAGCTGGCTTGCGTCCAACCCTTCAATGCTGTTGCCGTCATGGTTGGAGCTCAATAATGTGCCATTCTGATCCACCACGGTCACATTTTTGGCGGACATTTCTGGCACGCTGCTGGAGATCAGGTGAATGATCGCGCTGACCTGTGCGGAATCGAGCAGCCGCCCGCCCTGCAAAGAGAGCACAACAGACGCGCTGGGCTTTTGCTGTTCCTTGACGAACACGCTGGGTTTGGGGATGGCCAGATGAACGCGCGCGGCGGCGACCGCGCCGATGCTTTCCACGGAGCGCGCCAGTTCGCCTTCCAGTGCGCGCTGGTAATTGACCTGCTCGGCAAATTGGGTGATGCCGAACTTCTGGTTTTCCATTAGTTCGAAGCCGACATTGCCGCCTTTCGGTAGCCCCTGCGAAGCCAGCTTTAATCGGGCTTCATGCACTTTATCGGAAGCCACCATCAACGCGCCGCCGCCCTCGGCGAACTTGTAAGGGATGTTCATCTGCTGCAGCGATTCGATGATGGCCCCGCCGTCACGGTCGGATAAATTGCTATACAGCAGGCGGTAATCCGGCGTTTGTCCCCACATCCACGCCCCGGCGATGAGCGCAAACAACGCCGCAACCCCAACAGCCAATCCCATCTTCTGCTGGATGTTGAGTTGTCCGAATTGATTTGTCGTCTTGATTGCCTGTTCAGCCATATAATTCAACCACATCAAAGCCACGCGGGCATTGCGCGTATTATCTGCCGTAGAGTGGCTTTTGAACAACCGAATAAGGGTGGAAACACGCGCCTTTTCCCGTTATAAAAATGGCGGTTTGTCGGGTAATGTGCGCTTACCTAAAAAGGAGGCAGAACAGTGGATACCTCGGCGGTGAATAGCTTATTGGCGCAAATGCGTGCAGCGGCTGCTGCGGCAGGCTTGCGCGAACCAAGCCAGGCGACGCAACCCGGGAAGGTGGATTTTGCGGAGGTGCTGAAGCTATCGTTGGATGGAGTGGCGCAGGCTCAGGCAAAATCCGAAGCCATGCAGAAGGCATTTGTGCTGGGCGACAACAGCGTCAGCCTGAGCGACACCATGATTTCGATGCAAAAGGCCAGCATCAGTCTCCAGACCACTATTCAGGTGCGCAACAAGGTTGTGCAGGCGTATAACGACATCATGAACATGCAGGTCTGACAGGCGTTGAAAAACTATTGCGCTTGCCGATACTGCGTCAAAAAGTGGCTCAAGATGCTCATTTACTGCATGTAAACTCCGTTTTTTTGCGAGTTGGGCGGCAATGGCAACACGCCCCTCCTTGCTAAACTCGATTCACCCCTTTTTCCCTTGCCTCGGCTTCGCTCATTACGTTTTTCGGCAACCTGTTAAATTCCAGATATCGCAGGGTGCTTCAGCCCTGCATTGACTTGCCCGACACCCTCCGGATGTGCGAAGCTAACCCCTGCCATAGTTTTGGCGCTCCCAACGTAAAAAACCGCCAAACTGAAACTTGCATCCAGACCAGAAATGACCATCACCGAACGCCTATCGCTGTATATCCAACTCACGCGCCTGCACCGCCCAATCGGCATCCTGCTGCTGTTGTGGCCGACGCTGTGGGGCTTGTGGATCGGGGGCGAAGGTCGCCCGGCCTGGCACATCGTATTCATTTTTGCGCTCGGCACCGTGCTGATGCGCTCCGCCGGATGCGCCATCAATGACTACGCGGATCGCCACATCGACAAGTACGTCAAACGCACCCAGGAGCGCCCAATCACCAGCGGGCGCATCGCGCCCGGCGAGGCATTGTGGGTGGCTGCGGCGCTGGCTCTTACCGCCTTCCTGCTGATCCAGCCGCTCAATAATTTGACGTTGCTGCTCTCGGTTCCGGCGGTGCTGCTCGCCGCCAGCTACCCGTTCACCAAGCGCTTCTTCGCCATCCCGCAGGCCTATCTTGGCATCGCGTTCGGCTTCGGCATCCCGATGGCTTTCGCCGCGCAACTGGGCAATGTGCCGCCGGTAGCGTGGCTGCTGCTCGTCGCCAACGTGTTCTGGGCGATTGCCTATGACACCGAATATGCAATGGTGGATCGCGACGACGACATCCGGCTCGGCATCCATTCCTCGGCGCTGTTTTTCGGAAAATACGACGTGGCGGCGGTGATGGCTTGTTATGCCATCACGCTGGTTTTGCTGATATGGGCGGGGCAGGTGACAGGATCGGGTTGGATGTTTTATGCGGGGCTGTTGGTCGCGGCGGGCATCGCGCTGTATCACTACACTCTGATCAAAAACAGGAACCGCGAAGCATGCTTCGCGGCTTTCCTGCACAACAACTGGTTCGGTGCGACAGTGTTTGCGGGTGTTGCGCTGGATTATTTTGTGCGCATCCCGTAGCGCGTTACCCCATCTCTATTTAAAAAAATGTAACCCGTAGGTTGGGCTACGCCCGACAGCCTTATTCGGCGGGCATAGCCCGACCTACGAAAATGCACTTTTAATTTAGAAATAAAATTATTCCTCCAGCAAACTCCGCAGCATCCACGCATTCTGCTCATGCACCAGCATGCGCGCCGAGAGCAGATCGACGGTTGGCTGGTCGCCGACTTTTTCAGCGACCGGCAACAATTCCCGCGCAGTGCGCACCACCGCTTCCTGCCCGTCGACCAGTTGCCTGATCATCTCCTTTGCATTGGGTACGCCGCTGGCATCCTTGATGCTGCTCAGCGCGGCGAATTCCTTGTAAGTGCCGGGGGCAGGGTAGCCCAGCCCGCGGATGCGCTCGGCGACCATATCGACCGCCAGCCAGATTTCGTTGTACTGGGTCATGAACATCAGGTGCAGAGTCTGGAACATCGGCCCGGTGACGTTCCAGTGAAAGTTATGGGTCTTGAGGTACAGGGTATAGGTATCGGCCAGCATGCGCGACAAGCCGTCGGCGATTTTCTTGCGGTCTTTTTCGGCGATACCGATATTGATGGTGGTTTTGCTCATGATGTTCTCCTTTTGTATGGTGAATAAACAACGGAAACCCATTGATGATGCAGAATAATAGCTGCACTCTATACCTCATGGCTCAAAATTTCCACTACACTTGCGACATGGTTAATACCGGTCAACCTTACCGCGAAAATCCGTTGCTCAGGCTGAGCTACAACCTGATCGCGCCACTCTATGATTTTGTCATAGAGCGGCCATTATTGAAGGCGCGAGCCAGTTCGCTACGAGCCTTGCCATCCGATGTACCCAAAAAGGTGTTGATAAGCGGCGCGGGCACCGGGCTTGACTTGCCGTTACTGCCGACAATACATCGCTACACCGCGCTGGATTTCAACGCCGCGATGCTGTCCCGCGCCAAGCCGCGCGGCGCGGAGTTGCAGGTGGATTGGGTGCTGGGCGACAGCATGGCATTGCCGTTCGCCGACGCGCAATTCGACCACGCCGTGCTGCACCTCATCCTCGCCGTCGTGCCGCAACCCGAAAAATGCCTGAGCGAGGCCACCCGTACAGTCAAATCCGGCGGCACGATCATCATTCTCGATAAATTCCTGCGCCCGAAACAACTCGCTCTGATGCGTCGTGCGATTAACCCGTTGCTACGTCAGATTGCGACGAGAACGGATGTGGTGTTTGAAGAAGTGCTGCGCGAAGTGCCGGGGTTGCAACCGGTCAGCGATGTGCCGCTGCTCGCCGGAGGCTGGTTTCGCGGGATCGTGCTGCGGAAAGATTAAACGGCAATTCATCCACGAAAGGCACGAAAAACATGAAATAAAACAAAAATCTGCATTAGCTCTGAGACTCACCCATTGGGTATCAATTCGCAGCATGGAGCCTTTTGAATTTTTCGTGCCTTTCGTGTTTTTTGTTAACCAATGACTTAGCGCATGTTTCATCGCGCTTAGTCAGATGGCTAGTCAGTTTATCAGGGCAAATGCTTTTTCTAGTTTTAAAGCCTCATTTTTACCGCAAGGTATAAACGCCGCACGGTGTTAGAATCGCGCTCCAAAATTTTCAGCGATTGAGTTTCAGATGCTTTCCACCGCCAATATCACCATGCAATTCGGGGCGAAGCCCCTGTTTGAAAATGTCTCCGTGAAATTCGGCGACGGCAACCGTTACGGCCTGATTGGCGCGAACGGCTGCGGCAAGACCACCTTCATGAAAATCCTCGGCGGCGACTTGGAGCCTTCTTCCGGCAACGTGATGCTGGACAAGAATGAGCGGCTCGGCAAGCTGCGCCAGGATCAGTTTGCCTTCGAGGACATGCGCGTGCTGGATGTCGTGATGATGGGGCACGCCGAAATGTGGGGTGCGATGTCGGAGCGCGATGCGATCTACGCCAACCCGGATGCATCGGAAGAAGACTACATGCGCGCCGCCGACCTGGAGGCGACATTCGCGGAATACGATGGCTACACCGCCGAGCCGCGCGCCGGGGAATTATTGCTCGGCGTAGGCATCCCGATTGGGCAGCACAACGGGCCGATGCGCGAAGTCGCTCCAGGTTTCAAGCTGCGCGTGCTGCTGGCGCAGGCGCTGTTTTCCGACCCCGACATCATGTTGCTGGACGAGCCGACCAACAACCTCGACATCAATACCATACGCTGGCTGGAAGATATCCTCAACGCGCGCAATTGCACCATGGTGATCATTTCGCACGATCGCCATTTTCTGAACAGCGTGTGCACCCACATGGCCGATCTGGACTACGGCAAGATCACCGTGTATCCCGGCAATTACGACGACTATATGCTGGCCGCCACGCAGGCGCGCGAGCAGCAATCGACGGACAACGCGAAGGCCAAGGAAAAAGTGGCCGAACTGAAAGCTTTCGTGGCGCGTTTTTCGGCGAACGCTTCCAAGGCCAAACAGGCCACCTCGCGCGCGCGCCAGATCGACAAGATCAAGATCGAAGACATCAAGCCGTCCAGCCGCCAGTACCCGTTCATCCGCTTCGAATACGACGAGCGCGACAAGCTGCACCGCGTCGCGGTAGAGGTGCAGAAATTATCCAAAGGCTTCGACCGGATGCTGTTTTCCAACGTGAATTTCCGCATCGACGCCGGAGAAAAGATCGCCATCATCGGCCCGAACGGCATCGGCAAAACCACGCTGCTGCGCTGCCTGGCGGGCGACCTCGCGCCGGATGCAGGCAGCATCAAGTGGACGGACAAGGCCAAAATCGGCTACTACGCGCAGGACAACGCCGCCGAATTTGCCGAAGACAAACTCATGATGGACTGGATGACCTACTGGCGCGGCCCGCATGACGACGACCAGATGGTGCGCGGCACGCTGGGCCGCCTGCTGTTCTCCGGCGACGAAGCCAAGAAAAGAGTGCAGGTATTATCTGGCGGAGAGAAAGGGCGCATGCTGTTCGGCAAGCTGATGCTGCAACGCCCCAACGTGCTGCTGATGGACGAGCCGACCAACCACATGGATATGGAATCCATCGAATCGCTCAACACCGCGCTCGAATTGTTCAAGGGCACGCTGATCTTCGTCAGCCACGACCGCGAGTTCGTGAGTTCGCTGGCGACGCGCATCTTCGAGATTTCCGACAAGGGCGTGACCGACTACCACGGTAACTACGAAGAGTATCTGCGCGATCAGGGGATGGCGTTGTAAAAGCCTTCTGCGCTCGTTCTTATGCCTTGACCATCCACTTCATGGCACAGGTTTTCTTTTTACGAAGAGCGAGTTACGACATGCCGAACGGCATATACACTTTTTGCCGAGATTGTGGTAGGCGGCGCGATTTCTCCGTTAATGGCCTTATAATTCGCCGCATTCGAATTCAACCAATCAGGAGCAGATATGGGCTTGGGGCCGGTGATGCTGGATGTGCTGGGGAAGCAACTGACGGCGGAGGACGAGGCGCGGTTGCGGCATCCGCTGGTCGGCGGGGTGATCCTGTTTGCGCGCAATTATGAATCGCCCGGCCAGTTGACCGAGCTGACCTCGGCGATCCGCGCGCTGCGCGCGCCGCCGCTGCTGATCTCGGTGGATCACGAGGGCGGGCGGGTGCAGCGTTTCCGTGACGGCTTCACCAAGATTCCGGCGATGCGCGAACTTGGCAAGATATGGGATGCGCATCCGCATCGCGCGCGCCATCTGGCGCAGCAGGTCGGTTACGTGCTGGCGGCGGAGTTGCGCGCCTGCGGCGTGGACTTCAGTTTCACGCCGGTGCTGGATGTGGATTACGGGCAGAGCAGCGTGATTGGCAACCGCGCGTTCCACAGCGAGCCGCAGGCGATTGCCGAGCTGGCGCACAGTCTACTGATGGGGTTGCGGCAGGGCGGGATGCACACGGTCGGCAAGCATTTTCCCGGTCACGGTTACGTGCAGGCTGACTCGCATCTCGAAATCCCGGTGGATGAGCGCAGCTACACCGACATCGAGTTATGCGATTTAATCCCGTTTCGGCAGATGGTGAATTTCGGCCTGACTGCGGTGATGCCCGCGCATGTGATCTACCCGAAAGTAGACAGCCGCCCGGCTGGCTTCTCGCCGGTCTGGCTGAAGAGCGTGCTGCGCGGTGAGCTGGGTTTCGATGGCTGCATCTTCAGCGATGATTTGAGCATGGAAGGCGCGACCGTCGCGGGCGGAATCGTGCAGCGCGCAGAGGCCGCGCTGAACGCCGGATGCGACATGGTGCTGGTGTGCAACAAACCGGAATCGGCGGACGAATTGCTGCAAGGGCTGCATTACGAGATGCCCGCCACCAGCAAGGCGCGCCTCGCGCAGATGCGCGGCAAGGCGCACCCCGATTCGCTGGCCGCGCTGCATGAACAACCGCAATTCCTCAAGGCGTTGAGCGAAGTTGCCGCCATCGGCATTAACAACGGGGAGCTGCTGCTGGTCTGATTACCTGTGTATTTTGCCTATGGCCAACAGGGGGTGCTGCTGCATTGGCGATCATCTATCTGAAGCCCTTAGATTATTTGGGCGAGGGTAATTTGGTGTTCCGGTGCCGTTTAGGGTAGCAGGCGCCCCTTCTATCAATTCGCCGATTACAAATCATTGGAAAACCCCCAATTTTTACGCGATAATCTTAATTTGTTACGCCGCTATTTGGAGAGGAACGCGGAACGGGTGGAGCACAGCGCGGAACCCGTCATACAGTTCATCCATCTTCGATGAGTTGCGATGTTTCACCACATGCCATTTTTGGGCACTGAATTTTTATCACAATAATTTTTAACGCAATAATTACGGAGAAACCATGGCAGCATTAAACGTCGCACAGAAAATCCTCCTGGCCAACGCAGCCGGGGGGTTGAAAGAGCTCCCGCCAGAGGGGCAACCGCTGGAAATCCAGTTCACCCACACCCTGTATCAGGACGCCACCGGCACCGCTGCCGCGCTGGCCTTCGAGAAGATGGGCGTGGATCGCGTGAAAACCACTTCGGTTATCGTCGTGGATCACAAGACTTTGCAAGTCGGCTACATCGATGGCGACGACCATCGCTACCTCGAGACTTTCAGCAAAAAATATGGCTGCTGGTTCTCGCGCGGCGGCAACGGCATCTGCCATAGTGTGTTCCTCGAAGACTTTGCGGTTCCCGGCAAGTCGGTGATCGGATCCGATTCCCACACCACCAACGCGGGCGGCATGGGCATGCTGGCGCTGGGTGCGGGCGGTACCGATGTGAGCTTCGCGATGGCGGGTACTTCCTACAAGATCGAAATGCCGAAAGTGGTGCAGGTGAACCTCACCGGCGCGCTGCATCCGGGCGTGCT
>JBAQCT010000060.1:0-27474 GCA_049294375.1 Gallionella sp. | reverse complement strand
ACCAAGCGGCTCGCGGGCATGGCCCGCTCCTACAGGTGGAACGCACCCATCAAAAAATGCTCTCATGCGCTTTCCTCCGCAGGCTGCGGCAAACTTTCCAGCAGGGCAGTGGCAATCTCGGCCAGTCGCCCGGTGGTCAGCCCATCCGCTTCCGGCAGGGTTTCATCCGGCGGATGCTTGCGCAGCAACAGCAGCACATTTTTGAAATGACGCTGCGCCTGCCGGTAGCGCCCCTGCGATTGATGCAGGTTACCCAGCGCGAAGTGGGCAAGCACAAAATCGGGATCAAGATAGAGCGTGCGCATCAATGACTGGATGGCGTCGTCGTGCCGCCCCTGCTCCTGCAAGATAGTGGCCAGCAGATAATGGTGCGCCGGATTAATTTTGTCGGCGGTGATCGCCTGTTCGCACCACTCCAGTGCCTCGCCGAGCCTGCCCCGGTTTGCGCAGTTGCGCGCCATGTGCGACGGTAGCCCGTGTTCATCCGGTTGCAGGGGCGGTTCCAGATTGGCCTGTATCACAGGAAAGGTTGCGGCATCGGGCGGCAGGAGGATATTCCAATTTTCATTCGTAGGAGCGGCCTCCAGGCCGCGATAGGTCTGATCGTAGCCTGGAGACCGCTCCCACAAAATTGATTCTTCCTGTTTTAAATTGGACTGGGGTGGAACGGCTAACGCCGCGCCCGCCGTCTTCCGGTACAGCACCGCCCCCGGAAACTCGACCGGCGCGAACGGCGAAAACAGGGCATTCGACGCTTCAGCCGGGCTGACGACCAGCCAGCCGCCGTCAACCAGCGCGCGGTGAAAGTTTCCGGTAACCTGTTTTGCGCGCTGTGAAGTGAAATACATCAGAACATTGCGACAGAAAATGATGTCCATCGCGCCGGTGTTGTTCGACAGCGACGGATAAACGTCATCGGCAAAATTGAGGTAAGAGAACGCCACCATCTTCCTGATGCGCGGAATGATTTCGAAGCGCCCACCCCCTGTCTTGGTGAAATACCGTCCGCGCAGCCAGCTGGGCGCATCGCGGAACGACCAATCGCCGTACACGCCCTGCGCCGCTTTGCGCAGAAATTTCGGGTTGAAGTCCGTACCCAGGATGGTGATGTTCCATGCCTGGATATCCGGGATCAGCCCGTCGAGCAACATCGCGAGGGTATAGGCTTCCTCGCCCGTGCTGCAGCCCGCGCTCCAGATGCGCAAGCGCCGCTCGTGGCGGCGCGTTTGCAACAGTTGCGGGAGCACTTGCTCGCCGAGAATTTCCAAGCTGCGTTTCTCGCGGAAAAAGTAAGTCTCCCCGATGCTGAGATGGCTGGCAAGAATCTCATTCATATGGCGCGTCAACGGAGCAGATAACAGCCAGCGCGCGCATGTTTCACTGTCCGGGAAGTTGAAATCCGGTGCAGCCGCAGCGATTCCCCGCTCGAGATCGCTCCAGCGTTCCGGCGGGAAATACAGCCCCGTTCGTGCGGCGACAAACTCGCTCAGGCCGGGCAATAACGAATCGGGAAGAGTGGTCTGCATGGTTTTCAGTCAGGTTCCGGCGCGTTGTTTTCCAGCGCTCCATTTTCCAGTGCGCGATCCAGGGATTTTTCTTCTTCCAGCGAAAGAAATTTGTCGAGGTCGTGGATCAGGGTCAGGCCGTCTTCCAGTTTGATCGCGCCTTCCACATACTCCATACCGGGGACGATATGCGCTGCCGCGATCAGCCCATGCGCGGGACACGCGATGACATCCAGCACCGCATCCGCGATCAGCGCGACCGGCCGTTTCGCCGTATGCGCGATCACCAGTTGGTCGGTCAGCGCAATTTCCCGTTCCGGCAGGCGGAAGCGTCGGCGCATGTTGACGACCGGGATGACCCTCCCCTGGATGTTGACCACGCCGAGCACGATATCCGGTGCCTTTGGCAACGGGGTAATCGCCACCATGCGCACCACCCTGTCCACCTCGGGTAAGGGTAGGGCGTAGCGTTGGTCGTCCAGCATGAAAACGAGGAGTGAATCCGGTTCTTTCATGGTGCTCCCTCAATGGTTCGTGATGCGTGCGCCGCAAAATTTGCGATTTACAAATACGTCCAATTGATGTCGCTTCAGGGATAAAAACCTGTAGCGATCGCGCGACGGTACCAGAAAAAAATGCAAATGGGTATATGCCGAAATATATAGATAATTCGGGGTAGGTGTTTGCCTGAAAATGTTGTCAGTGTTTGCCTGACAAGGCGCGAAGGCGGTGCGCAGGGATGTGTATTGTAAAAATTGACAGCGGGTTCTGTGAGTTGCCGCAAAAATTCACCGGAGCGATTTGGCAAAAAACATTTCTCTTGCGTCCGGTCGGCGTGTCGCGAAAAGTGGAATTTTTGCATACGATATGATGCGCCTGGATGGTATGATGCACGCCTTTCACGGGTAAGTTTTACGGACATTTGCATAACGATGGTGAATAGATGAAAAGCAGTGAAATCCGCCAGAAATTTCTGGATTATTTTGCGTCAAAAGGGCACACCGTAGTCGCTTCCAGTTCGCTGGTGCCGCACGAAGACCCGACGCTGTTGTTCACCAACGCGGGGATGAACCAGTTCAAGGATGTGTTTCTCGGTTTCGACAAGCGGCCCTATACGCGCGCCGCGTCGTCGCAGAAATGCGTGCGCGCCGGCGGCAAGCACAACGACCTGGAGAATGTCGGCTATACCGCGCGCCACCACACTTTCTTCGAGATGCTCGGCAATTTCAGCTTCGGCGATTACTTCAAGCGCGACGCGATCAACTATGCGTGGGAGCTGCTGACCGAGGTATACAAATTACCCGCCGAAAAATTGTGGGTGACGGTGTATGCAGAGGACGATGAGGCCTACGACATCTGGGTGAAAGAGATCGGCGTGCCTGCCGGGCGGGTGATCCGCATCGGCGACAACAAGGGCGCGCGCTACGCTTCGGATAATTTCTGGATGATGGGCGACACCGGCCCGTGCGGCCCGTGCACGGAAATCTTTTACGATCATGGCGCAGATATATGGGGTGGCCCGCCGGGCAGCGATGATCAGGACGGCGACCGCTACATCGAAATCTGGAACAACGTGTTCATGCAGTTCAACCGCGACGAGCACGGCGTGATGCACCCGCTGCCCAAGCCGTCGGTGGATACCGGCATGGGGCTGGAGCGCATCTCGGCGGTGTTGCAGCATGTGCATTCCAATTACGAGATCGACCTGTTCCGCAGGCTGATCGAAGCGGCGGCGCGCGAGACCCATTGCACCGATTTCGATTTGCCTTCGTTGAAGGTGCTGGCCGACCATATCCGCGCCTGCTCGTTTTTGATCGCCGATGGCGTGATCCCCGGCAACGAAGGGCGAGGCTATGTGTTGCGCCGCATCATCCGCCGCGCGATCCGCCACGGCTACAAGCTTGGCGCGCGCGCGGCATTCTTCCATAGGCTGGTTCCGTGCCTGGTTACCGAGATGGGCCATGCCTATCCGGAATTGGCTACCGCGCAGGCGCGCGTGATGGAAATTCTCAAGCAGGAAGAAGAGCGTTTTTTCACCACTATCGAGCACGGCATGACGATACTCGAAGCCGATCTGGAGGCGATGGAAAAGGCGGGTGGCAGGATGTTCAACGGCGAGACCGCATTCAAGTTGCACGATACCTATGGTTTTCCGCTCGACCTCACCGCCGACATCTGCCGCGAGCAGGGCGTGACGGTGGATGTTGCGGCTTTCGACAAGGCGATGGCGCACCAGAAGGAGCAGGCGCGCGCGGCGGGCAAGTTCAAGATGGCGGCGAATCTGGAATACAGCGGCCCAGCTACAGTTTTCCACGGTTATGAGGTGTTGGAAAGCAAAGGCAACGTGTTGGCGTTGTACAAGGACGGCACATCGGTCAACGAACTGAACGAAGGCGATATCGGTGTGGTGGTGCTGGACGATACGCCGTTCTATGCCGAATCCGGCGGACAGGTCGGTGATCGCGGCGAGCTGCGCAGCGTGCATGGCATCTTCGTCGTCGAAGATACGCAGAAAATTCAGGCTTCGGTGTTTGGCCATCATGGGACGGTGACGACCGGCAAGCTGACCGTAGGCAATGGCGTGGCTGCGCGCGTGGATACTGTGGCGCGCAACCGCACGGTGCGTAACCACTCGGCGACGCACCTGATGCACAAGGCGTTGCGCGAGGTGCTCGGCAGCCATGTTCAGCAGAAGGGTTCGCAGGTCGATGCGGACAAGACGCGCTTCGACTTCGTGCATACCCAGCCGCTGAGCGATGCGGAAATTCGTAAAGTGGAAAGCATCGTGAACGCGGAGATACTGGGCAATGCGGAGTGTCAGGCGCGCGTGATGTCGATCGAGGATGCGCAGAAGACCGGCGCGATGATGCTGTTTGGCGAGAAGTACGGCGAAGAAGTGCGCGTGCTGGACATCGGTTCATCGCGTGAATTGTGCGGCGGCACACATGTGAAGCGCACCGGCGACATCGGCCTGTTCAAGATCGTCGCGGAAAGCGGCGTGGCGGCGGGCGTGCGGCGCATCGAGGCGGTGACCGGCGAGGGTGCGCTGATGCGGGTTCAGGAACAGGAAGTACAGTTACAGCAGGTTGCTGCCGCAGTAAAGGTTCAGCCGCAGGAAGCAGCGTCGCGCGTCGCGCAGATACTCGATAATGTAAAGAATCTCGAGAAGGAACTTGTCGCGCTGAAGTCGAAACTTGCTTCCTCGCAGGGCGATGAACTGTTGGCGCAGGCGCAGGATATTAACGGTGTGAAGGTGCTCGCGGCGAGGCTGGACGGCGCGGATGCGGTAGCCCTGCGCGAAACCATGGACAAGCTCAAGGATAAGCTCAAAAATGCCGCGATTGTACTGGCGGCGGCGGACGGTGATAAGATTAGTCTGATTGCAGGTGTGACTTCCGGCTTGACCGCGAAAATCAAGGCCGGGGAGCTGGTGAACATGGTTGCGCAGCAGGTAGGCGGCAAAGGCGGGGGCAGGCCGGACATGGCGATGGCGGGCGGCACGCAACCCGAGCATTTGGCTGCTGCGTTGGCTTCGGTTGCTGAATGGGTGAAGATTCGCACATAAAAGTTTCCATAAGGAGCAATGCAGTTGGAAACAAATCGCTATAGCGTATTGCTGGTTGAGGACGATTTGCTGTCAATAGATCTGGCGCGCCGTGCCGTAGCCGAATCTTGCCCTGAGGCCTATTTGACCGTGGTGGGGGGCGGCGATGCCGTGCTGGATTGGTTGAATGGCAGCGTTGCCAGAAACGAACAAATGCCGCATCTCATTTTGCTGGATCTGAAATTGCCAAAACTGGATGGCTTGGCGGTATTGCGTACGTTACGCAAGCATGATGCGATCATGCGCGATGTCCCCATCGTGGCGTTTTCGGCTGAATATACCCAGCCGGATGTGCTGATGAGCTACCAGGTTGGCGCGAACAGATTTGTCAACAAGCCGGCCGATCTCGCGCAGTTCACAGGGTTTCTCCGGGAGCAGCTGACATACTGGCTGTTGTCGCGCCAGTGCAGATTGAATGTTGCGCCAGTGCAAAATAGCGTACCGGAGTAGTTCACGCTATTTCGGCTATCTATAATTGCTACACCAGTTTGTGCGGGTTCTCGATCATCTCTTGATAGATCATGCTCTGCAGGACGACGCTGTCGTTCGGTTGCAGATCCTGGAATTCGATGCCGTGCTGGATGGTGCCGGATTTTAATGCATCGACCGTGTCACCGCTGAGCACCGCGCGAATTATCCCCTTGACCGACAGGTAGGCATCCACATTGTGCAGATGCACACGGAATGCCAGGTTGAGGGTGTCTCCCTTCTGTCCCAGTGGCTGTTTGGCATCGAGAGACACCCCGTTGGCACTGATATCGGAAATGAGGGCGGATACCTGCTCATCACCGGATTTACTGCCTTGCACAGCTGCAATGATGTGGGTCTTGACCCTGGGGGCTTTGCGTATCACGATTCCCTGTATGTTGTCGGGGAATGACAGGTGCAGGTATTCGTATGGGGTCTTGATTACCCGTTCTATGGTGCAGGCAAAACCGAAAGCGTTCTGCCCGGAGAAGGAGCGCATGACGACAGTTTCCCCTTCCATGAGTTGTAGCCGGAGGCCATTGGCGGTGACCGGTGTCGTGACCAGCAGGCTGACTCCTCTCAGGAAGCCGATCACCTTGACCAGGAAGCGTTCGCGGGCCAGTTGGGGAGGTGGCTCCAGTTGCAGCTTGTCTTCTACCTTCAGCTTCATGTCGTCGAAAGTGAAGTGCTTGCCGGTTTCGTCTTCGCCGATTTGCTCGGGAGGTGTTTCTTCAGCAGCTAAAAAGTCGTCGTCGGCATTATCCTTTTTATCGGGTTCCTTCCACGAAAGCTCGTGGCAGGCGCCGCTTGCCAGCAGAGCCTCGCGGTGTTCATCGTCGCGAACCGTATCTCCCTCGGCCAACAGCAGATTATGCGTCTGGTCATACAGCGGATAGGGCGAAGGTTTGCCGACGACGATTTCGTCTTTGTTGGCTAGGATAAGACTCATATAAGCAATCGTTTTATTGTATGCTTTTCCGTCTTGAAAGCACGACAAGAGTTTGTGTTTATCAGATGGCCAGCGGTTTTATCTTATTCTATTTCCCGATCAATAGTGCAATATTCGTAGGGTGAGCTATGCCTGTCCTGAGCTTGTCGAAGCGGCACGCCGGATAAAGTTGTCGGGCATAGCCCGACCTACAAATTATTTTACCTTTGAAAGAGAAATGGAATCAGATACAGCTAATCGCACTAAAACGGTAATCGCAAGTGTGGTGCGGTTTTTAGGAATATTTCACGGAATTCGCTCTGGATGCGTTGCAAAGCCGCCTCAGTATCGGCCTCGAAGCGTAATACGATCACCGGCGTGGTATTGCTGGGGCGCGCCAACCCGAAGCCGTCAACATATTCCACGCGCAGCCCGTCCAACGTGATGATCTCTTTCGCATCGGAAAATTTCGCGGTACGTTGCAGATGGGCAAGCAATGAGTGGTTCTCGCCTTCGGCAGTATGAATATGCAGCTCAGGAGTGCAGACCGCATCCGGCAGGGCATTCAGCGTGGCACTGGGGTTTGCCACCTTGCTCAGTATTTCCAGCAGGCGCGCGCCGCTGTATAAGCCATCGTCGAAGCCGTACCAGCGTTCCTTGAAGAACATGTGGCCGCTCATTTCGCCCGCAAGCAGCGCGCCGGTTTCTTTCATCTTGGCTTTGACCAGCGAATGCCCTGTCTTCCATAGCGTCGGTTTGCCGCCGTACTTTCGTATCCAGCCGAACAGGTTGCGCGTGGATTTAACGTCGAAAATGATTTCCGCGCCGGGGTTGCGGCTCAGCATGTCGGCGGCAAAAAGCATCAACTGGCGATCCGGATAGATGATCTTGCCATCCTTGGTGACTACGCCGAGGCGGTCACCATCACCGTCGAACGCCAGCCCCAGCTCGCTGTCGTTGTCGCGCAACGCGGCGATCAGGTCTGCGAGATTGTGCGGGTCGGATGGGTCGGGATGGTGGTTGGGGAAGTGTCCGTCCACTTCGCAAAACATTTCATGTACTTCGCAACCGATCTGGCGATACAGGTTTGCGACATAAGCACCCGCTACGCCGTTGCCGCAGTCCACGGTGATCTTCATCGGGCGCGCCAGTTTGATATCGGAGACGATGCGTGCGATGTAATCCGCGCCGATGTCGCGCTGCGTGTAGCTGCCGGAGCCGTGCGCGAGGTCACCCTGTTCGATGCGCGCGCGCAGCTTCTGGATCGTTTCGCCTGATAATGTTTCTCCGGCCAGTACCATTTTCAGGCCGTTGTAATCCGGCGGGTTGTGGCTACCTGTCAGCATCACCGCGCAGTTTGTCTGAAACTGATAGGCGGCGAAATACACCATCGGCGTGGCGACGAGTCCCACGTCGATCACGTCGATGCCGCTTTTCCGGATGCCGCGCGCCAGGGCGGCGATCAGTTCCGGGCCGGACAATCTTCCGTCGCGACCGATCGCAATCGTGCGTTGTCCGCGCGCCGCCGCTTCCGAGCCGAGCGCATGGCCGATGGCCTCCACCACTTCGGGCGTCAACGTCTTGCCGACGATGCCGCGAATGTCGTAGGCCTTAAAAATTTCCTTGGGTAAGTTCCGCATTTTGTGCCGTTCGGTTTTTTAGTGAAGATTGGTAACAGTTTGCGTCAGTTTTTCCCAAGCCCTATCCGGGGTGAGTTGCATCATGCAGTTGAAATGCCCCAACGGGCATTCGCGTTTGAAGCACGGGCTGCATTCGATGTCGAGCTTGACAACCTGCGCCTGCGCGGACAGCGGCGGGGTGAACTGCGGGCTGCTGGAGCCGAACAGCGCCAGCATCGGCCGATCCAGCGCGGCGGCCAGGTGCATCAGGCCGGAGTCGTTGCTGATGACCAGTTGTGCGCAAGAGAGCAGTGCAATGGCATCCCCCAGATCGGTTCCGCCGCACAGGTTGGTGCATCGCTCGCCGGTGAGCTGGTTGATTTCGTCGGCAACGGGCTTGTCCTTGGCAGAGCCGATCAGCCAGACCGCATAACCGCGCTGCCACAGGCGCTGTGCGATGTCTGCATAGTAGGCTGCGGGCCAGCGCTTGGCGGGGCCGTATTCGGCGCCGGGGCAGAATACCGCGACAGGCTGATCCAGCGTCAGGCTCAACTTGTGCAGCGTGGCGGTGAGCTGTGTTTCATTGACTGCCAGTTTCGGATTCGCCAGCGGGCGCGGAATTTCGCCTTGCGCATCTGCGGAAGGGTCGCTACGCAGTAGCGGGGCACCCACCGGCGTACTCCTTGCGGGTGCCTCGGCGAGTTGCGCGAAGCGTTCCACCATCAGCGGCAGTTTCTGTTTGTCGAGCCTGCGCGCATCGTTGAGCAGGATATGGCGCGACTCTCCGACAAAGCCGGTGCGTAGCGGGATATGCGCAAAAAACGGCACGAGCGCGGATTTCCACGAGTTTGGCAAAACGATGGCCTGGTCGTAACGTGCGGCGCGCAGTTCCTTGCCGAGCCGGTAGCGCGCCATCAGTTGCAGCGCGCCGTGCGGGAACGGATTGACGATGACCTCATGCACCTCCGGCATGGCGCGCAATAATTTCTCGGTCCACGGCGGAGCAAACACGTCGATGCGGCAATCGGGGTGGCGTTGCCTGAGGCGCATCAGCATCGGCTGCATCAACATGCAGTCGCCTACCCAACTGGGGCCGACAATTAAAATTTTTCGTATTGTGGTTTTGGGCATTTGTAGGGTGCGTTTCACGCACCATGGTGCGCACGGCGCACCCTACGTGAAGTGTGTATGGGCTAGTGATGCGCCTTGGGCGGCTCGCCCTTGAATTTATAAAGCATCCCGCAATACGGGCAACGCGCCTCGCCGCCATGATTGAGTGAAATACCTACTCTTGGATGGGCATTCCACAAACTCGTACCCGGCATCGGGCAAGTCAATGGCAAATCGTTCGCGGTGACTTCGATGTAGTGTTGAACGATGTTTTCGTTACTCATGGCATTTCCCCTTTAAACGTAGGCCAGCCAATCGGCATGCTGCGGATGCTTGCCCGCCACACAATCGAAGAATACCTGTTGCAGCCTGGTTGTGATTGGGCCGCGCGAACCGCAACCGATGGTGCGGTTGTCCAGTTCACGGATCGGCGTCACTTCCGCAGCGGTGCCGGTGAAGAATGCCTCGTCGGCACAATACACCTCGTCGCGCGTGATGCGCTTCTCGATCAGCTCCAGCCCCAGATCTTTTGCAAGCGTGATGACGGCGTCGCGCGTGATGCCCTCCAGGCAAGAGGTCAGATCGGGGGTGTAGAGCTTGCCTTTCTTGACCATGAACAGGTTCTCGCCCGCGCCCTCGGCCACATAGCCGTCCACATCCAGCAGCAGCGCCTCGTCGTAGCCGTCGTGCGCGACTTCCTGGTGCGCGAGGATGGAATTGGTGTAGGTGCCGACCGATTTCGAACGGCACATGTTGATGTTGACGTGGTGGCGGGTGAAACTGGAAGTTTTTACGCGGATGCCTTTCGCCATGCCTTCCTCACCGAGGTAGGCGCCCCACGGCCAGGCCGCGACGGCGACATGCACGCTGAGCGTGGTGGCAGCGATACCCATGGCTTCCGAGCCGTAGAACACGATCGGGCGGATGTAGCAGGATTCCAGCTTGTTGGCGCGCACCACTTTCTTCTGCGCTTCCATCAATGTCTCTTTGTCATACGGCATCTTCATCTGGAAGATGTAGGCCGAATTGAACAACCGGTCGGTATGCTCCTTCAGGCGGAAGATCGCCGTGCCCTTGGCCGCCTTGTAGGCGCGCACCCCCTCGAACACGCCCATGCCGTAATGCAGGGTGTGGGTCAGCACATGGGTGGTGGCATCGCGCCACGGCACAAGCTTGCCGTCATACCAGATGAAACCGTCGCGGTCGGACATCGACATAATAGGAATTCCTTTTGATTAGATCAGTTGCGAAGCGTGGATTCTAGCGTTTTCCGGCTGATTTATGAAGAAGCGCAGCCGAATTATATAGCGGCATATTTACTATTCCATCTTCTACGACAGGGCGAGCGAAGCAAATTTATTGGCCGTGGTCACTCGATCAATTTCATACCGCAGTGCTTGGCGGCGGCACGATCAAATGTTGTTGTATAGCTGCAACCCGCTTCATTGGCGGATCGTTCTATCAGGCAGTCTGCGAAATCAGCCTTGCCTCCCTTAAAAATCCGCAAAGCTTTCCACGCGATATCGGCATGTGCCACGATAATTTCCTTTGTTCGCAGTAGCGTTTCAAGTACTTCGCATATTTCATCTTTGGTCAATGCGTAGCAATCTGTCAGCACCCAGACTAATTCGACAACAGAGATGAGGCTAACGTAACCTGGCGCATCCGCAGTCATTGACTCGATCAGTCGCGTGGCCTTGGGTGATTGTTTTGGATCGTCCTGCGCGACATAGCGAACAAGAACATTGGTATCCAAACCAATCATTTTGCTTTTGCTCCATGAGTGGCGATTGCCTGATTCATCGCCGCAATTGTTACCGGCGAGGCGGGCTTGTGGATCAATCCTTTCAAAGCGGTTACCGACTGAGTGGCGGCCACTAGCTCAAAACGACCATGCTCAACCTGGATAAATTCCACTCTGTCTCCAGTTTCTACACCGAGTGCAGCCCGCACGACAGCGGGGATGGTGACTTGGCCTTTGCTGGTTAGGGTTGCTATAGGCATACGGGTTCTCCTTTTTCATATTCCTTACTCTAAAGTAAGGAATATGAAAAATCAAGAGAAATTAAATCGGATGACGGTGGGTGTGCCAGATGGCAGGCTAAAAAATCAGCCAGCCGATGCCGCCGGAAATTTCGCGCCGCGCCGTTCTGCCATGCTTTTCCCCACTGCCATGATTTGCTCAGGGGTGAGCAGGCGCGCGGAAAGCGGCAGCAATTCTGTTTCTTCGAGTTGGATATGGCGGGTATAACTGCCTGACAGCCTTTCGATCATTGCCTCGGGCAGCGGTGTATTCACGCCTTCTGCAATTTTCACCAATACCGCGCGCATGTCGCTCCAGGCGGAAAACATGACGACATGCTGGGCGAGCAGCCGGTCGACCAAGGCTTCGATCTCATCTTTATTCGGAACGTCCAAGGCGATTAATGTGGGGAACAGGTTTTCTTCCTCGTCCTGATGATGGAATTGCCCGGCGGTATCGAAATAGCGCAGGATGCTTTGCGCGGCCTGTTGCGCCTGCTTGTCGCAGCCGTGGGCGGGCAGGTGGGCAGCCAGTTTTTGCAGCGTGTCGATCTGCCGCTGGATCTTGCCGTGGCAGGCATGCAGCATTTCCAGCGGATGATCGAAACTGGGGGCGGCTTCTCCGGATGCGAACGAAATCATATTGTGATCCTCAATGAATGAACGGCAAGGGGTCGTGTCTGGCGGCAACCAGCACGATGTAGGCGAACACTGCCAGCGCCGCAAACCAGGCAACGATGCGGATGGATTTGCTCTTGCCGTGTTTCAGCGCGATAGTGCCCAGCAGGATAAACAGCACCAGGCCGAAAAACTTGGCGGTCAGCCACGCGTCCACGAAGGGGTATTGGCCGATGGTGTAAGCCAGCGCCAGCGCGCTGGCGAGCAGCGCCGTGTCTATATAGTGCGGCACGATCTTGACCCAGCGCTGGCGCATGATGGGCGAATCGTTGAAGCTCCAGATACCGCGCAGGAAGAACAGCACAATACTGATGACTGCGCAGGAAACGTGGATGTGTTTGAGCAGGAAATAACTCACGGAAACCTCAGGGTGTTGTTTGTTCGATTTTCCGGAGCGTGCGCCGGTAAACCGCGATGCCGGTGAAGATGCCGTAGCCCAGCAGCGCTCCTTCCAGCAACAGGCCGAGTATGGTCAGCCATACCGCCGCATTCAGCCATGGTGCAAGCAGTACCGCCGCCAGCGTGCCGCAGTGCAGCCACAAATGCCGCCATATCCAGTGCTCCGGAATGATATTCTTCATGTTCGGCACGGCGGCGGGCAATCCTTCGCGGAACAGGTGGAACCAGACCAGGAAGGGGATGATTTTATAGAGCATGCCCTGGATCAGCGACAGCGCGAAACCCGCCAGAAAAGCCAGCGCCGACAGCGTCCGCAGGGAATCACCGGCTGGCGGAAAGATCAGCGCCGCCAGCGAAAACGCTGCGGCGAGCAATAGCGCGCACATGGCGAGCCGGAAAAAACTCAGCGGGGCGTCCGGAACGCGGCGGCGGCGCTGGTTTTGCAGCTTGAGCGTAACGGCGGCGAAGCAACAGGCCAGCGACCAGAATATGGCTTCCGCGATGAATCCTGCCCAGCTTGGAACAGACTCAGGCAGGAGCAATGCCACGTTCAGCAGCAGGGCGGCAAAGATCGCCGGAGCCAGCCAGACGGTCGCCCATTTCGGGTAGTTCGGGGTCAACTGGAACATCGGGACAACCTGGTAAGACACGCCGACGGCCAGCAGCAGCACCCAGCCACCCAATGCCAGGCTGATATGGGCTGCCGCCAGTTTGGCGTAGGGAAGCGCCAAACCGTTGGCGTAGCCGCCAGCCAGCAGCATGCCGAGCGCGACGGCGCCCGCAAGCGAGAGGATGGACAGCAGCAGCGCAATTTTCGTCGCGTTCTTTGCGGCGGCGCGCGCGAGGCTAGTCAGGGCAGCGGCGATGAACACCAGGAAGGCCAGCCCGAGCAGCAGCCAGGAAAGGTTGAGCAGCGCCGGGTTGCCCAGCATGAAACCGGCGGACAGCGACAGCGCGCCCGCGATCAGCGGCAGAAAGGTGAGCCATGCTACCCATCTGGTTGCTGGCATCGTGCTGCCAATCACCACCGGCAGTAATTGCTGGGTGGCGCCCATCATGACCATCGCCATGAACCCCAGCGTGATGTGGTGCGTGGCGGCGATCTGCGCGGGAGAGCGCAGATCGGCAAACGGGTTGCCGCCGGATGCGGCCAGCAGCAGCGCGGCCAGCATCAGGAAAACCGGTGCCGCGACGAAAAAACGCAGCGGTACGTTGATCGGCGGCGCTTGTTCGGGGCTGAGCGAAGCGAGTTTCATGTAGTGCGGGTGATCAGGATTTCAAAATCGCCATTGGCGAGCGCGGTGGTCTGCCACGCATAACCCGCGCCGCGCAGCATGTCGTAGAGCGGAAAGGGTTCGCGGTGAATGAGCACCTTCAGGGTGTCGTTGCCAGTGAGCGTTTGCAACGCGCGGGCGATATTTTCGAAAGGCTCCGGCGGAGGCAACCCGCGTACATCGATGCATGGCGCCATAAATCTACTGCGCGGCTCCGGGGCGGAGTCGGGCGGTGCGCGCGCTCCTCACATACTGCAAGGTATGCTGCGGGCGCTGTGCTCCGGCCTCATCCACCCCAAAGCTGCTCGCTACAATTTCTGTCACCATGATAATTCCGACATCGTGTTCAGGTGGTCTGCATGCGTTTAAAGAGCTCTTCCTGTTCCCCTGCCAGTATCTCATCCATGATCGGATAGAGGATGTTCTCTTCCTTGTGGTTATGCTGCTGCATCACCATCAGCAGGGTCTCCGACAGACCACCGTATTCCTGCGCATCTTTTTGCGCCACCGCATCGGCCATTTGTTCGAGGAGCCCATTTATTTGCCTGTGCTCCATGAGCATGACCTGTACCGGGCCGGAAGGGCCGCCGGCAGAGGCCAACGCGGGGAAAAGCACATCCTGTTCCATCCCGAAATGCCGCGTCATGCCGTTGCGAAAGGCATTGAAAGCGGTTTCGGCCTTGCCCCAATCACCGGCGAGGGCATTTTCCTCGGCAATGGCAAATTCGTCGTCGCAGGCCTTATGGTTGGCGGTCATGAATTCCGCAATGGTTGGCATATCGGTTTCCTTATAAATGGCGCGGTGGGTATATCCGCTCTTCAATCGATGTTTGGCTCTTAAAGTTGAGTATTACTGTCGCCTATTATAACAATAAAATATACACCATCGACACAAGATTATTGTGCTGGAATCAGGCTGGCGCAGCGCAACCCGCTCAGTACCGCGCCTTCCAGTGTGGCGGGATAGTCGCCTGCGGTATAGTCGCCCGCCAGCAGCAGGCCGGGCAGGGCTGTTTGCTGAAAAGGGCGTTGCAGGCCGGGTGTGCAGGCGAAGGTGGCGCGTTTCTCGGCGATGACCTTGAACCATTCCGGTATTTCTCCGATGCCGAATTCTTCGCGCAGTTCCGCAATTACTTTTTGCGCCAGTTGTTCCTGCGGCAATTCTTGATGGATGCCTTCCGCGCTGATGACGGCGGCGAGCAGGCCGTGCTGCCCGGCGATTTGCCCCTTGTCGAACAGCCACTGGCTGAAGCGCCGGTGCAGGCCGATCATCGGATGCGGCAGGGTGATCTGTGGCGGGTATTGCAGGTAGATGGTGTAGATCGGCTGATGTTCCATGCCTTCGATCTGTTTTACGGCGCTATCGAGCTTTGCGATCGGGCGCAATAGCTTTGCGGCTATCACTGGGGGGGCGGCGCAGATAACGTGGCTGAATGTCGTATTGCCTTGATCTGTGATGAGTTCGATGCCATCGCCTTTTGGGATGATCGCTTCCACGCCGCAGGAGGTGAATACCTTGCCGCCGCGTTGCTCGACATAGCTTGCGGCGCGCTGTGGAAATAGCGCGGTGAAATCGATGCGCGGCAGAAGCATGTCGCTGTCGGCACGCGACCGGTTCAGCGCGTCGCGCAGCACGTTGAGCAACACCTGCGCCGAGGCCTTATGGATGGGCGTGTTCAGCGCGGCGATGCACAGTGGCTCCCAGAGTTTTTGCGTCAGCTCGGCATCTTGTCCATGCTGCGCGAGCAGGTCGGCGACGGTCATGTCGCTGGATAAATGGAAGTTGATGCGGCGCAGCGCGAGCATGAAGCGCGCGGCGCTCAGGCGCGCGCCGAACGGCAGGCCTTGCGCGCCGAGCAGCGCCATCAGCAGGTGCAGCGGCGCGGGCAGGTGTGGCGCCCTCAGTGAAAACTCGCCATGCAGATCGAGTTGCAGCGGCAGGCGCAGAAAGTCCTGTTCGAGGTTGCCTCCGACCTGTTTGATCAGACGCAGGGTCTCGCGGTAGCAGCCGAGCAACAGGTGTTGGCCGTTATCCAGTTGCGTATCCTGATGCAGCACGCCGCGCGCCCGCCCGCCAAGTTGCTGGGCGCTCTCGAATACGGTGACGGGGATGCCGCGCCCGGCCAGCGCGACTGCCGCCGCCATGCCCGCGTAGCCGCCGCCGATGATTGCAACGTGAGTGGCTTGATAGTCGTTCATCGGCTCACAGCAAGGGGGAAGAAATGAATCCTGCCGAAACCGGCTCCTATACCCTGAACTGCGCCACCGCTGCCTGTAGCGAGCTGGCGGACTCCCGCAGTTGGGCGGACGCATTGGCGACATTCTGGATGGCTATGGCGTTTTGCTCCGACATGGTGGCGATTTTCTCCACGTTGGAGGCGATGAGCCCGCTGGAAGCGCTTTGCTGCTGGAGCGCGGCGGATATGCTGTTGACCGCATCCACCACCCGCTCCGAGCCGCTGCTGATCTCGCCCATGGCTTGACCCGCCTCGCCGGCCATCGCCACTCCCGTATCGACGCGTTGCTGCCCTTGATGCATGGTTTCCACGGCGTGCTTGGTTTCTGACTGGATTGCGCCGATCATGGTCGTGATTTCATCGGTGGATTTGGCGGTGCGTTCGGCGAGTTTTCTGACCTCGTCGGCCACCACGGCGAATCCGCGTCCCTGCTCGCCGGCGCGGGCCGCTTCGATGGCCGCGTTGAGCGCCAGCAGGTTGGTCTGGTCGGCAATGTCCTTGATCACTCCGGCAATCGTGGAAATACTGGTGGAGTGCTCGCCCAGCGAGAGAATCCGTTGGGACGATTGGTTCACGCTCTCGGCAATGTTGCCCATTTCTGCCGAAGCCTGGCTCACGATGCCGGCGCCGCGCTTGGCGGTTTCACCGGCTTCCTGCGCCAGCTTGAAGGAATCGCGGGCACTCTCGGCCATGTGTTCGATGCTGGTGGTCAGTTGTTCCACTGCCGCCGCAGTCGAGGCAGCCGCTTCGCTCTGTTGCCCGGACTGGCTCGCCACGTCGCTGGATGTGGAGGAAAGGGAAGCGGATAGCTCGGAAATGCGCTGGGCGTTGCTGGTGATGCTGCCGATCATCTGGCGCAGCGACTCCTGCATGTGCCTCAAGGCGTTGAGCAAGGTGCCGATTTCATCTTCGCGTCGGGTGCTGACCAGGTTGGACAAGTCGCCATTGGCGATTTTTCCGGCGGCGGCAACCGCCTCGTTCAACGGGTTGATAACCAGCGAACGCGACAGCCAGAACAGCAAGCCCACCAGAATGCCGCCCAGCACCACGCCTATCGCCACGACGACGAGGATGGCTTTATTGACCGCGCCGCTTACTTCGTCCTTGGGGTAAGCCGCTACAATTTCGAAACCCCAAGGGGCGAAGGCTTCCCGTTTGACTTCCCAACCCTGGAGCTTGCCGCCCGCAACGCCCAGAACGGTTTCTGGGGTGGCATTTTCGGAATGGAAACGCGCCTTTCCCTTGTTGTCCAGCAGCGCGATGAAGCCGCCATTCAGGATGCGGCTCTTGGAAATGGATTGCTGCAAGGCCTGCATGTCGATCTTGTAGCCCACGTACCAGATGCCGATAGTATTTTTCTGGGCGTCGAGCATGGGTTCATAGCCGGTGAGGAAGGGGTTGCCCAGAATATCTACCTGGCCATAGAAAGCCTTGCCTTCGCGGATCGCCTTGATGGCCTTGCCGCTGGGGTCGAGGATAGTGCCGATGGCGCGCTTGCCGTCGCTCTTTTTCACGTTGGTGCTGATCCGCACGAACTCTTCGCCAGCCTTGGAAAACAGCGTGGCGGTGCCTCCCTGGCTGGAGGTCACGCTATCCACCAGTTCGAAGCGATGTGCCTGGGGTTGGGTACCGAAAATCAGGTCGGGCGGCATCTTGCCTTCGACTTCCACCGGATTGCTCTGGCGCGGAATGCCGGTCGCACCGCCGCGTTCCATCAGCAATTTCATCGAGCCCTTCACGCGTTCCATCATGATGGCGTCGGTGACGGCAAGAATTTGCACTATGTTGGCGAGCTTCTCCTGGATTTCGCTCTGGGCGGACTGCTCGATGTTGCGGCTGTTTCCGATTGAGATGACCGCGACGAGGATAAGCGTGGTGATGATGACAAGGATTGAAACGGGCAGGATGAATTTTGCCTGAATGCTGCGGGAAAACATATGAATGGCTCCTCGTCTATTGATGGCTTGGTAGTCGATTATAACCTTCCCCATGAGAGGGGGAGGAAGTCTGCTCTTTTACGGTTTTAGCCACGCCTTGAAAGCCAGCCACAGTTTGTAGCCTGCGCCGAGTGAAACCCGTTCTTTCAGCACATGGCAGCCGCTGGTGGTGATCTCGTCCAGCGTAGTGCGATAGATCGCTGCCATAATCAGGCCGGTGCGCTGCGCCTTGCGATCCGTTGCGGGGAGGAGGTCGAGCGCCTGTCGGTAGTAGCGTTGCGCGCGCTCGACCTGGAAGGCCATCAGCCGGTGGAAATTTTCCGTTTCACACGCGTTGAGAATATCCGCTGCCGCTACGCCGAATTGCTGCATCTCGTCCATCGGCAGGTAGATGCGGTTGCGGCGCGCGTCCTCGCCGACATCGCGGATGATGTTGGTGAGCTGGAAGGCGATGCCGAGGTCGTGCGCATATTCCAGCGTGCGGCGGTCGCTGTAGCCGAAGATTTCCGCCGACAGCAGCCCGACTACCGACGCGACGCGGTAGCAATATAGCCGCAGTGACTCGAAATCCGGGTAGCGCGGCTGGTCGATATCCATCTCCATGCCAGCGATGATCTCCAGCAACAATTCCTGCGCGAGGTTGAATTGTTTTACCACCGGAACCAAGGCTTGCGCGACCGGATGCTGTGGTTTGCCGCCATAGATTTCTGCTACCTGCCCGCGCCACCAGTTGAGCGTAGTACGCGCTACGCTGGCATCCGAGCATTCATCCACCGCATCGTCCACCTCGCGGCAGAAGGCGTACAGCGCGGTGATGGCGCGGCGCTTGTCCGGCGGCAGGAACAGGAAGCTGTAGTAGAAGCTGGAACCGCTTTTTGCGGTCTTTTCCTGGCAGTACTGATCCGGAGTCATATGGGAGTTGCCATGTCAGATGATGAACGGCGCGCTTCTGACCAGCATGGCGAACCAGTCGAGCGGGCGCAATACCGGGCGTTTGTTGAACATGTCATGGTCGGCATATTCCAGCTTGCGCAGGATGCACAGGCCGCCCTCGATGATCATGCGCATCTCCATGCCGATGCGCCCGGTGAGGATGCTGCCGAGCGGTGCGCCGGAGCGCATCATGGCGCGCGCGCGATCCACCTGGAACTGCATCAGTCTGCGCCAGGCATCGTCGATGATGCCCTGCGCGATTTGCTCCTCGCTCACGCCGTATTGCGCCATCTCATCCAGCGGCAGGTAGATGCGCCCGATGGCGTAATCCTTCGCGACATCCTGCCAGAAATTGATCAGTTGCAGGCTGGTGCAGATGGCGTCCGAGTAGGCGAGGCAGGCGGGCTTGGTTTCGCCGTAGAGATGTAGCAGCAGGCGCCCGACCGGATTGGCGGAGCGGCGGCAGTAGTCGAGCAGCTCGTCGAAACCCGCGTAGCGTTTCTTCACCACGTCCTGCGAAAAGGCGTCGAGCAAATCGTAAAACGGCTGCATCGGCAGCGCATGTTGTTGAATCTCGGCGGCAAGGTTCAGGAACAGCGGCGTGAGCGGTGTCTCGTTTTTTTCGATGCGCGCCAGCTCGGCGCGGAATTCGTCGAGCTGCCCGAGCCGTTCAATGTTAGGCAGATCGCCTTCATCGGCGATATCGTCCGCCGCGCGCGCGAAATGGTAGATCGCCGCCACCGGCTTGCGCAGCCGTTTGGGCATCAGGATGGAGGCGACGGGGAAGTTCTCGTAGTGGTCGACAGACATTGATTGTTTTTCTAGGGCAAATCATTTTTGTGCAGCATGAACACAAACTGGTCGCCCGCGCTGACGTCCAGCCAGGTGAACGGCAGGCTCGGGTAGGCGGCTTCCAGCACTTCGCGGTTGTGGCCGATCTCGACGACCAATATGCCGTTTCCGGTGAGATATTGCTTTGCGTGTTCGAGGATGATGCGTGTGGCATCCAGCCCGTCATGGCCGCTGCCGAGCGCCAGTTTCGGCTCGTGCCGGTATTCCTGCGGCAACGAGGCGACCGATGCGGCATCCACGTAAGGCGGGTTGCTGATGATGATGTCGTACTGTCTGCCGTTCAGTTTGGCGAATAAATCCGATTCGACCAGATGCACACGGTCTTGCAGGTTGTAATCGGCAACATTGCGCTCGGCGACGGACAATGCGTCCGGCGACAAGTCCGCAGCGTCTACGCTGGCGTTGGGGAAAGCATGTGCGGCGAGGATGGCGAGGCAGCCGCTGCCGGTACACAGATCCAATACGCTGCCGATTTCTTCCGGTTCTTCAATCCACGGCGCGAGTTGTTCGAGCAGTAACTCTGCGATGAACGAACGCGGCACGATAACGCGTTCATCCACATAAAAACTGAAATCGCCGAGAAATGCCTCATGTGTCAGGTAAGCGGCCGGCACGCGCTGCTCGACGCGCTGCTGGATAATGCTCAGCACTTCGGTGCGCTCCATTTCGGTCAGATGCGCATCGAGAAACGGGTCGAGCCGATCCGGCGGTAGATGCAGCGTATGCAGTATCAGGTAGGCGGCTTCGTCGTAAGCGTTGTTGCTGCCGTGCCCGAAAAATAAATTGGCCTGGTTGAAGCGGCTCACCGCGAAGCGCAGCCAATCGCGCACGCTGTAAAGGTTGTGATTTGCGCCGGAAAAATAGTTGCTCATCAGTCTCCTCCGCCCCCACCGCCATCTCCGCCCCCACAACCGCCATCGCTGCTGTCGCAGCTTGAAGAGGAGCTTCCACCGGAATCGCCACTGCTTCCGCTGCTGTCGCGGTTATCGCGGGTAGCGCTACGCCGGTTCGCCCGGAAGATGGAGACGATCCACAGCAACGCGACGGCAAGCAGGATCAGGAAAAAATATTTCATCTAAAACCTTTTTTATCCACGAAAAACACGAAAGCCACGAAATTGGTCAATAGATTACATAAATTTGTCATCTCACCCATAGGGTGGTTGTATTAACTGCGGCATGGGTTGGGGGTCTTTTCGTGTTTTTTCGTGGCTTTCGTGGACTATCGTTTTTCTTTGTTTATTCGGTCAGCAGCTTGCGCAGGGTAAGGAAGTAGATTTCTGAAAGGGCGTCGAGGTCGGCTACCGCCACGCATTCGTTGATCTTGTGGATAGTGGCGTTGAGCGGGCCGAGCTCGATCACCTGCGGGCAGATACTGGCGATGAATCGCCCGTCGGAAGTGCCGCCGCTGGTCGAGAGTTCTGTTGTCACGCCGGTCGCTTCGCGTATTGCGCCGCTGGCTATTTCAACCAGGTTGCCGCGCGGTGTGAGGTAGGGGCTACCGGATTGCTCCCAGCGCAAGTCATATTCCAGATCGTGACGGTCGAGGATCGCACAGAGTTTGTTTTTCAGGCTTTCCTCCGTACTGGCGGTGGAAAAGCGGAAGTTGAACATGATCTCAACCGTGCCGGGCACCACGTTTGTTGCTCCCGTGCCCCCGTGGATGTTGGATATTTGCCATGAAGTTGGTGGGAAATATTCGTTACCGTTATCCCATGTCGCCGCGGCCAGTTCGGCTATCGCGGGCGCGGCGAGGTGGATCGGGTTTTTGACCAGGTGCGGGTAGGCGATATGTCCCTGCACGCCCTTGACGGTGAGCGTGCCGGACAGTGAACCGCGCCGCCCGTTTTTGATGGTGTCGCCGGTCTTGGCAACCGAGGTCGGTTCGCCGACGATGCAGTAATCGATCAGTTCGTTGCGCTCCCGCAATACCTCGACCACGCGCACCGTACCGTCTACCGCCACGCCCTCTTCATCCGAGGTGAGCAGCAGGGCGATGGAGCCGCGATACTGCGGGTGATTTGCAAGGAATTTTTCAACTCCGGTGATAAATGCGGCAAGCGAGCCTTTCATATCCGCCGCGCCACGCCCGTACAGCATGCCGTCGCGTACCTCGGGCGTGAACGGGTCACTGTCCCATTTTTCCAGCGGACCGGTCGGCACCACGTCGGTATGCCCGGCGAAGCACACCAGCGGTGCGGCGTTACCACGCCGCGCCCACAGATTATCGACCTCGCCGCAACGCATTTTTTCCAGGTTGAAGCCGAGCGGCGCGAGGCGCGCGCCGATGATATCGAGACAGCCGTTATCCGCCGGGGTGAGGGAGCGGCGGGAAATTAGCTGGCTGGCAAGTTGCAATGTTTCAGACATGAAAGATATTTGCCGGTTTTATTTCGGATCATCCAGATTAAGCTTGATGCCGCTGAAATCCGATTGCGATGATGAGCTTGCTGGTGCGTCTGGCTTGGTGCCATATGCGGGGATTTTAAAGCTGGTGTTGGTGCGCTCGGAAAAATCGATCAAGGTGGAAAGGTTGCTTGCCGAATCGGCGTTGCGCATGGCTTCTTCCTTGGTAATTTGGCCTGTCTTGAACAGCTTGTATAGCGCCTGTTCGAAGGTCTGCGATCCGGCGGCAACGCTCTTCTCGATGGACTCGCGTATTTTTTCAATCTCGTCGTTCTTGATCTGGTCGGCAATCAGTGAGGTGTTCAGCAGGATTTCCACGGCGGGTACCTGCTTGCCTTGCACGTTACGTATAAGGCGTTGCGAGATCACGGCACGCAGGCACATCGACAGGTCTGACAACACGCTTTGTCGCGAATCGTAGGGGAAGAAGTTCACGATGCGGTTCAGCGCGTGGTAGCTGTTGTTGGCGTGCAGCGTGGTCAGGCACAGGTGTCCGGTCTGCGCGAAGATCAATGCGTGCTTGAGCGTATCGCGGTCGCGCACCTCGCCGATCATCAGCACGTCCGGCGCCTCGCGCATCCCGCTGGATAGCGCATTCTCGTAGGTGAGGGTATCGGTGCCGATTTCGCGCTGGTTCACCATGGATTTGCCGTGCCCGAAAATATATTCGATCGGATCTTCGATAGTCAGGATATGGCCGCTCTTGGTATTTTTGCGGTGCTCGATCATCGCGGCAAGCGTGGTAGATTTGCCGGAGCCTGTCGCGCCGACCACCAGCACAAGGCCGCGTTTTTCCATGATGAGGTCTTTCAGCACGGTGGGCAGATGCAGGTTTTCCACATTGTCGATCTTGCCTTTGACATGGCGGATCACGATGGCGATATCGTTGCGCTGGCGAAAAATATTGACGCGGAAATTTCCGATGCCATCGGCGCGGAACGAAAAATTCATTTCCATTTTCGCTTCGAATTCGGCGATCTGTTTCGGGGACATCAACTCGTACGCGATGCGTTTGATAACGGCGGCATCCAGAATCTGCGCGTTGACCGGCATGGCAATGCCGTCGATCTTGATATTGACCGGTGCACCGACCGAAAAGAACAAGTCGGAAGCCTGTTTGTCGGCGGCCAGTTGCAGCAAGGGTGTGGCGATCATGTTTGTCTCCTTATGAGCTGGTGGCCAGTGGCGGGTAGCTTGTAGCTTTGGGGCTGTTGTTGCTCTGCTACCAGCTACAGGCTACGAGCTACAAGCTAAATTCCTCTTAACAACTCGTTGATACCCACCTTGGACAAGGTTTTGGCATCCACTTTCTTCACGATCACCGCGCAGTACAGGCTGTATTTTCCATCGCCGGAAGGCAGGCTGCCGCTGACCACCACCGATCCGGCGGGCACGCGGCCATAGCTCACCTCGCCGGTCTCGCGGTCGTATATCTTTGTGCTCTGCCCGATGAACACGCCCATCGAGATCACGCTGTTGTCTTCGACGATCACGCCCTCCACGATTTCCGAGCGCGCACCGATGAAGCAGTTGTCGCCGATGATGGTCGGATTGGCCTGTACCGGTTCCAGCACGCCGCCGATGCCCACGCCGCCGGAGAGGTGAACGTTCTTGCCGATCTGCGCGCACGAGCCGACCGTCGCCCAGGTGTCCACCATCGTGCCTTCGTCGATATACGCGCCGATGTTCACGTAGGAGGGCATCAGCACCACGTTTTTGGCGATGAATGCACCTTTGCGCGCCGCAGCTGGAGGCACCACGCGGAAGCCGCCTTCACGGAAATCGCGGCTGTTGTAGTCGGCGAATTTGGATGGCACCTTGTCGTAGTAGTTGGTGAAACCGCCCTTGACGAACGAGTTGTCTTCCATGCGGAACGACAGCAGCACGGCCTTCTTCAGCCACTGGTGCGTTACCCACTGACCGTCTGTTTTTTCCGCGACGCGCAGTTTGCCCTGGTCGAGCTGGGTGATGACGGCATCGACTGCTTCCTTGAGTTGCGCGTCGGCGTTATGCGGATTGATGTTGGCGCGGCGCTCAAAACCCTGTTCGATGATTTGCTGTAGCTGTTCCATGATATTTCCTGTTGAATGAATAGCGGGTAGCTTGTTGCTTGTAGGGGGTAGCTACAGGCTACCCGCTACAAGCTCTTTGATTCTTTGTGCTCCTTCCACTGCCTCTTCCGTATTGGCGACCAGCGCCAGGCGCACAAAATTCTCGCCGGGGTTCACCCCTTGCGCGGTGCGCGCCAGATAACTGCCGGGCAACACGGTCACATTATAGTCGCGATACAGGGCTTGCGCGAAGGCGGTGTCGGCCATCGGCGTGCGTACCCACAGGTAGAAGCCCGCATCCGGCATGGCGACCGGCAGCACCGGTTTGAGTATCTCCAGCACCCTGGTAAATTTCTCCGCATACAGGCGGCGGTTTTCCGCGACATGCGCCTCGTCGTTCCAAGCGGCGAGGCTGGTGGCCTGGATCGCCGGGTTCATCGCCGAGCCGTGGTAGGTGCGGTACAGCGTGAATTTTGCGATCACACCGGCATCGCCCGCAACGAAGCCGGAGCGCATCCCCGGCACATTGGAGCGTTTCGACAGGCTGGAAAATACCACGAGGTTCTTGTAGTTACTGCGCCCCAGTTGCTGTGCGGCCTGCAACGCGCCGAGCGGTTTTTCTTCGCCGAAATAGATTTCGGAATAGCACTCGTCCGAGGCGATCACGAAACCGTAGCGGTCGGACATCTCGAACAGCGCCTGCCATTCGGCGAGCGGCATCACGCGCCCGGTCGGGTTGCCCGGCGAGCAGACATAGATCAATTGCGTGCGTTGCCAGACTTCTTCCGGCAGTTGCGCGAAGTTCAGCGCGTAATTGTCTTGCGGCAGGGTGTTGAGAAAATGGGGCGTAGCTCCCGCCAGTAACGCCGCGCCTTCGTAGATCTGGTAGAACGGGTTGGGGCAAACCACTACCGGATTGTTTCTGCTGCGGTCGATCACCGCCTGCGCAAAAGCGAACAGCGCCTCGCGGCTGCCGTTTACCGGCAGGACTTGTGTCTTTGCATCCGGCAGCGGAATGCCGTAGCGCGTTGTCAGCCAGCTCGCGATGGCATTGCGCAACGCGTCGCTCCCGGCGGTTGTGGGATAATTCGCCAGCCCGTCGAGATTGGCGGTCAGCGCGTCCTTGATGAATTGCGGCGTGGCGTGTTTAGGCTCGCCGATGGACAGGCTGATCGGGCGATAGTCCGGGTTCGGCGTGACCTCGCGAAACAGCGCGGCGAGCTTCTGGAACGGATAGGGCTGGAGTTTGTTCAAATCGGGATTCATTTTTTGTCCGTCATTCCCGCGCAGGCGGGAATCCAGTGTTTTTCGAGTTGCGGAATTATAAGGGTGTAGCCAGTGTCATCAAAACAAAATCTGATACCGGTTGTCGGCGTGTTGAGCGGCGCGCTGGTATGGGGGCTGATCTGGTATCCCTACCGCGTGTTGCAGGATGCCGGTATATCCGGCGCACAGGCGACGCTGATCACCTATCTGCTGGCGATGCTGTGTTGCGCATTCATGTTGCCGCGCGTCTGGCATGAACTCCGCCTGCGTGATAAAGGAGTGACCGGCTGGTGGGCGCTTGTCCTGCTGTTGAGCGCGGGCTGGTCGAATTTCGGCTATGTGCTGGGGATGCTGCACGGCGAAGTGATGCGCGTGCTGCTGCTATTCTATCTCGCGCCGCTCTGGACAATATTATTTTCATACTGGCTGCTCGGCGAGCGGCTCAACCGCTATGGTTACCTGATTATCGCGCTGTCCTTCAGCGGTGCATTTGTCATGCTGTGGGAGCCGCAACTCGGCATGCCGCTGCCGGTTAATCTTGCAGAATGGCTCGGGCTGTCGGCCGGTATGGGTTTTGCGCTGTCCAATGTGGTGTCGCGCCGCGCCGTGCATCTGAGTGCGGAGGTAAAGTCTTACAGCGTGTTGCTGGGCACGGTCTTGCTGACTGCGCCGCTGCTGTGGTGGCAAGGCGGCATGGATAGCCGGTTGCTGTCAGCCGGTGCGCAGGCGTGGTCGATACTGGCACTGCTTGGCATTGCGCTGTGCGGAACCAGTTATATCGTGCAGTATGCGCTTGTCTACTTGCCCGCCAACCGTGCCATCATTCTTTTTCTGTTTGAGCTGGTGGTTGCCGCTGCCTCTTCGTATTTTCTCGCCGATGAAACGATGCATTTTCAGGAGTGGCTGGGTGCGCTGCTGATTGTTTCCGCCAGCTTGCTATCGGGGAAGCTCTATGCAGATTCAAAATAGGGCGCGCCCCGGTGCTACGGGAGCACCCTGACGACCCGGAATCCGATGTCGCTTTCATGGCGTGTATGTTCGTTGCTGCCGCGAACGGCTGCGCGCGCGTATCGTGGCCCATATTTCCATGCGCCGCCGCGAAGCACGCGCTTCAGGCTGTCGATACCAACCCACGCGCTACCATCCGTGGGGGCGCCGTTGTAGTTGTCGTGCCAGAGGTCTTCTACCCATTCTTTTACATTGCCGCTCATGTCGTATAAACCAAAAGCGTTGGGCTGCTTGATGGCGACCGGGAATGTCTTCTCGCCAGGGTTGTCCACCGGATCGGCATACCAGGTGACATCATCGGGATTGTCGCTCCCGCAATATTCTTGGTGCGCTTTCGCACGGCAGGCATATTCCCATTCCGATTCTGTCGGCAGGCGATATTGTTTGCCAGTCTTGGTGCTGAGCCTCTTGATGAAATCCTGCGCCTCAAGCCAGCTTACCCGCTCTACCGGGCAATCGTCGCCGCACTTGCCAAAATAGCTCGGATTGCCATCCATCAGCGATTTCCACTGGCCTTGGGTGATCTCGGTCTTGCTCATCGCAAAGCCTTGGCCGATGGTGACCCGGTGTACGGGTTTTCTGTCATCGCTACCGTTGTTCGAGCCCATTTCGAAACTGCCCGCTGGGATCATCACCATCTCGGGGCAGTTGGCGCAGTCTTTGAATGTTTTTGGCGGGGCTGCGGGAGCCGCGTGGGTGACAGCGGCCATTTTGGCTTTTGCCGGTTCCGCTGCTGTACTATTACCTGCAATAGCCAGTAGCATCATCAACATAACTCTACGCATACAATCTCCCTTAATTTCTTCCTTGCAGGCGCTGCTCAAACAGTTTTTCAATGGGCACTCCAGGCTCACGGGAGCCATGGATATACTACATAATCCGACGGTAGTTTTGCGATACCTAAGCCGGACGAGCCGGAACCAAAATGTAGGTCGGGCTCTGCCCGACATGGTGGGCAGAGCCCACCATGCGGATGCAGTTTAACGCGTTGATAATAATATATAAACACAAAATTTTATCATTTTTTGATATCATTTAACCGATAAGTGACTATTGATCCGGCACGTAAACAGTATTACATCCGTCATTCCGGGCTTGACCCGGAATCCAGCAGTATCAAATATCGGCGCGCTTTGCGCGCCACTGGATACCCGCCTTCGCGGGTATGACGGGCTACT
>JBAQCT010000059.1:0-3974 GCA_049294375.1 Gallionella sp. | reverse complement strand
CGTTCTGCTTGTATGCCTTGGGGCTGATGTGATTCTGCGCCAGCGCCAGCCAGCAGTCGATGTTCACCGCCAGTTTGTTCTGCGTGGCGGCCAGCAGGATGCCGAGCGTGACGGCAGAGCCGTTCATATCTTCGTGCATGTTATGCATGTAGCGCGACGGCTTGAGATTGTGCCCGCCGGTGTCGAAGCAGATGCCCTTGCCGACCAGCGCGACGGTCTGCTTCGCCTTGGGATGTTTATATGAGAGATGCACGATGGCGGCGTCTTCCGGATCGCTGCCCTGCGCCACGGCGACGAACGCGCCCGCGCCCATCTTGCGCAGCTTCTTCATGTCGAATTCTTCATGCTGCCAGCCGTGCTGCTGCGCCAGTTTTTTGATCCGCTCGCGATACAGCGCCGGGGTCAGTTCGTTCGGCGGCAAGATGGTCAGCTCGCGGCACAACAGGTTGCCTTCGGCCTGCGCCTTGAGCGGCGCGAAGATTTTTTTGTCGGCAAAACCATGCAACTCGATTTTCTGCAACGGCTTGCGCTCGTTCTTTTTCTTGTGCACCGGCAGCAGCGCACTGTTTACCCATGCGCCGTACACCGCCAGCTCGGCGGCGCGCCTGCGCTGCGCTTCGTCGCCCAGCACGGCGATGGCTATGCCCTTGGGATTTTCTCCCAGCAGCAACTGCAAGGCTTTGCGCACTTGCACTTGCAACGCGAAAGTGTCTTTTTCAAAATCCAGCATGCCCCACGCTACCAGTGCACCATTTTCGGCATTGGCGGCCAGCGGCGATTTTGCCAGCTCATCGGCCTTCATGTCGCGCCGCGCCAGCACGGCCTTGAGCAGGGCGGCATGCGGCAAGTCTTTTGGCAGCGCCTTAGCCTTCGGCAACAGCACCAGCAGGTACGCGGCTGACGGGGTGGCAGGCAGGGTCTGGGACAGGGTGAGTTGTGCTAGCATTATGGCCTCGATAAATCATGCAATATTGCAATTATACGTCCATGCGAGCTTATCTAGACTTGATGCAACATGTGCTGGCGCACGGCACAAAAAAATCCGACCGCACCGGCACCGGCACGGTCAGCGTGTTCGGCTACCAGATGCGCTTCGACCTTTCGCAAGGCTTCCCGCTGGTGACCACCAAGAAGTGCCACATGAAGTCCATCATCCACGAGCTGCTGTGGTTCCTGCAGGGCGACACCAACACTAAATATCTCAAGGAAAACGGCGTGTCGATCTGGGACGAATGGGCGGACGAGCAGGGCAACCTCGGCCCGGTATACGGCAAGCAATGGCGTTCGTGGGCTGCGGCGGACGGGCGCGTGGTGGATCAGATTGCCGAAGTGGTGGAACAGATCAGGAAGAACCCCGACTCGCGCCGCCTGATCGTGTCCGCATGGAACGTCGGCGAATTGGACAAGATGGCACTCGCGCCCTGCCATGCGTTCTTCCAGTTCTATGTTGCAGACGGCAAGTTATCTTGTCAACTCTACCAGCGTAGCGCCGATATCTTCCTCGGTGTGCCGTTCAACATCGCTTCCTATGCATTGCTCACGTTGATGATGGCGCAGGTGTGCGGCCTCAAATCCGGCGACTTCGTACATACCTTCGGCGATGCGCACCTCTATTCAAATCACATGGAGCAGACGCAATTGCAACTGTCGCGCGCGCCGCGCGCCCTGCCGACCATGCGCATCAACCCCGATGTGAAAGATATTCTCGGCTTCAAGTTCGAGGATTTCATGCTGGAAGGTTACGACCCGTACTCTGCGATCAAGGCACCTGTCGCAATCTAGGATAAAAAATTGAAGAAAACCCTAACCCCCCCAGCCCCCCTTATCAGGGGGGAGCTGCTTTGTTCTCCCCCTGACAAGGGGGAGTTAGAGGGGGTTGGTTTTCCCCCGCTCACCACTCACCGCTCATCGCTCGCAATCATTGTTGCGATGGCTCGCAACCGCACTATCGGTATCAACAACACCCTGCCGTGGCGCATCTCCGCCGACTTGCAACATTTCAAGAAACTCACCATGGGGCACCACATGATCATGGGGCGCAAGACCTTTGAATCCATCGGCAAACCGTTGCCAGGGCGCACTACCGTGGTGGTATCGCGCGACCGCAATTTGAAAATCGACGGATGTATCGTTGCGCATTCATTGCAGGATGCGATTGCTGCCTGCGTATCCGATCCGCAGATATTTGTGGTTGGCGGTGCGGATATTTATGCGCAGGCGCTGAGTTTGGCGGACAGGCTCTATGTCACCGAGATTCAGCAGGATGTAGCCGGAGATGCGTGGTTTCCGGAGTTCGACAGGGCTGAATGGCTTGAAGTGTCGCGTGAAAAATATCGGCAGGAAACGCCGAAACCGTTGGAATATCACTTCGTCGAGTATCGGAGCAAAAGCTAAACCCCTCCCGGCCTCCCCTTGTCAGGGGAGGAGTAAGAGAGCGTATCGCCCATTGTCGCTATGCGGTTATGCCGGAAAGACTTTTCTGAACGGCTGCACGGTGGTCTGCCGGTACACACCGGCGGCAACATAGGGGTCTGCATCCGCCCATTCGCGCGCTGCCTGTAGCGATGCAAACTCGGCAACAATCAGGCTACCGGTGAATCCCGCCGCCCCCGGATCGGCGGCATCCACCGCCGGAAAGGGGCCAGCCAGCAACAGGCGGCCTTCATCCTGCAACGCCTGCAAGCGCGCCAGATGCGCGGGGCGTGCCGCCATGCGCTTGCCCAGGCTATTTGGCACATCCTGACCGATGATTGTGTACCACATTAGTTGTTCTCTTTTTTCTCGTCTACATATTTCGCCAGCCATACGCTTTGCGCCAGGATGAACACCACCATCAGCCCGGTAAATCCGAACAGCTTGAAGTTCACCCATGCATCGGTGGAGTAGCTGAATGCCACATACAGATTGATGAAGCCTAGCACGGCGAAAAACAGGCTCCAGCTCAGGTTGAGGCGATGCCAGATGTGCAGCGGCAGGGCAATTTTCTCATGCAGCAGCGCGCGCATCAGGTTTTTCTTGAACAGCAGGTTCGAGAAAAGCAGAATGATAGAGAACAGCCAGTAAAGCACGGTGGGTTTCCATTTGATGAAGGTTTCGTCCTGCAACAACAGCGTGGCACCGCCGAATACGGCGATGATGGCGAAGCTCACCCATAGCATCACATCGACCTTGCCATGCTTCCATTTTGTCCATGCGATCTGCACGACGGTTGCGGCAATCGCGACAGCCGTGGCGACATAGATGTCGAACGCCTTGAAGGCGATGAAAAACAGGATGACGGGGAACAGGTCGAATAGTAATTTCATAATGGTGTGGTGATCAGGTTCTATCCAGCGCGAGCGCGGCGGAGTTGATGCAGAAACGCAGGTTGGTGGGCGGCGGGCCATCCGGAAACACATGGCCGAGGTGTGCGCCGCATTGTTTGCAGAGCACTTCCATGCGTTGTATGCCGTGGCTGGTGTCGACGCGTGTCATGACATTCTCCGGCTTGTATGGTTGCCAGAAACTCGGCCAGCCGGAGCCAGAATCGAATTTGGCTTCCGAGTCGAACAGCGCATTGCCGCAGCACACGCAGCGGTAAATCTCCGCATCATGGCAATCCCAATATGCGCCGCTGAAGGCCGGTTCGGTGCCGCATTGGCGGCACACCTGATATTGCTCCAGCGTGAGTTCCTCGCGCCATTCGGCATCTGATTTTTCGATTTTATCCATTGTTTCAGAATGCGTTGAGCAGGGGCTATTGATCCTGGAAAAAGCAATTGTCCACGAAAGGCACGAAAAACACGAAAAAATTCATAAAACTATATAATTTTCAACCACACCCATTGGGTGGTTCACCGCATGATGGTAACGCATTGTTTTATCCTAAAAACCGCAGTTGATCGTTTGCATTGTTATGAAAACCCATGTGGTGATTGAGCTTTGTGCTCATCACGCAATTCACCCATTAGGGGAGCTATTTCGTAGGAGCGGGG
>JBAQCT010000058.1:0-27102 GCA_049294375.1 Gallionella sp. | reverse complement strand
CTCTCGATTTCCGATAACGACAGCCTGTCCCGGTGATACAAACGTCTTACTTTACCCAGTATATTCATGGTGATCATCTCCTTGGTTTCTCCATTCCGAAAATCGGAACGGAGGAGGTTAATCACCTGGGTAATTTTCAGCGCGCAGTGGCTATGTTTTCTGGGTAATTTTCAACGCGTACCAACAACACCAGGCGCTGATTCGCGGGTACACGGTGAAGTTCACCACGGCGGGTGAGCTGTTGGGTGACTTGGCGGCACTCGATAGCGACGCGGCTTTGCGCCGCAGAATACGACACTACGCGTCACCCGATTTGTTGGTCATCGATGAAATCGGCTATCTCTCGTATTCGAACCGCCATGCGGATTTGCTGTTTGAGCTGGTGAGCAGGCGTTATGAAACGAAGAGCACGCTGGTCACGACCAACAAGGCGTTCTCTGCCTGGTCGGAGGTATTCCCAAACGCATCGTGCGTGGTGTCACTGATTGACCGCCTGGTGCATCACTCGGAGGTGGTGGCCATTGAAGGTGAGTCTTACCGCTTGAAGGAGGCGAAGGAGCGCGCCGAACAACGTACCCGAAAACCGAGAAAGGGGAAATCATGAAACCCTGGCTATTGCCCTCGGGATTGCAGCGCGGAATTCCATTCATCATTCAGGAGGATTGGTCACCCGAACAGGCACTGGCGGTGGTCGAGTTGCTCGATGATTTGCGTGGGGTGATCTGGGCACGCTACCAAATCCCTTTATTTGAATTGCTGCGCGAGCAGCGTTGTATGCAGAATGATTCTGAATCCCAAAATATGCGTGAAACAGATCCTCCGTTCTGACACGTCGGCACGGTTCATTACGATGCAAAGCAAAGGGCACGAAAGTGCCCTTTGTGCTGACCAACAACAGAATCTTGAAACCGCGCCAGATTTACGCGGCTTTACTCAGCCGCCAACACCCTTGTCGTTCCACCCAGTTGGCCAGCGTGTTGCCGATGTACTCCGGGCCATTGTCGCTGCGAATCGCCAGCGGCTTGCCACGCCACTCGATAACCTGATCCAGCGCCCGCACGACCCGCTCCGCCGGTAGCGACAGATCAATGTCGATTGCCAAGGCCTCCCGGTTGAAATCATCGATCACGTTAAACAATCGGTAGCTTCGCCCATCAGATAACTGGTCATGCATAAAATCCATCGACCAGCATTGGTTGATGCCTTCTGGTACCGCCAACGGTTCCGGCTTCTCCCGAACGATGCGCTTCCTGGGCTTGATCCGCAGGTTCAGTTCCAGATCGCGGTAAATGCGATACACCCGTTTGTGGTTCCATGGATATCCCTTCACGTTGCGCAGATACAGAAAGCACATCCCGAATCCCCAGTTGCGCTGGTTGTGGGTGAGGCGGATCAGGTGATCGGCGATTTCAACATTCTCTGCTGACTGCTTTGCCTGGTAGCGGTAGCAGGTCTGGCTGATGCCGAACGCCTGGCAGGCCAGTCGGATGCTGGTGCCTTGGTGTTCTACCGTTTGCTGCGCCATCTCGCGTCGGCAAGATGGCTTCACCACTTTTTTTGTAGGGCCTCCTGGACGATCTCGGCTTTAAGGCGCTCTTCGGCATACATCTTCTTGAGCCGCCGGTTCTCATCTTCGAGTTCTTTGAGCCGGGACATCAGGGAGGCATCCATGCCGCCAAATTTGCTGCGCCATTTGTAAAACGTGGCGGAACTGATGCCGTGCTCACGGCAGAGTTCAGGAACCGGGCTGCCGCCCTCGGCTTGCTTGAGGACGGCAATGATCTGACTGTCTGAAAAACGCGATGTCTTCATGTAAAACTTCCTCCATTGCTTAGTGAGAAAATTCTACTTCTAATCCACGCTAATTTCAGGGGGGATTACCCCTTCCTAGCAAAGCGTGATGAGTTGAAATAGATCAAACTGGATATATGGACTTCGTTACGTAAATTTCCGACGTCCGATGCATATATATAGGCCGCCTTCACCACCCAGACTGGAAAAGAGCATACCAATTTCAGCGGCAATACGGTCAGAAGGTGTGCCCGGGTTTTGCGGTTCAAAAAGGGGTTCGTCATTACTAAAGTCACCAATAATTTTCGGAATTGAGGATACAAAGGAAAACCCCGCTTCATCAAACCATTGCATGAGCTCTGAAATTGAATGCTCTCGTTCCTGCGGGTGATAATACTGATCGTTAATCCAGGCGCGACGCTTTTCCGGCGAAAGATTATTCCGCAGGTGAGGATCGAGAAACAACACGCGCTCCCCGAACATCTTTACCAAAACGCGACGAATGTCGGTGCGCAACCTGCCAATGTGATTGTAAAGACCAATGATGATGTATCCGCCAGGCTTAACAAGACGGCTTATGCTCATGAAGGCCTTTTTCGTATCATAGGTATGATGCAACACACCATTGGATATTACGATATCCATGGACTGCGGCTTGACCGGAGGCACAAACAAGTTTGTTTGAATAAACCGAACGCCTTCAATTCCATTTCGTTTTGCGAAATCATGCCCCAATCGCAAAGAAGCCAAAGTCATATCAGCCGCGTAAACGCGCGTGGGCGTGGTTGCAGCCAGATAATTGCTTAATTGAGCCGTGCCACACCCAACTTCAAGAACATTGGAATTAATCGGGATTTGTTGTCTTAGCAAGCGCGCAAAAATGCCGGCGTCTGCCCGCTTCACGAATGAAGCTATATCGTCAAAGCTGTTGTAATTCGGAAATGGCGCTTCTTCGTAAAAATCCTGTACAGCATGAGTCACTTTCCCATCCGCGCCGAGCAGTTTGGTCGTTGCAGCAGGAGTTGAGCCGTCCTCTTCGACAAACAACAGGGGAATTTCATCGATGATTGGGTACTGCCTGCCTGATGTCGATACCAGCAATCCATCTTGCGAAAGAGTCAGTGTTTCGCCTGTTGCCGGGCATACGATGTTTTCATCAAATAGAATTTTGTTGCTCTCCAATTTATTGTTCTTCCGGCTTGTTCAGAGCATCGCCCGAGTTCAATCCAGCTCAAATGCAGTGCTGTAATTCATTTTCAGGCGAGGATCCTGTTTTTCCTTGTAAAGGATACAGTTGCCCACAACCAGCAATTCGATCTCCGATCCCATGAAGCAGCGGAAGGCGTCCTGCGGTGTGCAGACGATTGGTTCACCGCGAACGTTGAAGCTCGTATTCACGAGAACAGGGCAACTCGTACGGGCCTTGAACGCGGTCAGAAGCATGTGAAATCTCGGATTGGTCTCCTGATTAACCGTTTGTATGCGCGCGGAATAGTCGACATGGGTCACCGCAGGTATTTCGGAACGCGGCACGTTAAGCTTGTCGATCCCAAACAGCGCATGCTGATCTTTTGTCATTTCCCTTTGCTTATTTTTTACCACATTTGCAACGAAAAGCATATATGGGCTGTCGCAATCAAGTTCGAACCATTCAGACACGTCTTCTCTTAACACCGCCGGCGCAAAAGGACGAAAGCTCTCACGATACTTGACTCTCAGATTCAAGGTTTTCTGCATTGTCGCGCTGCGGGGATCACCAAGTATAGAGCGTGCACCGAGAGCACGCGGGCCAAACTCCATGCGCCCCTGAAACCAGCCCACCGCTTTTTCTGCCGCCAAGGCGTCTACGGTGGCTTCAATCAAGTCGGAATCGCTCAGCTTTTCGAAGTGTGCGCCGGCAGCAGTCAGTTGCTGCTCAATCTCGCTCTCTTCATAACTCGGCCCAAGATAACTGCCAGACATTGCATCTTTTCCATTCGTCTGGCGCGGCATGCCAAGATGCGTGTAGTAAGCCGCCAAAGCCGCACCAACTGCACCTCCGGCATCTCCTGCAGCAGGCTGAACCCAAATTTGCTCAAACTTGCCGTCGCGCAGGATTCTTCCGTTAGCCACGCAGTTAAGCGCAACGCCTCCGGCAAGACAAAGGTTTTTGATACCAGTTTCACTGGAAAGAGAACGTGTCAGGCGTAGCACTATTTCTTCTGTAATCCATTGAACCGAGGCAGCAAGATCCATGTGCTTTTGCGTCAAAGGCTCCTCGGGCTTCCTTGGCGGGCCACCAAACAGCTCGTTAAATTTCTCGTTAATCATCTTTAGGCCGGTGCAATAATCAAAATATTGCATATCAAGCCGGAAGGTGCCGTCAGCCTTCAAATCAATGAGCTTGTTCAGGATAATGTCGGTATATTTTGCCTCCCCATAAGGTGCCAGTCCCATCACCTTGTATTCACCCGAATTAACCTTGAAACCAAGATAGTAGGTAAATGCAGAATATAAGAGGCCTATTGAATGTGGGAAATGGATTTCTTTCAACATCTCCAAGTGATTCCCTCGCCCAATCGCAGCTGAAGTCGTGGTCCATTCACCGACACCATCCATTGTCAGGACAACCGCCTCCTCGAATGGCGAAGCAAAAAAAGCGGAGGCAGCGTGACTCTGGTGATGTTCAGCGAACAGCAAACGATCTTCGATATCCGCACCCGCCCCCAATTTTTTCAGCTCATCCCGCAGTAGTATTTTCTGAAATAGTTTTTCTTTCAACCAGAGCGGAATCGCCATTCGAAATGAACGAAAACCATGTGGAGCAAAGGCGACATAAGTCTCAAGGAGTCGCTCGAATTTCAAAAATGGTTTGTCATAAAACGCAATATAGTCAATCTGATTAAGCTCGACTCCCCTCACCTTTAGGCAGCACTGAATTGCGTGTTGTGGAAAGCCCGCCTCGTGCTTTTTACGGGTAAAACGCTCTTCCTGAGCGGCAGCTATTATTCGGCCATCCTCAATTAAACATGCGGCACTATCGTGATAGAACGCTGAAATCCCTAAGACACGCAAGGCTGTTCTTTTCTATTTCAGAATATTGTGTAAATAAAAGGCGAGATTGCAGTGCCTTGGCTCAAGACTATCAATCCTCCCAACAAAACCAGCATTAGCATGATTGGTAAAAGCCAATACTTCTTTCTCACGCGCAAAAAAATCCATAGCTCTTGTAAAATGTTCAGCATGATCAAGCGCCCTTCAAAATTGATTTTTCATATTTTGTAGCGTAGCGTCGGAAGGTGCTCGTTCTTGCCAATATGTTGGCGCTTCATGATCTAATTTCAGCTTAAGTGGATCTTTCTCGAAGAGCCTCATCAGTACCCCAATCGGAAAAATAGTCAAATAGAAAACAATTCCCATAGCGATAGGGGTTACTAAATGAGATAAAAGTAAACCTAAGCGATGCCAAAGTTTGTTAAGTGGGCGTAATGGCGCCACCCAAAAGTATGCAAGAAAAAGAAAAAAAACAGCTACAAAGAAGCATGTCGCCCACCAATCATGGTCTTGATATAACTGTGCAAAACCTATAATAAAAAAGACAACGGCAAAAGTAACCCCAAATCCACGCTCACTTGATTTCTCTTCAACTGACTGACGGGATAAGTCTTCATGTAAATTTTTCGAGCTCATCGTATATGCCTAGTATAACCATTAATTATTAACCAAAATACTGGGTAATCTTTGTGTTTTGCCGAGTGAGATATCACTCAATGCTGCGTTGCATTGTGTACGACCAATATTATTGATGCTGCTAGTTGAATTTTTTATGCTGGTAAATATTCAGTTTTGATAATAGCTGCTTTAGGCACATATATGCAACTCAAAAGCCTAAAAGCCTCGGGTGCGAATAAAAGTATTGGTCGAGATCAAGCGGCAGCCCGCTGGCCCCAATAGTCATCCCATCGATGATGGGCGCGCAGGACACGCAGGTTGAGCATGGCCTGTTAACGCTCACCTAAAATTGACCATGTAACCGGGTTTATTCGCACCCAAAAGCCTCTCCAAAATAGCGCATCCAAAGACAATCTGGTACATTTCTATGTTTAATTGTTATGTTGCGTCCTGAAGCATCTGGATTTGTGGATCAAAAACCTACTCAGATGGACAACATAAAAGGAGTTTTGTCGCAATTGTTCTTACAAGGACATGGCAAAACAAAAGCGTAGCCGTAACTCTGGCCATTAGGCACGATAAGGCTTCATGCATGGCACTTATTTTTGTAATACAGCAAAAATTAAAATGGTTGCAGGAGTGAAAATGAGTAATACATCCGTAATGTTGACGCTGAAAAAAGGTCAGGTTGCCACCAGGGTGGAAGGTATGCGTGTCACATTCAGCCCATATCAATGCTTTGCATTTGATAGCGGTACGGATGATGTCGAGTGCCTTCGCGCCATTGGCGCACATCTGTCTTCATTGCCAAAACTTGCGCTGGTTGGTTCAACAAAATTCGTCGATTATCTCCTGCAGTACGTTCCTGATTTGCGCACCCAAATTACCGGCATTGTGATTTGTGAAAATATACTACCAAGCTATCGACATCATGGCCTCGCCGATGTTGCTCCCATAGCAGAGCTTCCGCATGGAACGGAAAATGTCTTTCTCTGTGAAACGCTGGCATTCCCCCGCATGCAAATGAGAAAGCGATTGCCTGAATCCGTTAACGTGATCGAACCTGCAATACTGGCGGAAATTGCGCCGGAAGTTATTCCGGCGCGTGGCTGGACGCCTCTTCAACACAATATCTACCCAATCGACATTCCGGATATCCAGTTCAGGAAGGGGCTGGATTTTGCCATTGTCGATTGCCCTTCGCGCAATTTGTCCTTGATGCCTAATGGATTGGCATATTTGAATAATGCATTAAAAAAGACTTCGATTTCTTATCAAATAGTCGATCTGGATATTATTGCCTATCACAGATTTCACGTGCATCGGTTATTCGACATGGGGGGCAGCGTCGTTCTCCCCGGCGACCTGACATTGCCGGAGGATCCATGGCAAGCGGAGCATTACGATCTTTGGACAGCAACAGGCGGAGGCGCTTCAGGTTCGACCGGACGTAATGAAGTACTGGAGTTTTTCAAGCCGGTTATCGACGAGGCAATCGCGGCTCTGGTGGAGGCGAGACCGAAAGTTTTGGGGCTCTCGATCCAGGGGTGCAACGAGGCAGCAGCGCATGAGATTGCCCTTGGGGTAAAAGCGCAGTTGCCGGATATTGTTATCGTTGTAGGCGGGTTTAGTTGCTACAACGCGGACATCGGCCGTCGCGCGTTTCCGGAATGCGATTATATGTGTATTGCCGAAGCCGACCTCACTGCCGGTCCGCTACTTGAAGCACTGGCGCGCGGTGAACGGCCATTCAACCAGCCCGGCATACTTTCCCGTTTTGACACCCCGGAATTTCGCTATCTACCAGCACCCATGATTCACAATCTGGATCAAATCGAATTTCCAAAATACGAGTGGTGCGACTTGAGTGTTTACCGGAATTTCAATGACTATCAGTTGACTCCTGTCATTGCGAGTCGCGGGTGCCGCTGGTCTCGCTGTACTTTCTGCGCCGAGCGCTTTTATTGGCGTATCCGTACGCCGAAAAACTTTGTGGATGAATTGGAGTGGCTGGTTGATCAGGGTTGCCACTTATTCATGTTCAATGAAAGCGATTTGGGTGGCATGCCTGAACGAGTGATGGAGATATGCGATGAAATCATACGTCGCGGCCTTCACCACAAAGTCAAACTTACAGGCCAACTGCGCGTTAACAAAAAACAGAACAGGGCTTTTTATGAAAAGCTGCGCGAGGCCAACTTTGTCGCACTCAGATTTGGTATCGACGCATTTTCTGAAAATACGCTGCGCCTTCAAAAGAAGGGCTACACGGTCGAAATGATTTCACAAAACCTGAAAGACTGCTGGGAAGTCGGCATTTTTACGGAGGTTAACTGGGTAATTGGTATCCCCGGCGAAACCGAGGAAGATGTGAACGAGGGTATCGATCTCATACTGAAGAACAGCAAATATATCGGCAGATTGGCCAATATCAATCCCATAATACTGGTTAATGGCAGCGTTTACTGGATCGAACCGGAGGCGCACAACATCGCCTTCAAGGAACCCAAGGAGCAGATTTACAATAAATATCCGAGGGCTCTTCCTGCCGACCAGTGGCATAGCACCAACCCCTATATTGATGCACAAGTCCGCAAGGAGCGATTTGAGCGTATCGTTCTGGCACTCCACGATGCGGGCTTTAATGTGGGTGCGTGGGCGAACCGGATCATCGAGGATGTCAGGCTTTCACGCGACAGGGCGCGCACGGGAGGTGGCGGAAGTGAAAACGATACCAGCTTCGGCGAGTTCGAGATTGCGGGAGGAAAGCAAGCGGTAGATGCTCCGGCGCTTACGGAACAGGAGCAAGCGCTTGAAGTGGCAAGCCACCGTTCCCCGCTTGCGGAAAAATCGGAGCACGCCGGAGATTCAGCAGGCATGCACCCGGCTGAAGCGGCTAAACAGCAGGCTGCTGCAAATACTCTTGCGGAGCCTCCATTGTTCGGTGTTGCCGGTGAGCCACCGCGCCTTGTGCGCAAGATGGAATCGCATAACATAGTATTTCATAACGGCTGGTATTACGGCATTCCACAAGCTCTGGGGGATGTCGATTTAACTGATCCCCAGATAGCTACCATGTCCGGAATTATCAGGCATGCCGCTGAGGAAGAAGTCACTGCGGCCATTGAGGGTAGTGCGCGATGGGCTAACTCGCGCGGCCAGTACGATGACCAGAAAAAACAACGTACAGCCGGGTCATATATGCGCGCAGACAGTGTGGGTGATGCACATATTGCGGGCGAACTTCCCACCAAGCCAAAAATCATTCGATTCGGGGAAAGTTATTTGTCCATAGACCAACAGATCCTCGCAGATGCATTTTCGGGGCGGCGCTCTGTGCAGGAAACAACGTGCAAGAGTGGCTCAACTATATCGGAAAGCGCACAGCCGATTCCCGGGGGGACGTTTGTCAGGCGCATGATAGGTAAACTTCCATCTTCAGTCGTTGGAAAAATTCGGAGGCTTATTCGTCAGCAATCCTATAGCAATGGTGTGGCTACCGGCCCATTGGTCACCAAAAGTGATGGCCAATTGGCCAGAATGTTTGTGCGCGCACTTGGTGATGCGTATATCAAGAGGCCGCTTGCACGTATTGCCAGCAGCAAGCTTCGTCTTGGATCCATTTCAGAAGGTGTGCCGGTAGATGGGGAGGATTTTGTCATCGTTTCGGTGGTGACCAAAAATGCACAGCCGGAATTGATGTGGGCTATTGATCACTTCAATTTGGTCAAGTTTGACGGGAAGTTTTATGGCGTGCCCCACGGTGCTTCCGTTGATTGGGATTCGGGTTATATCGAGTCTGTTCCGGGAATGTTGGTGGGTAAGACAATCAGGGAAGTGGTTTCGATGATCGAGGGTGGCGTCAAAGAAACAAGAAAAGCAGAATCCGTGGGCGATTATGTTCCTCAGCCGATAATGGCCGAGTTTTCCAGGGAGCCGGTGTTGCTGGGCACAATGACAGCGGAAGGCTACAACATTGTCTCTTATGAAGGATGGGTCTATGGCATGCCGCATGAACTTGGTGCCATCGATCTTACAGAGGTGGATGTCATGGAAATGTCTGGAGTAATCCGCGATGTTTCCCGTGATGCCGTCGAAACCGAGATTTTTTCCCGAAGCAAGGAAAAAATGCAGGTCGCGTAATGTGGTGGAAAAATAAGGCCACCCCTATGCAAAATGCCGCCACTCTCGGTATTTTGCAAAACCCTGATCCGGCTCGCTGGCGTGACCAGCGTTTTGGCTTGCCCCGATCCAGATGGGAGCGGCTCAATGGGGAAAATTTTTGGGTAACGGGTGCGGGTACAGGCTATGGCCGCTGCATATCTCTGGCGCTAGCGGCGGCCGGTGCCCAGGTTTTTATTACCGGAAGGCGAGCCGCGAAATTGCAGGAAACGCTAACCGAGGGAATATCGCTCGGCATCGATATGGGCCGGTGTATTCCAGTGGTGGCAGACATAACTTCAGAGCCTAGCCTGGCCTGCGCAGTGGATGAGATACGACGATATGCCCCATGGCTACACGGATTGGTGAATAGCGCCGCACTTCCGCAACCCAATGCTGGTCAGAACCCGCTCGTTAGCCAACGCCTTGATGCATGGAATGATCTCATGGCAACCAATGTGACGGGACAGTGGCTGGCAAGCAGGGCCGCATTGCGGCTCGCAGGCAGTGAGGGATTTCGCATAATTTTTCTATCCTCCGAAGCTGGCTGGGCATCTACACCAGGCTTTGGCCCTTACAACATCAGCAAGTCGGCAGTGAATACACTTGGCGCATCCATGGCTGCCGAGTGTGCATTGGATTTTCCGGAAAGGGATATTCAAATCAATGTACTCGTGCCCGGAGAAGCGCATACTGAAATGAATCAGGGGTCGTCACAAAGCCCTTATGCTGTAGTTTGCATGGCTTTGACCCTACTTTCGCATCCGCGAGGCGGTCCTAATGGTTATTTTTTTCATCGTGATGGCAGACATCTTGCGTTTGCCTATACGCCGCCGTTTTCTAATGACTTGCTGGCCTTTGCTTCGTGATACAGAATTTTTTGCGCCCACCTGTGTTTCAGAAAATACCAATTTCATGACTTGGATACATTCATGAAAATTCTTTGCTATATGGCGGAAAGCTCTTTGGCAGGCATCTGCTTTTCGAAGAAAAACCGGGAGCAGCGGTGAGTTATAACGGCTGGTTATCTCGTGTGGCTTATACGCTGGGCTTTCAGGGTAAGGTTCGCCTGCAGCAACATAAATTCACCTTGTCGGGGGCAGAGGCAAAATTGCCGCCGTTGCGGCTTGGCTTTGCTTCAGATTTTCACGCTGGTCCTTTAACATCGCATAAATTGCTTGTTAAGGCTTTTGGCATGCTTGAGGAGCAAAAGCCTGACGCGATTTTGCTGGGTGGAGACTATGTCACTCAATATGCCAGCAATATTAAACTGCTGTGTCGACTGCTGGAACGCCTCCGCCCGCCACTCGGAATTTATGCGGTGCTAGGCAACCACGATTACTGGGCAGATGTGTCACACATTGTGGAACAGCTTGAAAAGGTGGGAGTACGGGTGCTGATCAATTCGAATGCCCAACTATTGCCACCTTATGAAAAGATTTCCATTTGTGGAATCGATGACCCGAATTTTGGGAATCCATCGCTGGCACAGGCATTGAAAGGTTCAGGCCAAAAGCGAGTTCTCTTGATGCATTCTCCCGGCGGTATGCGTTTATTTGGTAGTGAGCAAGTCGACTTGGTGTTGTGCGGTCATACTCACGGGGGGCAAATCGCATTACCTAATGGATTTGCGCCATATCTTCCACCTGGGTCAGGGGACCGCAAGTATGCCCATGGCTGTTTTGAACTGCCGCGTCAGAAAGGGCATTTAATAGTGAGCAAGGGCGTTGGATGCAGCGGGGTGCCGGTAAGGTTTTTCGCTCATACAGAAGTCCATTTGTGCGAAATTACCCTGCAACCATGAACACATCAATTTCATTATTATTACCCACACGCGGTCGCCCTGCGCTGGTAGAGCGCCTTTTTAAAAGTATTGCCGAAACTACTGTACAGTCTGACCGCGTTGAGGTCATTCTGTATATCGACGACGACGATACCGGCAGCCATCACCTGGATAGCCAGGATGTGCGCGTTGTCCGGATCATTGGCCCGGCAATGCCCATGGGAGGATACAACAGCGCTTGCATGGATCAGGCACGGGGCGACATCATCATCCTTGTTAACGACGATATGGTGATCCGTACACCCGGCTGGGATAATCTGGTTGCAGAAATGGATGCTAGTTTTCCTGATAAGATTTATTTGGCCTATGGCAATGACTTGTTCAAGAAGCGTGATTTCTGCACTTTCCCCATCTTGTCGCGTCGTACTTGCAAGCTGCTTGTGGAGCCTTATCCCGTTGCATACCGGGGGGCATTTATCGATGTGCACCTTTTCGATATCTTCAAACGCTTGCAGCGTGCCGGGTTTTGCCGGATCCGTTATATGGACGATGTGATTTTTGAGCACTTGCACTATCGGACCGGCAAGGCGGCCTGCGATGAAACCTATGCGAGGCGCGGGCGATTTATGGATGACCCAACTTTTATCGCCATGGCTGAAGCCAGAAGTGTTGGTGCAAAAAGGCTGTTGAATGTGCTGCGTGGAGAACCACTGCCGCCGTTTCAGCCGACCGAGTGCAAGGAATATGTTCCATCTGGAATTGCTGATGCGGTAGTTTATTTTTCGAAACAGTTCCTGTTTGATAATGAATTGCCATTGCGCTGGCGAAGCTTTCTCTGGTATTGGTTTATCGGTAGATATCTGGCGAAGCGCGGGCTTCTCCGGCCATTTGTCAAATAGGAAGCAGCAGCTTACTTGCTGAATCAAGTTGTTTGATATAGCTTGAATTGCATAATTCATGACAGATACCCTGCCTTCAGAAAACCGCCCCGCGTTATTCCTCGATAGAGATGGTGTGATCAACGAAGAGAGGGACTACGTTCACCGCATTGAAGATTTCATGTTCATTGAGGGTGTTTTTGATTTGTGCAGAAGCGCCATGGCTGCGGGGATGTCCATCGTGGTTGTAACCAATCAGGCAGGAATTGGGCGTGGCTATTATTCCGAAGATCAGTTCCATGCGTTGACTGGCTGGATGCGGGATCGTTTTTCAGAACAGGATGTTGTTATCGATGCAGTTTATTTTTGCCCCTTTCACCCCGATCATGGTATAGGGAGATATCGGCTTGATTCTTTTGATCGCAAACCTAACCCCGGCATGATTCTGCGCGCCGGAGATGAACTCGGGTTGTCTCTCGGGAGTTCCATACTCGTGGGAGATAAGGCTTCCGATATTTCGGCTGCCAGAGCCGCTAATCTGGGTATGGCAGTATTGCTGGCGCCACCGCATGTTTCCGTTTTACCCAAACCGGATTTGCAGGCGGGTTCGCTACGCGAAATCAATAAACTGCTTTTCGAATTGAAAACCGGAATCCCTACACAGCCCAGGTCAATCTAGCCCAGGAAAAAATAATAGATGAGCAAGCACTCTTGTGATTACTTGATTGTAGGGGCCGGTATTGTCGGGCTGACGGTTGCTCATGAACTGAAAATGAGATTTCCATCCGCGCAAATTTGTGTTCTGGATAAGGAGCGCAAACCGGGGTTGCATGCGAGCGGACGTAATAGCGGCGTGCTGCATAGCGGGATATATTACGGCAGCAATACGCTCAAGGCCAAGGTTTGCGCTGCAGGAGCGAAGCGGATGATGGACTTTGCGCACGAGCATTCCATCCCTTTTTCGAAATCCGGCAAGGTGGTTGTTGCTACCGCCGAGAAAGATTTACCTACTGTTGACAGGCTTCTGAGAAATGCGGCAGAGAATGAAATCCGCGCTTGGCGCATTGATGAAAAGGAGCTGCGCGAGATCGAGCCTTATGCTGCGCGATGCGCGGCGGCAATTTATTCTCCGGACACGGGCGTTATCGATAGCCGTGCCGTAGTCGCGCGGTTGACATTATTGCTCGAGCAGTCGGGCGTGCATTTTCTCTGGTGTTGCGGTGTGAGAAATGCAGTCAAACCGGGAGAAGTTGCGACCGATCAAGGTGTGCTGTCTTATGGCTATCTTTTTAATTGTGCGGGGGCTTATGCGGATGTTGTGGCGCGGCATTTTGGCCTGTGCGGGAGTTATGCCCTAGTGCCTTTCAAGGGCATATACTGGAAACTCAGGCCGGAATCAGCGCATCTTGTGCGCGCCAATATTTACCCGGTACCCGATATTGAGCTTCCATTTCTTGGAGTACACCTGACTCGTGTCATAAGCGGCGATGTGTATGTAGGTCCAACAGCCATCCCCGCTCTGGGCAGAGAAAACTATGGGTTTATTCGGGGGATTCAGCCTTTGGAGGCAGTGGGCATCGGTTATCGCCTTGCCGGCATGTATTTGCGCAATCGATATAACTTTCGGAGAATGGCGCATCTGGAGCTTGGAAAGTATCGAAAATGCAACTTTCTCGCTGCTGCTCAGCGTCTGCTTCCATCTCTTACTTCGGAGGATATGATTCCAACCGAAAAATCCGGTATCCGCCCACAGCTTGTCAATTTGCGGGAAGGTAAATTGGAAATGGATTATATTTTTGAGCACACCGATTGTTCCACGCATGTACTCAATGCAATTTCTCCTGCTTTTACAAGCTCTTTTGCTTTTGCAGAAATGATTGTCAACAGCAGCAACGTGAACTGAGTTGCAAAATAAATTACCCCGCCGCAAGCAGCGGGGTATTGGGTAGGGTGGATAAAACGCCTGAGGCGTGTATCTACCGCCTGTTTCGGTGGACTCGCGCTATGCGCTTAATCCACCCTGCGAAAAATGTTACGCTGCAAGCGGAGGGGAATTCAACCCGAAGAGATTGAAAAATCATCAGCCTGCCGTTTCCTGCACCCCCTGTTGCAAGGTAACCCCCGGTTTCCAGCCCAGCTCTTTGCGGATGAGATCATCATTGACGCACAAGGAGCCTGCCATGCGCCGGATCGCTTCGGACTTGCCAAATAACCCGCCCAATCCCAGCAATAACCCTGTAGGCAGCGGGAACAGCCTGGCAGGTTTTCCCAAACTCATCGCTATCTGCCGTACCAAGTCCGGAGTTGAAATGTCTTCTCCATCGCGCACCAGGTAGGTTTTCCCGGCAGCGGAAGGGTGGTTCGCGCAGGCGATCAGCGCATCCGCCAGATTTCCCAGATAAATCAGGCTGCGTTTGTTGTGCACGCTCGCCAGCGGCATGGGAATGCCCTTTTTCACTGTCGCCAATAGTCTGGCGAAATTTCCCTTCACGCCGGGGCCATATACCAGCGGCGGTCGCACGATCACGATCTCGAGGCCGGTTTCATGCGCGATGCGCTGCAGGGCCTGTTCGGCCTGCCATTTCGATACGGCATAGGCATCTTGCGGGTTGGGCTTGTCGGATTCAGTGAAGGGGCGAGTTTTGGTAGTTTGCTCACCGTTCACCTTGATCGAGCTGACATAGACGAGCCGCTTTACTCCGGCTACCGCCGCCTGAGAGGCTAAATTGGCCGTGCCTTGCGTATTGACCTTGAGGAATTCAGCCAGAGAGTCCGAAGCCTCATCTTTCATCACATGCACCCGAGCGGCGAGGTGGATTACGACATCGATTTCGCGCAGTGCATCCGCCCAGTTTGTTTCGCCATCGATTGCACCGACTACGGACACTTCGATAGGGTTGGTCAGCGGGGCGGCGGAACGCACCGCAGCGCGTACGGTATGGCCTTGCCGGATCAATTCGGCGCACAGGTATCGCCCGACAAAACCGTTGGCTCCGGTAATCAGAAATTTCATGTTCGTCCTGATAATCCGCTCCCGCAAGTGGGAGAGGGGGTTGCTGAACTTTGTGGTTAATCAGGATAGGCCAAGTGTATCGGCGTGACGTTTGATTTTGACCACTACATCCATGAGCATGCGCGCCGCTCCGTCTGCTGTCTGTAGCGATTCCAGAAATAACTCGGCATCGGTCATGTATTCATGTACAAGCAAGTTTCTGAGCTTTCTCACGCCAACAAACTCTTCGGCACTATCAAGCCAGCCAATTTTTTCAGCATACGCCAAGGCATCCAGCAATGATTTGGGGAGTTCACCCAAGAGTTCCGCGAAACGAGGAATGAGTTTTTCTCCAATGTGATCTTGCAGTCGGCCAAATATGCTCACAAAAGCATCGATTTTTTCCGCCAAGTCTTCACGTTTTACAAGTTCTTGTACCCATTGAAAAATTAATGGGTTGCGCATACAGCGTGCGATGGGTGTAAGCAAGGTGTGACACTTCCTTTTCTGCCAACGCCAGTGCCAATAGGGCGTTTTCGGCGTGTTCCGGCAAGTAAGAGAGGCTCACAGAATCACTCCCGTGCGTTTGGCGATGCTGAAAATAGGCGCATCATGGGTACGAGCATCCTTGAGCAAAATGTCCAGTTTGCGCTCACCCAGCGCGTAGGTTAACGCACCGTGAAGACGACAAAGCGTTTGGGCGCGATTTGAAAGTGCGGCTTCAGTTTCGATTAGCAGGTCAATATCCCCGCCTCGTAGCGTATCCTCGGCACGCGAACCAAATAGCCAAACACGGCTTGCCGTGCCCAGCACACGATCCACGGTGCTTTTGGTAATTTGTGCTTGTAATGGGGTCATTCGCATCTCGCGATTTTAACCTGAATGCTGATTGATGCGAAATAAGTTCGGGAGTGGGGGTGCAAATAAAAGTGTTGGACGAAATCACATCCACCGTTCGCACTGAGCAAAATAAGCCCCGCTTTCGCGTGGCAAGGCACCCTTTCGTTCAGGCTCATGTCTCGTTGGGAAAGGCTCTCCGCCGGACGAGCCGGAACCAAAAATGTAGGTCAGGCTTTGCCCGACATGGTGGGCAAAGCCCACCCTACGGTTCCGTTGAAAAAAATCTTGTCACGTTTTGACATCATTTAACAGAGGTGGCCTCAGCAATTTGGACAGTCTGCGGCGCACTACACTAGGCCAAAACCTCCAAGTTTTGTGCGCGAGCGCCCTTCACTGCATCGGGCGCAATGCGTCGATCAAGCGTGACGAAGCGACCATCGTGATGCGCCGCAAGCGCTAATAGATAAACATCCGTGACTTGTCGATGCCCCAACACCTTGGCCCAATCAAAAACTCCTTCACCGCTTAACATATCGACATCAGCCGGCCAGAATTCATGATCGGGGCTGTTCGCGGCTTCCGCCAACCTGCTTGCGACCAGTGCGGTCGCCAAACTACCAGGATATTTCGGCTGCGACATAATGCGTATGCAACCGTTTTGTGTGAGAGGGCAAGATGCCCAGCCATGACAAATCTCTCGTTCCAGCCAGGATGTGGCCAAAACATGATGCACGTGCCCGGCATCCAGCAAAGCGATCAATACATTCACATCCAGCAGCGCGCGCATCAGACACCTTCTTGGTCGCGCAACTCGTTAATTTGCTCATTGGTAACTAACGTGCCGCGTGCCGGAAATGGCCTAAAGCCAGCAGTGGGTTTTTCACGAGTCTGCGCTTGCTGGTGGCCGGACAAAGCCTCCCTCACCAACTTGGAAACAATGTAACCCGCAGAAACATTCTGCAAACGTGCCAACTCCTTGGCTGCTGCCAGCACATCATCTTCAATATCAATTGTTGTTCGCATAAACTCCCCTGATGAAAGCGCATCATGATGTTGTCGCATCATTTTGTCAAGAGCAAGTCACAGCAAATCTTATCCACGAAATGACTTGTGCGTGCCATTTCGAATCCGAGCAGGATTGCGCCAAACTCGCTCACCCCGAGCTATATCTCGCGGATCATCAGGATAAGCTGGTAATTATTGATGAAGTACACCAGTCACCTGGCTTGTTCCCTGTTTTGCGTGGTATGCGCCGCAAACAGCGGCGCAACGATTCCAGTTTTTTGCTTGGCTACTTCCCGATCCATGCCATCCGCTTTTCCGCAAGATGAAGCGGCATATTAAAGTGTATTATATTCCGCACCGCATTGAATCGAACTCATCAACGGAACTTGTCTATGCACATCGACGCCGAAAAAACCATAAAGGAACTTGTTGCCAAGGGTATCAAACTGCCGCCGCAGCCCAAGGTGCTGATCGAATTTCAAAAGAAACTCGCATCCAAAAGCTGCAACATAAAGGATTTGTCCAGCATCATCTCCAGCGATCCGGGCCTCACCGCGATGCTGTTCAAGACAGCGCGATCGCCGGCATTCAGCGGCGGCAAAAAGCTCAATTCGGTCGAGCAGGCGATGATGGTGATCGGCGTCAAGCAAATCTACAACCTGGTACAGGCTGTTGTGCTTTCCACCAGCATTTCCAGCGCTACGCGCAAGTCTTTCGATATTTTCTGGACGCGTTCGCAGGAAGTGGCGCAGCTTGCGGCATTGATTGCGGCAGACCGTGTCTCGGTGTGTAACATCTTTCCGGACCAGGCTTACATGGCAGGAATTTTCCACGAATGCGGCGTGCCGGTGCTGATGCAGCGATTCCCGGAATATTGCGCCAAGCTGCGCCTTGATACCGCTACTTGCTGGCCGAAACTGTCCGATGAGGATGCGCTTTTCAATGTGGATCACTGTAGCATCGGCTATCTGGTGGCGCACCACTGGAAACTGCCGGATTTCATCTGCCAAGCGATACTGTATCACCATGAGATGCCGCATGAGGAGCTTGGTGCGGTACGGACACTGGTCGCAACATTGCAACTGGCAACCCATTTCTACCATCGTATTACCCGCATCAAGGATCCGGCATGGCCGAAGCTGCGCATGGAAGTACTGGTTGAACTTGGCATTCACCCGGATGCCGAGCAGGCATACTACGAAGACATCAGCGAACAGTTTCTTGCATAGCTGTTCTTCCAGCAACTTCTTATTCCATTTCTTCTTCAAACGGAAAATAACCCGTAGGTCGGGCTGTACCCGACAGCTATATCTGGCGGGTAGAACCCGCCCTACGTTTTGCACTATTGATAGAGAAATGGAATTATACGCGCAGGCCGCATGCGCGCCGACCCGTATAGAACCATAGTCCAATATGAATCTTCCGGTTGTAGGGGTACATTTCACAGCATGAGGTTACCGGTCAGGCGGTAGTTGTGAATGTCGTGAAATCATGTAAGGAGCAGTCATTCGGTATCCGGGCAATGAAAATTGCCGGGGAAGATGCTTCGCAGTTTTGTTGGCATTCGGCTGCATGCAATAGATGGGTGTGGGTGTGCACCCTGCTGCTGTTCGCGCTGTGGCCGCTGCCCGGGTATGCTGATGAAAATGGCCTGACCGCCGAGCCGCCGCAGGTGCGTGCGCTGCTGGGCGAAGCCATGGCACTTGAACGTTACATAAATAACCCAGACAAGATGCGGCGCGCGGCCACGCTTTACTGCAAGGCATCCAGGCTCGGTAGCACCGAAGCCCAGTACCGTTTGGGATTGCTCTACTTTTACGGGCGGGGCGTGCCCAAAAATATCGATTTTGCGTCTTCCCTGTTTTCGCAGGCTGCACAACAGGGGCATGCCAAGGCGCTGAATATGCTGGAGACCATACGGCTTCGTTCTTTGAAGTTACCGCCTTGTCTGGTATAACTGCCACCTTGTGGTTACTTGGCTGTTTGCCGATGCAGCTTGGAGCGGGTTTTGCCGATCTGAATAGCTTTTAGAGACTCCATTGAGAGGTTCCCTGAAATGATTTTTTCTTCGATCTAGCCGTCTTTGCCAGCCGCTCTCCTCACGAGCGATACCCGTACCGAGCAGGCGCGAGGGGAAATCAGGCGGCCGCTGGGGCGCACATTGATCGAAAAGGGTGTGATCAGCGAAGACCAGTTGCGCATCGCCCTGCAGGAGCAGGGAAAATCCCATCAGCCGCTGGGCCGCTTGCTGGTTCATTTCGGTTTCCTGACCGAGACCGCCATCCGCGATGTGTTGTCGGAAAATCTCGGCCAGGAGAGCGTCGATCTCGCCACCGTCATCATCGATCCCGCCGCGCTGGCGCTTATCCCCAAAGAAGTTGCGCGCCGCCATCAATTGTTGCCATTGTCGGTCGATCAGCCAGGTTGCACGCTGACGCTGGCGGTGGCCGACCCCGACAACATCATCGCGCTGGATCAGGTACGCGCGCTGCTCAGGGATGAGTACCGCCTGATTACCCAGCTCGCCAGCGAATCCGATATCCTGCGCGGCATCGATCAGCACTACGGTTTTGAACTCTCCATCGACGGTATCCTGCATGAAATTGAGCCGGGCGAAATGGAGCATCATGCGCTGCAATCCGGCGCAAATGAATTCAGCCAGCCGGTGGTGCGCCTGATCGACGCGCTGCTCACCGAGGCGGTGCAGCACGGCGCATCGGATATTCACTTCGAGCCGGAAAGCAGCTTCTTGCGCATCCGCTACCGCATCGACGGCGTGTTGCGCCAGGTGCGCAGCCTGCACAAGAGTTTCTGGCCGTCGATGGTGGTGCGCCTGAAAGTGATGGGCAACATGAACATTGCCGAGACGCGCGCGCCACAGGACGGACGTGTTTCCCTGCGCCTGTCCGGACGGCCAATCGATTTCCGCGTGGCTTCGCATCCCACCACGCATGGCGAAAATCTGGTGCTGCGCATTCTGGACCGGCAGAAAGGCATCGTGCCGCTCGACCAGCTCGGCCTGGACGATGCCATGCTCGGCCTGCTCAAGACGGTCATCGCCAAACCGGAAGGCATCGTGCTGGTGACCGGCCCGACCGGCAGCGGCAAGACCACCACGCTGTATTCCGTGCTGAACCACGCCAACACCGAATCGGTCAACATCATGACATTGGAAGACCCGGTGGAATACCCGATGGCGATGATCCGCCAGACTTCGATCAACGAGGCGGCCAAGCTGGATTTCGTCAACGGCATCCGCTCGATGATGCGCCAGGATCCGGACATCATCCTGGTCGGCGAGATCCGCGACCAACCGACCGCCGAAATGGCGTTCCGCGCCGCGATGACCGGCCATCAGGTGTACGCGACGCTGCATACCAACTCGGCCATCGGCGCGATCCCGCGCCTGCTCGACATCGGCATCCTGCCGGACATCCTGTCCGGCAACATCATCGGCATCGTGGCGCAACGGCTGGTGCGGGTATTGTGTAAAGAGTGCAAATCACCTTACTCGCCGGATGCGCAAGAACGCAAATTATTGGGTATCGCCACCGACCGCGATATTACTTTGTATCGCGCCGCCGGTTGCGACACTTGCCATCATCAGGGCTTCAGGGGGCGGCTCGCCATCATGGAGTTGCTCAACATGGATCGCGGTCTGGATGACCTGGTCGCACAACGCGCCAGCACCCGGCAAATCCGCGAGGCCGCGCTTGCCAAGGGATTCCGCACGCTTGCGGAAGATGGCATCCGACGCATCTTGCAGGGTGTCACGTCTGTGGCGGAAGTTGGCCGCGTGGTGAATCTGAGCGATCTAGGCTATCCGGCATGACGCTCTATTCCTATCTCGCCATCGACGGGCAAGGCAAGCGCCACAAGGGATTGCATGACGCGGGTAATCTGGTGGAGCTGGAGCTTCGGCTGAAGCGCGGCGGGCTGGATTTGATCGATGCGAAACTCGATGCTGGAAAAGTGCGGATGCTGCGCAGCAAAATCAAGCGTGCCGAGCTGATTACTTTTTTCTTTAATCTCGAACAGCTTGCCAGCGCCGGTGTGCCTTTGCTGGAAAGCCTCGGGGATTTGCGCGACACGATGCACGATCCGCATTTCCGCAAAATCATTGCGGGTTTGATCGAGTCCATCGAAGGCGGAAAAAAACTTTCGCAGGCGATGGCGCAATATCCGGATGCGTTCGGCAAAATTTCTGTCAGCCTGATCCATGCGGGTGAAGAAAGCGGCAACCTGTCCGAAGTGTTCGGCCACATCACAGGATCGTTGAAGTGGCAGGACGAGATGGCCTCGCACACCAGGAATATCATGCTGTACCCGGCTTTCGTCGGCAGTGTCGTGTTGGCGGTTACGGTATTCCTGATGGTTTATCTGGTGCCGCAACTGGTCGGTTTCATCAGGGGCATGGGGCAGGAAATCCCCGCGCAAACACGTGCGCTGCTTACCGTTCCCGCATTTTTTGCCGATTACTGGTATGTGCTGATCATGCTGGTCATCGCACTGCCAGCCGCCGCAAAACTGCTGATCGCCTCCAGCCCGGAGATGCGCTACAAATTCGACCGGCTCAAGCTCGAATTGTGGTTCACCGGCCCGATCCTGCGCAAGATTATCCTGGCGCGTTTCGCCAACACCTTCGCCATGATGTATGGTTCCGGCATCAGCATCATCGAGTGCATCGCCAATTTGCGCGATGTGGTCAACAACAGCGCCATCGCCCGAAGTCTTGACGATATCGGGCATGAGATCGAATCCGGCAGGAATCTCACCCAGAGTTTCCAGGACACCGGCATGTTCCCGCCCCTGGTGATACGCATGCTCAAAGTGGGCGAGGCTACCGGCTCGCTGGATAAGGCTCTGCTCAACGTCGGCTACTTTTACGATCGCGATGTGAAGGATTCCATCAAAAAAATACAGGCCATGATCGAGCCGGCCATGACCATCATTATGGGGGCATTGCTCGGCTGGGTGATGCTGTCGGTGCTGTCGCCGATTTACGACATGATCGGCAAGGCGAATTTTTGATGAGGTGCTGCCTGCTTCTGTTTTTGAGCGCAAACCGGCTGCATGCGCAACTGATGGCAGGCGGAAAAATAACTGCGCAACAGGAATTCGACAACTCGCGGGAAGGCAGGGAAACCTTCTCGGCATTTCTTCAGCCGGTAAAGTGTCCGGCCTATTTGCTGGCCGATTTGACCGAGGAGGATTTCCGGCAGGAAACCGTTCCGCATCTGGGAGGGCGCAGCCGTAGCGCGTTCATGCAGCGCAAGTTTGATCAATATTATCGCGGCACACCCTTTCATCAGGCCGTCTTGCTGCAACGCCAAAAAACCGGGCGGCGCGACGATGAAATGTTGTTTTCGGCATTGACTAACCCCGCGCTCGTCACGCCATGGCTCGACATCATGCAGGCGCAGAAAATTCCGCTTGCGGGGATTTATTCTGTGCCGCAGGTCAGTGCCTCCCTGGTCAAGAATCATGCCCCGGATCACCTGCTCCTCGTTTCGTGGGAGAAATCGGCCGGGTTGCGCCAAAGCTATTTCATCGAACGCCGCTTGCAGGTTTCACGATTGACTCCCGCTCATACGGTGCACTCATTCCAGGATGCCGTGGCAAAAGAGCTTGGCCGCACTTGCCAGTATTTGAAAAGTCTGGGCCTGTTGCCGGAAGGACAATGCCTCGACGTGCGCATTCTCGGGCATGGCGGCGATCTCTCCGGGTTGCAGGAAAAGCTTCCGGCAGGGGGCGACATGCGTTACGAATTCGTCGAGCTCGATGAAATCGCCGCGCAACTCAAGATCGACTGCCGCTTTTCCGATTCCGACGCCAGCCAGATATTCCTGCGCAAATTGGCTTCCAGACCGCCGAAAAACCATTATGCGAATGCCGGGCATACGCATTACTTCAGCCTGTGGCGGTTGCGCAATACGCTCAATTGGGCCAGCGGGGCAGTTCTGGCTGGCAGCCTGTTGTGGAGTGCGGCAAACATCATGCTCAACAGCGGCAACGCAACCGAGGCCGAGTCTCTGAAGATACAGACTCAACGCGCCTCGAATGAAATCCGGCAAATCGCACAAGAGATCAATAACGCTTTCCACGGTGCCCGCGCTTCCGCCGAGGATATGAAGGCCGGTGTGTCGATCATGCGGAAACTCGACCGGTATGCAACCGCACCGGAGGCTATCCTGAAACCGATCGGTGCCGCGCTCGACCATTTTCCGCAAATCGGGCTGGACAGTATCGGTTGGCGGGCAAATGCGACCGGGGCGGGTATCGACAACCCCGCCGCCTCTGCCGGACAGGCTCCGGGCATATCTGCGGAAAGCGCTACGACAACCATCACTCTGAAGGCGAACCTGCATGGTTTTGCGGGAGATTACCGCGCCGCCTTGGCCTATCTCGATAACTTCCAGCGCGAGTTGGGCGCGGCAGGCTACCAGGTCACCCTGACGGGCAAACCGCTCGATGTCGATCCCGGCGGCAGCATCGAAAGCCGGCGTGAAATGCGGGAAGAGGCGCTGGATTTTTCCTTGCAGCTTGCTCGGAAAACACCGGCATGAAATTCTCCGACATGAAATTTTCTGGAGCCGATTTCCCGTTGATACGCCGCAGCGCCATGATGGCCTGCTTGTCGGCACTGTCGGGCATCGCCGTTTTATACGGCAGCAGCCAGTATGCGGGGCGCGCGCAGGAGGGCCGACACAATGCGCAACGCCTGCTCGATGAGGCTCAACAGAAGTTGTCGGTGGCGCATCAGGATCGGGAAAACATGCTGGTTTATTCCGGTGAATATGGGGGGCTGGAGGATCATGGAATTATCGGCGACGAACAGCGCCTGGATTGGGTGGAAGGATTTGAAAAGCTCCGCCAGCAAAATCTGGTGAGCGATTTCCGTTACGGCATTGCGCCGCAAAGAAACCATGCCGCAATACCTGCGGCAGACAGCGGGAATTTCCATGTCCGCTACAGCGAGATGAGATTGCAATTCGACTTGTTGCATGAAATGCAACTGCTGAATTTTTTCGATGCGCTGCACAGCCAGATCAAAGGCCGCTATCAACTGGAAGGCTGCATGCTGCAACGCGTTCCCGCCGATGCGGGCAACCCTTCACGCCTCAAGGCCGAATGCGGCGGCGGTTGGGTGACGCTGAAAAACCGGGGTGTGCCGCGATGAATACAAATAATCCATTAGAAGAAACTGCGTCATACCGGCGTAGGCCGGTATCCAGTCGATTAACCAATTCCCACGTCAGTGGGACAATACCTTTGTTTTGTTCGCTTTGCGGATATTTTTTATTGCTGGATTCCGGCCTTCGCCGGAATGACGGCCTAATGGATTTTTTAGGATGAATACAACTTTCGAAACCGGCCATTACGGCGCTGCCGGGAAGCTGGCGCTGGCCGCGCTGCTGTTTGTGGCAACAACGGCCAACGCGGGAGAGCTGGGCAGGCTATTTTTTACTCCCGCGCAACGCGCGCAACTGGAATATGGGCAATCGCAAAACACCGGGCCCGGCGAGAAATCTCGCACGATAACTGTCAACGGTATCGTGCAGAAACAGGGGGGCGCGCGCACCGCATGGATCAACGGCGTGCCGCAGCATGATGGCGGGAACGATGATCGTGCGCCGGAAAGCCTGTTGGTTTCCACGCCGGTGCAATCTGATCCAGTCAAGGTAAAAGTCGGGCAAAGGGTGCTCATCAACCCGGCGGCGGCTCCGGTGAAATAGAGCAGCCATGCGCCTGCCGCGACGCCATCACGCCAGGGCAAGGCTGCGAGGCGCGGCGCTGATGGCGATGCTGGTAATCATGGTAATGGGAATTTCCGCCATGCTGATAAGTTCGCTTAGCGCAGCCAGGCTGAAGAATGCGCGCCAGAAAGCAACCTCCAGCGCGCTGGCACAGGCCAAAGAGGCGCTGGTCAGCTATGCCGTCACCTACGGCGATACCCATACGGGACAGGTGCACGGCTATCTTCCCTGCCCGGATATCGACGGCAAGGATATTTCCGGCAATTCTGCGGAAGGCAGTACAAAACTTTCTTGCGGCGCGAAAAATGTCAGCAGTATCGGCAGATTGCCATGGAAAACACTGGAATTACCGGCACTGCGCGATGGCGACGGGGAATGCCTTTGGTATGCGATTGCAGGGAATTACAAAAACAACCCCAAGACCGACCTGATGAACTGGGACAATAACGGTTTGTTTGAAATACTCGATGCAAGCGGCGCAACCATCGCGCAGAACGTGGCCGCAGTGGTATTCACGCCCGGCTCCGCGCTCGGGAGCCAGAGCCGCGCCCCCGATGGTACGGCGCCTGTCTGCGGTGGCAACTACACGGCAAGCAACTATCTCGACAGCGCCGCCGTTTCCGATATAGCCAATGCCATCAGCCAATTTCGGCTCGGGGCTTCCGCCCAGATGAACGCCCAGATAAACGACCAGATGATTTTTATCACCAGGGACGACATTTTCAACGCAATCATGCGCCGCTCCGACTTTGCCGATCCTGCACGGAATCCCCTGCGGCTGATGGCCCGGCGCGCCGCAGAATGCATCGCCGATTATGGCCGCAGAAACAACGCGGGCATGGCGGATAAGCGGCTTCCCTGGCCGGGCATCCTCTTCGATCCTGCGGAAGATTACTGGACCAGCGGAAATTACGACGACGAAAGCGGTCTTCTCTCGGGGCGGTTGCCGTTCCGGGTCAACGCGTCGGATTCGGCGACCAGTAACATGATCGTATCTCCCCACTACCAGTTGAAAAGCGACGGAAGCAATTGCCCCGGCGTTCCGGAATGGCCTGCCTATTACCCCTGGTGGGCAAACTGGAAGGATCACCTGTTTTATGCGCTCGCCGATAGCTTCAAGCCCGGCGGTGGCTCTGCGGCCTGCGGTGTTTGTCTGACGGTAAACGGAACGGGTGCCCATGCCGCCGTGGTGGCCTTTTCCGGCAAGAAGCTGGCCGGTCAGACGCGAGCCAGCGGCGCAGACCGCCTCAATTTTGCCAATTATCTTGAAGGGCGCAATTTTACGAACCACCCGAACATACCCGGCAACGGCGACTATCAGAGCGGCACAGAAACCGACAGCTTCAATGACGTGCTTTATTGCATCAAACCCGACCTCACCGTGGCACCATGTTGATGAAGAAAAATATTTCCGGCTTCACTCTGGTGGAAATGGCGATGGTGCTGGTGGTTGTCGGGCTGTTGCTCGGCGGGATGATACCCGTCTTGTCCGCACAAACGGAATCGCGGCGTATCAATGAGACCCGGGTATCCATGGGGGAGATACAGGGCGCACTGGCCGGTTTTGCCATCGCCAATGGGCGCCTGCCTTGCCCCGCTGATCCGTCCATCGCCACTGGGCAGGCGGGAGCCGGCGTCGAGCGCGTCCCGCCATGTACAAACAGCAATTCGGCCGGTGTGCTGCCCTGGGCGACGCTGGGCGTGGATGAAACGGATGCGTGGGGAAATCGCTATACCTATCGCGTAAGCAGCGATTTTGCCGATGCCGTCGGCAGCGCCACTTATGGCTGCTCGCCCAGCCCGGCACCCACCCTGTCCACTTTCGCACTCTGTTCCAGCGGCGCCCTCGATGTGCGCTCCGTCGCCTCGGGCGGAACGAGCGTCGCGATCAACGTACCGGCGGTCGTTATTTCGCACGGCAAGAATTCCGGCGGCGCTTATACTCCACAGGGCGCGCAATTACCGGGCAGCGGCGACGCCGACGAGCAGGAGAACAGCGATAGCAGCGCCGACAACAATTACGTCAGCCATAACCCGACGCCTGGCTTCGACGATCAGGTCGTGTGGCTTTCCAATAATATTCTGCTTAACCGCATGGTGACGGCAGGCAAGTTGCCGTAGATACCGTCTTTCCAGTCAAGCGATTTTTGCATAATCCGACCGATAAGATTGTCGTGTTTTCAGCACACCGAAGCACAAATGCACCAGCTTACGCATGGCGGCGCCGAGAGCGGACATCTTGGG
>JBAQCT010000057.1:0-22269 GCA_049294375.1 Gallionella sp. | reverse complement strand
CCGCTCGGGCACACATTTCATAGTGATCGTCGGCGGTGATGTTCATCGAAAACAGTTTGGCCTGGCCGGTTTCGTCCTGGGCGCGCTTGAGCGAATCATAGACCAGCGGCAGCACTTTCTTGATCGGGCAGAACACCTGATTGCCTTGCGGCTCGTCGTTCTTGATGAAGTCGCCGCCCAGCCAGAACTGGTAAGCCGCCTTGGCAAACGGCTCGGGGCGCAAACCCAGCTTGGGCTTGATGATGGTGCCGGAAATATAGCCGCCGTTTTCCACCGGGCGGCCCAGGATGCGCCACAGGTCGGAGATGTTCTTGGCGGGGCCGTCGAACAGTTGCAGCATGCGCGGCGGCATGTAGAAATCCTGCATCTGCGAGTTCTTGATGTCGGACATGCCCTGATTGTTGCCGATGCACAGGGTCAGGAAGGAAACCAGCATCGCGCGGCCGTCGATGATGTTGCGGTCGAACAGATCGATCGGGTAGGCGATCTTCATGATGCCCTTCGCCTCGTCGATCTCGTACACCAGCGCGTCCACGCCCTTGGTGAAATCGTCGGTGGTGCTGACTTCCACGTTGGTGCCGGTGGAAGATTCGGCGGCAAAGTGCGCGGCCGCTTCCAGGTACCCGTGCCCTGCCGCAGGCTCCATGGTATAGGCCACCAGTACATGGTTGCCGCCCTTGATCAGGTCTTCCTCTTTCAGGCTTAGGTCCGCATAACGATTCGATTGATCCATGGCTTTATCTCCTGTGTGAATGATTGGTTTCAAGTTGCAGTAACCGTAGGGTGGGCTCTGCCCACCATGTCGGGCAAAGCCCGACCTACATTTGTTTTTGCCCGCCTGCTGGTTAATTTATTGCATCTTGCATTTTGCATTTTGGTGTCCCTGAATTCTTGAAGGCTCACTTGCAACGGTTGTCACTATAGGGGTATCAATATATAAACGATAGTCAATTGTTTTTATAAATACCATAAGAAATGCTTATGGTTTGCTATAATCCCGATATGCTCAATTTCACCTTGCGCCAGCTTCATATCTTCGACAAAGTGGCAACCCACCTGAATTATTCGCGTGCCGCCGAAGAACTATACCTATCGCAACCTGCAGTGTCCATGCAGGTCAAGCAGTTGGAGGAAAACATCGGCTTGCCGCTGTTCGAACAGATGGGCAAGAAGATATTCCTCACCGAAGCCGGGCGTGAGCTATTCCATTACAGCCGCAACATCGCACAGCAGCTCGCCGAGATGGAAGCGGTATTCGACGAGATGAAAGGATTGGAAAAAGGCAAGCTCACCCTGTCAGTGGTCAACACCGCCAATTATTTCACTCCGCGGCTGCTCGCGGAATTCTGCCGCCGACACCCCAACATCAACGCGACCCTGCAAGTCGCCAACCGCGATGCCGTACTCAAGCAACTTGCGGACAACAGCATCGATCTCGCCATCATGGGGCAGCCGCCGGACGGGATGGACATCAGCGCGGAATCGTTCATGGATAATCCGCTTGTGGTAATCGCCGCGCCCGATCATCCGCTCGCCAAGCTCAAGCGGATCAAGCTCGCGCGGCTCGCACAGGAAACTTTCCTGTCGCGCGAACCCGGCTCCGGCACGCGTAACGCGATGGAGCGCGTCTTCGCGGAACATCGTATCCAGCCTCGCATCGGTATGGAAATGGAAACCAACGAAGCGATCAAACAAGCGGTGCAGGCAGGCATGGGGCTGGGCATTCTGTCGCTGCACAGCATCGAACTCGAACTGGAAACCAAACGGCTCGCCATACTCAATGTCGAGCATTTTCCGCTGCTGCGCCACTGGTATGTCGCGCATCGCAGCAACAAACGCCTGTCCGGCGCCGCATCCGTATTCAGGGAGTTCTTGCTGGAGGAAGGCAAGAGTCTTGCTGCAATCTCCTTGCCGTAAGTTATGCAATAAACCCCAAATAAATTATCACTTCAACTCACCGAAAAAATTCCTGATCGCGAGCACCCGCTGATGCAGATCGCCGTATTTCAGCTCGATACGCAGCCTGTCCTGTCCGGCCATCTTGATATGCCGTTTGCTCTGGATCAGGGTGATGATCTTCAGCGGATCGATGGGCGGGCTCGGCACAAACTGGATCTGGATCGCTTCCGAAGACGCATCCACCTTGCTGATGCCGAGCGGCTTGGCGAGGATACGCAGGCGGTGACTGTCGAGCAGGTTCTGCGCGGGTTCCGGTAGCAGGCCGAAACGGTCAATCAGCTCTTGATGCATGTCATCAAGCTCTTCCGGTGTGTTGCAGTTGGCAAGGCGCTTGTAGATCACCAGCCGCTGATGGGTGTCGCCGCAGTAATCGTTTGGCAACAGCGCGGGACAATGCAGATTGATTTCGGTAGTGACGCCCAGCGGGTGCGCCATATCTGGCTCCTTTCCCTGGCGCAGCGAGGCCACGGCGGCGTTGAGCATGTCGGCGTAAAGCGAAAAACCGATCTCCTGCATCTCGCCACTCTGCGATTCGCCCAGCACTTCGCCCGCGCCACGTATCTCCAGATCGTGCATCGCCAAGTAGAAGCCGCTGCCGAGCTGTTCCATCGACTGTATTGCTTCCAGACGCTTTTTCGCCTGCGCGGTCAACGCTTCAGTTTCCACCAGCAGATAGGCATAAGCCTGATGGTGCGAACGCCCGACGCGACCGCGTAACTGGTGCAGTTGCGCGAGGCCGAAGCGGTCGGCGCGATTGATGATAATGGTGTTGGCGGTCGGTACGTCGATACCGGTCTCGATGATCGTGGTGCACAGCAGGATGTTGAAACGCTGCTGGTAGAAATCGCGCATCACACTTTCCAGATCGCGTTCACCCATCTGTCCGTGCGCCACGCGGATGCGCGCTTCCGGCAGCAACGCTTCGAGTTTCTCCGCCATATTGGCGATGGTTTCCACCTCGTTGTGCAGGAAATATATCTGTCCGCCGCGCTTCAGTTCGCGCAGCACCGCTTCGCGGATGATGCCGTTGCTGGTCTGCGCAACGAAGGTCTTGATCGACAGCCGCCGTTGCGGCGCGGTGGCAATGATCGAAAATTCGCGCAGCCCTTCCAGCGACATCGCCAGCGTGCGCGGGATCGGCGTGGCGGTCAGCGTCAGCACGTCCACCTCGGCGCGTAATGCCTTGAAACGCTCCTTCTGATGTACACCGAAGCGATGTTCCTCGTCGATGATGACCAAGCCGAGGTTGTGGAATTTCACGCCCTTCTGGATCAGCTTATGCGTGCCGATGATGATGTCGATCTTGCCTTCGCCCATATCCTTTAACGCCTGCGCCTGCTCCTTCGCGGAACGGAAGCGCGATAGCTCGGCGACCTTCACCGGGATGTCGGCGAAACGGTCGGAAAAATTCTGGAAATGCTGCTCGGCGAGCAGCGTGGTCGGCACCAATACCGCGACCTGCTTGCCATCCATCGCTGCGACGAACGCGGCGCGCAGCGCGACCTCGGTCTTGCCAAAACCAACATCGCCGCAGATCAGCCGATCCATCGGCTTGCCGCTCTGCAGGTCATTGATGACCGCCTCGATCGCGGCGGCCTGGTCAGGCGTTTCCTCGAAGCCGAAACCGGCTGCAAATTCCTCGTAGTCGCGCGGCGCCAGCTTGAACGCGTGGCCCTTACGCAGGGCGCGTTGCGCGTAAAGATTGAGCAGTTCGGCGGCTGTGTCGCGCACCTGCTGCATGGCGCGGCGCTTCGCCTTATCCCACGCACCGCTGCCCAGCTTGTGCAACGGCGCAGCTTCCGGCGCGCCGCCGCTGTAGCGGCTGATGACGTGCAATTGCGCCACCGGCACATAAAGTTTATCAGAACCCGCATATTCCAGCAGCAGGAATTCGTTTCCACCCTCGCCGAGGTCGAGATTCACCAAACCCTGATAGCGCGCGATGCCGTGCTGCTCATGCACCACCGGGTCGCCGACCTTGAGTTCGGACAGGTCGCGCAACATACCTTCGACGTTGCTCTTTTTTCCGGCGCGCGCGGCGCGGCTGCGCGGCTGCGCGGCATAGAGCTCGGTTTCCGTAACCAGCGCGATTTTCTCATCGGTCAGGATGAAGCCGTTCTGCAACGGGCCAACGCATAACATGAAGGTCGCGTTGCCTTGCTGAAATTCCGCATAGCTTTCGCACACCGCCGGTGCGAGGCCGTATTCGTGCAGATAGCCCGCCATGATCTCGCGCCGCCCGAGACTGTCGGCCAGAAGCAGCGTGCGTCCGTCGAAGTTTTGCAGGAATTGCGCAAAAGCGTAGGTCGGAACTTCGGCGCGGCGATTTACCGCGATGTCCGGCAAGGGAGCGATGGCGCAGGGGGTGAGGTTTTTAGAGTCCACGGCAACCCCTCCCGGCCTCCCCTTGTCAGGGGAGGAGTCTGGTTCTCCCCCTGACAAGGGGGAGTTAGAGGGGGTTTGCTGTTGAACAATGTCTACCCGCGCAAACTCTTTCGCGCGTATGAAGAACCGCTCCGCATCGAGGAACAATTCCTTCGGTTCCAGCAGCGGACGCTGCGGGTCGCCGCGCAACAGGTTATAGCGCGACGCGGCATCCTTGCCAAAAGTGGCGATGGCTTCTTCGATCTCATGATGCAGGCACAGCGTGGCATGCTTCGGCAGGTAATCGAACAGTGTCGCGGTCTGTTCGAAAAACAGCGGCAGGTAATACTCGATGCCCGCCGGGGCGATGCCCTTACTCACGTCCTTGTAGATGCGCGACCTGGAAGGATCACCCTCGAAGCGTTCGCGAAAGTTCTGGCGGAAAGTTGCCTGGCCTTTTTCGTCCAACGGAAACTCGCGCGCAGGCAGCAGGCGTATCTCGGGTACGGGGTATAGCGTGCGCTGCGTATCCACGTCAAAGGTCGCGATGGTCTCGATCTCATCGTCGAACAAGTCGATACGGTACGGCAGCACGCTGCCCATCGCGAACAGATCGATGATGCCGCCGCGTATACAGTATTCGCCGGGGGTAAGCACCTGCTGCACATGATTGTACCCGGCGAAGGTGAGCTGTTCGCGCAGTTGCGCCACATCCAGCCGCTCGCCGCGCTTCAGGAAGAAAGTGTAAGCGGCGAGATGCTCGATTGGTGGCAGCGGGTACAGCGCGGTGGTGAGCGGCACGATCACCACATCGCAGGCATTTGTGCGGATGTGGTGCAGCGTCGCGAGACGCTCGGAGATCAGGTCCTGATGCGGCGAAAAGTGGTCGTAGGGCAGCGTCTCCCAGTCCGGCAGCAGATGCACGCGCAGATCGGGCGCGAAAAACGGGATTTCCTCCAGCAGACGCTGCGCCTCCAGTGCGTTCGCGGCGATGATTACCAGCGGAGAGCGCTGCGCGGCATATTGCGCCAACGCCAATGCGTCGGACGAACCGTGCAGTCGCGTATAGCGGGGGCGGGAATGGGGTGATGAAAACAGCATGAAGAGCAACCAGGGAGCGGAGCCGGCAAGAATGCGAATTATATGTGAAACAACGGATTATCGTCTCAACTCAAATGTGCTTCAGCCGCAATTCCGAAAAGGCGTGAATGATGCGGCCTTTTGCTAATGAACCATCCTGGATGGATGATCATGCCCTGAAAAACCACCAAGCAAAAAGGCCGCAAACCATAAAGGAATGCGGCCTTTGTTATGTGCAACGCCTTTACGGAATATCGGGCGCTGACTGCTCTATGGCTCCTGATTTTATGCCAGAAGCTTAGTCAATGAAAATATGATCACGGCCATCATGGACAATTCGACCATCGTCAAACCGACTACCGTAAAACCAGCTTGGTGTTTCATTTCGTTCTCCTATGAATATCAGGGTCGCAACCCCGGTTGGATATCATACTGAAGCGCAACATTCGTTTTGCCTGACGGTTTCTTGCCGCAGCAAGATTTTTACCAAAATGAATCGCCGCACATTCAGGTTGACAGTGAGGTAGCTGCCTTGCCAGCCCTGAACTTCAGGCTCACAAAACAACTATGGGGATTATCGGAAAAATCCTGGAAAACTTTAGAGAAACGTCGAATAAGTTTGTTCGCCCCGAGCCTGCCGGAGCTCACCACAAACGGAGGGATTATTCGGTATTTCCTGGATCAGGTTTGATTGTCGCAGCATGCGGAAAATAATAAAAATGCGCAAAATCCGGGGACATCGCACGCAAAGCGCACCCCTGACGGAAAATATCTCTGCAGTCAGTAGTCGATATGGTTAAAAGCTGCACAGTTTCCGTCATGCGGCTTTATGGGTTAACCGGAACTAACGGGCATGGCGAGTAGCCACCCCCGATAATTAAACTCACCATGCCCGTTTCCCTCCCCTCAATCCCCTTCCGTAAACGGGCGAGGAGGCAAACGAGAAATGCAATTGTTAATTCCTGCGGGCGAAGAGGCGAACGAATCGCTACGCGAGTTTCACGTTAACGCAACATCCCCGCAATTTCCTTCTCGGCAGCAGCCCAATGCTCGGTGGAGTCTCCCTGAAAACCATGCCGTTCTGCAATAAAGTAAGCGGCTGTTTCCACCATACGATAACGTTCTTCAGGGTTCGGGGAGGAGGCTGTTTTTTTCGTGTTAGATTTGGCAGTTACGACCGCAGCCTTTTTCACTGCCTGTTTTGCCGTAGCGGGAGGCGCTGCCGTTTTCTTTGCTGCCTGAGTCTTGGCGGTTTTCGGTTTTACAACTGCGGCAACCGTTTTTTTTGCCACTACTTTTTTTGCCACCACTGCAACCTTGGCGGTTTTTGGTTTGCCGGCAGTTGCGCCGGTTTTTTTTGTTGCAGCCGTTTTTTTAGGAGCCGGTTTTGCTTTTTGCATTGCCATGTCAGTCACCTCGCTGATTCTTTGGTTGAGATACTTACGAGCAAGTTTGCTATTCTCCACGCAGGGCATTTTCAGTAACTGTTAAATATCCCTGCTTCTTGCCATGATATTAGCCCGGCATGCGCGAGTCAACTCGAGTTTCGTTAAAAATTCACCCGTGAGCCCCATCAGGGCATGGGCCCTTTACATATCCTGCCATGCCGGAAATTGCGATGTTGACATGCGCCCGCCCCCTCCCGATAATTCGCGCTCATGAAAGCCTTTCAAACCGTTCACAACACTCGAACCACCGCAAACATTCTGCACATGTTGCGTTATTTCGTATATTGCGGCTTGAAAAATCAGCGTTAAGCAGTAGTTGCTTTAACCACTTCCCAAAGGCCACGGAATGTTTCTGTGGCCTTTTCTTTCATGCTGCTCCCCTTGCACAGGCTCAAGGCGAGCAGCGCGTCAGATTCAAGTTGGAGAATATATGTCGTTGCCTGCTGCATTCATCTCGGTCGTACTGATCTGGTCCACCACGCCGCTTGCCATCAAATGGAGCGCGCTTGGCATCGGCTTCAGTTTCGCAATGCTCTCGCGCATGTTGTTCAGCACATTGCTATGCGTTGTATTGCTGGCGCTGCTGCGCATCCGCTTTCCGTTGCACAGCAAGGCGCAATTGAGCTATGTGGCAAGCGGTTTAACCATGTTCGGCGCGCTATCGCTGACTTACTGGTCGGCACAATATGTCAGTTCGGGCATGATCTCGGTGCTGTTTGGCTTGTCGCCGTTGATTACCAGCCTGGCGGCGGCGCTGTGGTTGAAGGAAGAGGCGATCACGCCGAGCAAGGTGGCGGGTATGTTGCTCGGCATACTCGGCCTGGTATTGGTGTTTCACAATGGTTTGGGGTTGGGCGAAAGCGCGGTTCTCGGCGTGGCCGCATTATTTATCGCGGTAGTGGTGCAATCGCTCGGGTTGGTGTGGATCAAGCGCATCGGCGACGACAGCCACCCGCTGGCAACCACACTCGGCAGTCTGATCGTGGGCATACCGCTCTTCTTTGCGGCATGGTGGCTGGACAACGGCAACCTCCCCGCTTCATGGCCAGAGCGAGCGCTGGCGGCAACGGCATACCTGGGCGTATTCGGCTCGGTGCTCGGCTTTGTGCTGTATTACTACATGATCAAGTATATGGAAGCGGGGCATATTGCACTGATCGCGCTGATCACACCGGTGTTGGCCCTGCTACTCGGACATGGCCTGGATGGTGAGGCCGTGTTGCCGCAGATTTGGCTGGGTGCAGCGAGCATCATATCGGGGTTATGCATCCACCGCTGGGGTAGCCAGTGGCTGGCGTATTTACCGATAAACCGCAAGAACAAATAGCGGGAAAAGATGTGGCCGTCTTGAGGCTGTAAAAATATTGCGCGACCGCGATGCGGCACGCGGGACTCTCATGCGCTCCAGTGCGCGCTCCGGCTACCGCGTGCCGATGAATTGGCCATGCAGGATTTCAGTTATCATGATCGCGCTGCTGAAACAAACCCTAAGGAGAATTAAATGAACAAGCAGGAAGTCGCGATGCTCAGCAAGGAAATCGAGATGCTGATGAATGAGCGTGCACGGTTGCTCAAAGTGGTTGGTGCGGCTGCCGTACTGGTAGCGAATACCGATGCCGAAAATTTGTCCGGGACGGTCGTGGATGCTGCGGAAATGCTGTCCGAAACACTGAATGCCTTGCCGGAAGAAACACTGAAAGACGCACTGGAATCGGTGCGGGCCGAGGTTGAGTAGGGCGAAAATGAAAGAACTCACAGGCCTGATCCTCACCGGCGGCGGCGCGCGTGCCGCTTATCAGGTCGGTGTGCTCATGGCGATTGCCGAATTGCTGCCGCGCAATGCGCACAACCCTTTCCCGGTGATTTGCGGAACATCGGCCGGCGCGCTTAACGCCGCAACCCTCGCGGTAAATGCGCGAAACTTTCGCAAGGGAGTGCGCTACCTCAACAATATCTGGAAAAATTTTCACGCGAACCAGATTTACCGTACAGACGCGCTTGGCGTATTCGTGAACACCGGTCTGTGGGTGGCAGGAATTATGTTGAGCGGATTGGGCATCAATAAACTCAGGAAAACTTCGCTGCTCGATAACTCGCCGTTGGTTAAATTGCTCGAAGAAGTCATGCCCTATGAAAAGATCCAGGAAAACATAGATGCCGGGCTCATACATGCGCTAAGCATCACCGCATCGGGTTACGGATCCGGCCAGTCGGTTACGTTTTACCAGGGCGCGAGCAACATTATTCCGTGGCAGCGCGCGCGGCGCGTCGGGGTGCCGACGCAGATACAGAGCAAACATCTGCTGGCGTCGTCGGCATTGCCGTTTTTTTTCCCGGCAACCCAGATCAACCGCGAATATTTTGGCGATGGCTCGATGCGCCAGATCGCGCCGATCAGTTCCGCCCTGCACCTTGGCGCGACGCGATTGCTGATCATTGGCGTCACCGCCAATGGGGCTGTCGAGCAGCCCAGCCGGGGCGAAATAGGCGACTACCCATCGCTGGCGCAAATCGCCGGGCACGCGTTGAACGGCCTTTTCCTCGACAGCATGGAAGTAGATCTCGAGCGGGTGCGGAGAATCAACAGCCTGGTCACGATGATGCCGGAAGAGATGAGCAAACGCGCCGATTTCAAACAGATCGATGTGCTGGTGATAAAACCCAGCCAGCCTATCGAAAAGATTGCCGAACGCTATGTTGGGGAATTCCCGTGGACGATACGCGTATTGTTGCGCCTGATCGGCGCCGCGCATCGAAGCGGCGCGACGCTTATAAGCTATCTTTTATCCGAGGGGCGCTTTTGCCGCGCACTGATCGACCTCGGTTATCGGGATACCATGGAAAGGCGCGAGGAAATACTGCATTTTCTCGATGTGCAACCGCATCGTGATAAAGAAATGCCGCAATAACGATGCCATCAGAACGCAAAAAACAAGGGGTGAAAAGCGGCGGTAACGCCTTGAGTGACACTCCCGCAGGAAAGACAATCCATCCACGCACCTGGCAGTTGCTGGATTTATTGGCGGATGGTGAATTTCATTCCGGCGAAGTATTGGCGGCCCTGCTTGGCGTATCGCGCGCCAGCGTGTTCAACTCGCTGGCCGATGTTGCTGGCCACGGTGTGGAACTACAACGGATACGCGGGCGAGGTTATCGCCTGGCCCGCCCGTGGCAACGCTTGGAGCGGGATGAAATATTGCGCTGTTTGAGCCATGATGCCGGGCAATTCGACATCGAGATACTGCCTCAAGCCGCTTCCAGCAATACCTTGCTGTTGCAACGTACCCGGAACGGGGGCGTTTCCAGCGGCAGCGTACTGGCGGTGGAATTGCAAACTGCCGGGCGCGGGCGGATAGGGCGGGCATGGCATTCCGCCTTGGGAAGCACACTGACGTTTTCTCTGTCGTGGCGATTTGATTGCGGGTTGAATTCACTATCCGGCTTGAGTCTCGCAGTCGGTGTAGCCATTGCACGCGCATTGGAACTGTTCGGCGCGCAGGGCGTGCTGCTGAAATGGCCGAACGACATCCTGACCCCGCAGGGGAAACTGGGCGGCGTACTCATCGAGACGCAAGGCGATATGCTCGGGCCAAGCGCGGTGGTGATCGGCATCGGCTTGAATTGCACCCTGCCCCGCAGCCTGACACAACAAATCGACCAGCCCGCAAGTGCGCTGGATGAAGTGTGCCAGAACATGCCCACCCGCAATCAGTTGCTGGCCACAATATTGCGCGAATTAGCGCGTGTGCTGGGAGACTTCGCGCAAGGCGGTTTTGCCGCGTCGCGCGCCGAGTGGGAGCAACACCACATCCACCGCAACAAGCCGGTCCAATTGCGAATGGCGGATGGTTCGGCGGTGAGCGGGATTGCGCGCGGTGTGAGCGATAACGGAGAACTGTGCCTGGAAACCGCGCAGGGGGTGCGGCATTTCAATTCCGGAGAAATCGGGAGGGCGGCATGAATTTGCTGATCGATGCGGGCAATACGCGCATCAAGTGGGCCTTGGCGGAAGCGGGCAGCGATAGCTGGCTGCACAGCGGCGTTTTGCCTGTCGAGCAGGCAAGCGGCTTGCCACAGTTCTTTGCGGGTTGTTTCGACAAGCTCGGAGTGGATCCGCAAAACATACAAATCTGGGCGAGCAATGTCGCCGGAGAAGGGATCGCGCAGCATATCCGCAGCATCGGCACCGGACAGCAACCCCAGTTTATCGTTGCGTGTGAGGAGCAGTGCGGCGTCCGCAATGGTTATGCCAACGTTTCCCAACTGGGCAGCGACCGGTGGGCCGCGCTGATCGCGGCATGGCATCTGGTGCGCGGAAAATGCCTGGTGGTGAACTGTGGCACGGCAACCACGATAGATGCGCTGTCCATGCATGGAGAATTTCTCGGCGGGCTGATTTTGCCGGGTGTTGATTTGATGCGGCGCAGCCTGTGCGATGCAACGGCACAACTACAGCCCGCGCAGGGAAAATATGCGCCATTCCCGAAAAATACTGCCGATGCGCTCTTGAGCGGCGCGATACAGGCCAGTTGCGGCGCAATAGAGCGGCAGCACAGATTGCTTGGCCCCGACCTTGACCCTGGCCGAAAGGCTGATGCGCCCGTGCTGTTGAGCGGCGGTGCAGCCGAAGAAATAGCGCCGCATCTTAACCTGCGGGTGCAGATGGTGGATAATCCGGTGCTGCAAGGATTATTGTTAATCGCACAGGAAGTGAGCGAGTGATGAAGGCACTATTCTGGATTTTATTGCTGGGGAACGCGATTTTTTTCGCGATAATGCAATGGGGAGGACGGCTGGCCTCCGGCGATCAAGCGGTACAAACCCAACCTGCGCTGCATGAGGATAAAATCGTTCTGTTGAGCACACCACAAAGCAGCCCGGCTGCGCAAAGCGCCCATATAGCAGCATCGCCCGCGTCTGCCCCGGCTGCAACACCTGCGGATAATCCGGCGCAAGCTGCCGCAAAACCGGAAACCCTGTGTATGGAATGGGCAGATTTTTCGGGTGATGATTTGGCGCGGGCCACGAACGCCTTGTCCGCTTTGAAACTCGGCGAAAAATTGAGCCAGCGCCAAATCGAACACAACATAGGTTATTGGGTGTATATCCCGCCGATCAAGGACAAGGCGGCGCTGACCCAGAAAATTGCACAACTCAAGGCGCGTGGGGTCAAGGAATATTTTGTCGTGCCGGAAGCGGGCTCTTGGCAGAATGCCATTTCGCTCGGCATATTCAAAACACAAGAAGCGGCGCAACACTTTTTTGATGACCTGCGCACAAAAGGAGTGCGCAGCGCCAAGGTCGGCGAGCGTGCCAGCAAACTCAAGGCAACCATATTCACGTTCAATGGACTGGATGCCGCAACCGAGGCCAAACTGGCTGAAATACAGAAGGATTTTGCCGGAAGCGAGCTTAAAAAGATGCCCTGCGCACATTGACAAGGCGGGGCGGAATCTGGAGAATGCCGCGCTCTTCAGGGTGATATAGCTCAGGTGGTTAGAGCGCAGCACTCATAACGCTGAGGTCGGTGGTTCAAATCCACCTATCACCACCAGAACACTGTTTTAACTGGTGGCAAATAGTCTCACAAACCCGCACTGCTTATGGCTTTGCGGGTTTTTTTATTCGGTAAATTATCGGAAATCCATATCCCGGAGATAACGCAACCGATATATCAATCGAGCAGTGCTTCCAATTTATAAATTGGCTCAGTCGGGGCGTGTTGGGTAAAATGCCAGTCTTTCGCAACACAAGGATTGTTATGGCAAGCAAACCGCAGAAAACGCTTGATTTCGAATCGGCCATGAAAGAACTTGAGCTGATTGTCGCCGACATGGAAGCGGGCAAGTTGTCGCTGGAAGATTCGCTGACAGCCTATAAGCGCGGCGCGGAATTGCTGTCGTTCTGCCGGGGGCGGCTCGAAGACGCGCAACAGCAGGTGAGTGTGCTGGAGAATGGTGTGTTGAGGGATTTTTCCGCCACTGGGGAAGCAGGGCAAAGCTGATGCATGTTGATTTTCAGGGCTGGGTTGCCGCCAACCAGACGCGCTTCGAGGAGGTGCTGCGTGGCTTGTTGCCGCATGCGGACATCGCGCCGCAGCGCCTGCACGAGGCGATGCGCTACGCGGTGCTGGATGGCGGCAAGCGCGTGCGCCCGCTGTTGGCGTTTGCCGCAGGCGAGTTTGCCGGTGCCGAGTTGGCGCGGGTGGATATCGCCGCCGCCGCCGTCGAGCTGATCCACGCCTATTCGCTGGTACACGACGACATGCCGTGCATGGATGACGACGTGCTGCGCCGTGGCAAGCCGACCTGCCATGTGCAATATGATGAGGCGACCGCGCTGCTGGTTGGCGATGCCTTGCAGACACTGGCGTTCCAGTTGCTCGCGGAGCATCGCCTGAACGACAATGCTGCGCGCCAACTGGAAATGGTTAAACTGCTCGCGGTGGCGTCCGGTTCGCGCGGCATGGCGGGCGGGCAGGCAATCGATTTGGCCAGCGTGGGCAAGCCGCTCTCGCTTCCCGAACTGGAATTCATGCATATACACAAGACCGGCGCATTGATCCGCGCGGCAATCATGCTGGGCGCGCACTGTGGCGCGGCCTCGGCGGAACAACTGGCCAAACTGGATCATTTCGGCAAGCTGATCGGCCTCGCGTTCCAGGTGGTGGACGACGTGCTGGATTGCGAGGCGGACACCGCCACGCTGGGCAAGACGGCGGGCAAGGACGCCGACAACGACAAACCGACCTACGTCAGCCTGCTGGGCATACAGGGTGCGCGCGACATGGCGCAGCGCTTGCATCGCGAGGCGCTGGAAACCTTGGCCGGATTCGGTGAAGCAGCACAACGCCTGCGCGAATTGGCGGATTTTATTGTGTTGAGAAAGTTCTGATGAATACCTTTATTTTTGTAGGTTGGGCTTTGCCCGACATGTCGGGCAAAGCCCGACCTACCACGGCATCGCAGCCTAAGGCGATTTGATGTACTCCATCCTGAACACCATCGACCTCCCGGATGACCTGCGCAAGCTGGATCGCGCGCAGTTGCCACAGCTTGCCGATGAGTTGCGCCGTTTCCTGATCGAGTCGGTGAGCAAGACCGGTGGCCATCTTTCTTCCAACCTCGGCACGGTCGAACTGACCATCGCGCTGCATTACATCTACAACACGCCGGATGACCGCCTGGTATGGGATGTGGGGCATCAGACCTACACGCACAAGATACTTACCGGGCGGCGCGAGGGGATGGGAAAGCTGCGCATGGCAGGCGGCATCGCCGGCTTTCCGAGGCGCGACGAAAGCCCTTACGACGCCTTCGGCACCGGACATTCCAGCACATCGATTTCTGCCGCGCTGGGCATGGCGGTAGCCGCGCAACTGGGAAATTCCGAACGACGCTCGGTGGCGATCATCGGCGACGGTGCGCTGACCGGCGGGATGGCTTTCGAGGCCCTCAATAATGCCGGCGCGCGCAATGCCAATTTGCTGGTCATCCTCAATGACAACGACATGTCGATTTCACAGCCGGTCGGAGCGCTGAATAATTATCTGGCCAAGCTGATGTCGGGGCGTTTTTATGCGGCGATGCGGAGGGGCAGCGAGAAGATGTTCAAGGGAATGCCGCCGGTGCTGGAATTCGCCAAGCGCGCCGAGGAGCATGTCAAGGGCATGGTGATTCCCGGTACGCTGTTCGAGGAATTCGGCTTCAACTACATCGGCCCGATCGACGGGCACGATATGGATGTGCTGCTGGACACGCTGGGCAACATCCGCGAGTTAACCGGCCCGCAGTTCTTGCATGTGGTCACGCAAAAAGGCAAGGGCTACCCGCATGCCGAGCAGGACAGCGTCCTGTATCACGGCGTGAGCAAGTTCGACCCCGCCAACGGCATTGCAGCAAAATGCGGCAAAGGCGAGGAGCAATCCGCCAAGCCCACCTATGCCGAGATATTCGGAAAATGGCTGTGCGATATGGCGGCAGAGGACGGGCAACTGATCGGTATCACGCCCGCGATGTGCGAAGGCTCCGGCATGGTTGAATTCGCCAAAAATTTCCCGGCGCGCTATTTCGACGTGGGTATCGCGGAGCAGCATGCATTGACGTTTGCAGCCGGGTTGGCCTGCGACGGCTACAAACCGGTTGTGGCAATTTATTCGACTTTTTTGCAGCGCGCCTACGATCAGTTGATCCACGATATCGCGCTACAGAACCTGCCGGTCATGCTGGCCATCGACCGCGGCGGGCTGGTCGGTGCGGACGGCGCGACCCACGCAGGCAGCTTCGACCTTTCCTATTTGCGCTGCATACCGAACATGACGGTGATGGCTCCGGCAGATGAAAACGAATGCCGCCAGATGCTTTATACCGCGTACCAATTGGGCACGCCAAGCGCGGTACGCTATCCGCGCGGGTGCGGCCCCGGTGTCGCAATCAATCAGGAGATGGGCGCCCTGCCAGTAGGCAAAGGCGTACTGCGCCGCACAGGCAAACGCGTGGCGATACTGGCGTTCGGCTCGATGCTGACTCCCTCGTTGGCGGTTGGCGAACAATTGAATGTGAGTGTCGCCAACATGCGCTTCGTCAAACCGCTGGATGCGGAGTTAATATTGAAGCTTGCACACGAACATGAACTACTGGTGACGGTGGAGGAAAATACCATACAGGGCGGCGCAGGCAGCGCGGTGGCGGAATGCCTGCAACAGCATGGCATTGCCGTGCCACTGTTACAGCTCGGCCTGCCGGATGATTTCATCGAGCAGGGCGACCATGCACAAATGCTGGCTGGTTGCGACCTGGATGCCGCCGGGTTGGTTGCCAGCATCGAAAAAAGATTGAAAGGAGTTTTGCCATGAACGCCTCTAAGCCCAAACCCATCGCCGATGTGCAAAGCTCTGCCGACATACGTCACCTGGCGATCAACCGCGTCGGCATCAAGGGCATACGCCATCCGGTGAAGGTAAAGGACAAGAGCATCGGCGTGCAGCACACCGTCGCCACTTTCAACATGTATGTGCACTTGCCGCATAACTTCAAGGGTACGCACATGTCGCGTTTCGTCGAGATACTCAACGAACACGAACGGGACATTTCTGTAGAGTCGTTCGGCAGCATTCTGCGCGAGATGGTGACGCGGCTGGAAGCAAAATCCGGTTATATCGAGATGAACTTCCCGTATTTCGTCAACAAAACCGCACCGGTATCCGGGGTGAAAAGCCTGTTGGATTACGACGTGACCTTCATCGGCGAATGCAACGGCGGCACTCCGCGCTTTACAATGAAGGTGGTGGTGCCGGTCACCAGCCTGTGCCCCTGTTCCAAGAAGATTTCCGAGCGCGGCGCGCACAACCAGCGTTCGCACGTTACGCTCACGCTACGCACCAACCAGTTTGTCTGGGTTGAAGAAGTGATACGCATCGCCGAGGAGCAAGCCTCCTGTGAATTGTTCGGCCTGCTGAAGCGGCCAGACGAAAAATTCGTCACGGAACACGCCTACGACAACCCGAAGTTCGTCGAAGATATGGTGCGCGACGTCGCGGCGGTGTTGAACGCAGATGAGCGTATCGACGCGTATATTGTAGAGTCTGAAAATTTTGAATCGATCCATAACCATTCCGCCTATGCGCTGATCGAACGGGATAAAACCCTGTAGGGGCGTATGGCAATACGCCTTTTGCGAACAATGGGAAGGGCGTATTGCCATACGCCCCTACAAATATGAAACCCATCGCCATCTTCCGCCACACCCCCACCGAAGGCCCCGGCTATCTGGCCGAATTCCTCGACGAACGGCATGTCCCGTGGCGATTGATCGCCATCGACAAGGACGATGCCGTTCCGGCTTCCACGGAGGCATATTCCGGGCTGGTGTTCATGGGCGGACCGATGAGCGTCAACGACGACCTGCCGTGGATACCGCCGGTGCTCGCACTCATTCGCGAGGCAGTAGCCAGAGATATTCCCGTACTGGGGCATTGCCTCGGGGGGCAACTGATGTCCAAGGCGCTGGGCGGCACGGTATCGCGCAATCCGGTGAAGGAGATTGGCTGGGGCGAAGTAACGGTAGCGGATAACGATACTGCGCGCGCATGGTTCGGCGAATTGCGGCGCTTCAACGCATTCCACTGGCATGGTGAGACCTTCAGCCTGCCGCAGGGCGCGACGCATCTGCTATCCAGCGCCTATTGCGCCAATCAGGCATGGGCCATCGGCAAGCACCTCGCGCTGCAATGCCATGTCGAGATGACCGCCGAAATGATCGCATCCTGGTGCGAGGCCGGTGCGGATGAAATCGCTGTCGCAAGTACAACGGTACAATCCGCCGCTGAAATGCAACTGCAAACAACCGGCAATTTGCCCCGGATGCAGGAAGCCGCGAGGCGGTTGTATGCGCATTGGGCCATCGGATTAAGCACATAAAGCAGCGCAAATCGATATTGCTGGCGCAATTACCCCTACTGACTATAATGAAATGTTTCCGCCGCACAGGGGAACATAACCGTCGTCACAAAAAAAGGGGATTCCCATGAAAAAATCAATTTTGCTGGCTTGTTTGGGTTTTGCATTTACCGTTTCAGTTCCGGCTTTCGCGGCAGGTGAAAAAATGAAAGGCTGTAGCAAGGAAGCAACCGGCATGAAGGGCGACGAACGCAAGGCATTCATGAAAAAATGCCTGTCCAAGGAATACACGCTGAAAGCCGATACGGCTGCCGCCGCACCGACCGCTACTGCGGCAACCCCTGCGACACCTGCCGCACCCGCAGCTTCACCCACGCAACAGGACAAGATGAGAATGTGCAGCGCCGACGCCAAGGTGAAAGGTCTGAAGGATAATGAGCGCAAGAAATTCATGAGCGCCTGCCTGAAGGGTTGATCGCTCATGCTGCACCAAGAGAACGCGCCGCAAGGCGCGTTTTTCATTAAGAGCCGAAAATCGATGCGGTGTATAATTTGCATTCTTTTGCGCGGGCATACTGCGCTTTATTTCGTAAAGATTGCATGATCAGAAAATTCCTCAAGCGTGTATTCCGCAAACCGGCAAAAATCAAATCGGCAGGAAGCGCACAGATAATCCCATTCGAATTGCATGGCGTCGCACGGGAACAAATCAGTTATGGCGCCCAAAAAGTAACCGATGGCCTGCAGGCGGCTGGCTATCAGGCGTTGGTGGTTGGCGGCGCAGTGCGCGATCTGCTGCTTGACCGCGCCCCAAAAGATTTCGATGTAGCGACGGATGCCACCCCCGAGGAAGTGCGGCGCGTATTTCGGCGCTCACGCATCATCGGGCGGCGCTTCCGGCTGGTGCATGCGATGTTCGGCGAGGAAGTGGTCGAAGTCTCCACTTTCCGCAGCATGATCGAAGCAGAAGACGCACAAACCGACGAACATGGCCGCTTGCTGCGCGATAACCAGTTCGGCGACCAGGAGCAGGATGCTGCGCGGCGCGATTTCACGGCGAATGCGCTGTTTTACGACCCTACCACGCAGGAAATCTACGATTATCACAACGGTTATGCCGATATCCGCAAAAATCTGTTGCGCATGATCGGCGACCCGCCCGTGCGCTACCGCGAAGATCCGGTGCGGATGCTGCGCGCGGTGCGTTTGTCCGCAAAATTGGGTTTCCGGCTGGATGCGGCGACCGCCGCCCCGATTGGAGAAATGCAAGATTTGCTCGACAATGTCCCGCAATCCCGCTTGCTCGATGAAGTGTTGAAGATGCTGCTATCCGGCCGTTCGGTGGAGTGCATCCAGCAGTTGCGCAAGATGAACCTGCACCACGGCCTGCTGCCGTTGCTGGACGTGATTCTGGGGCAGCCAATGGGCGAAAAATTCGTCATGCTGGCATTGCGCAATACCGATGAACGCATCAACCAGGGCAAGACGGTATCCCCCGCGTTCCTGTTTGCCGCATTGCTCTGGCATGAAGTATTGGGAGCATGGAATATTCGCGTGCAGCAAGGCGAGCGCCCGGTGGGCGCAATGCATGCGGCGATGGATGATGTGCTGGCCAGGCAAAAGGCGCAACTCGCCATCCCGCATCGCCATGATGCGGTGATGAAAGAAATCTGGCTGTTGCAGCAACGCTTCGAACAACGCGCCGGGCAGCGCCCTTTCCGATTGCTGGAGCAGCCGCGCTTCCGTGCCGGATTCGATTTCTTGTTGTTGCGTTGCGCCTGTGGCGAGGTAGATCAGGAGCTGGGGTTGTGGTGGGATGAATTCCAGCAAGCCAGCGCCGAACGGCAAGCGGAAATGCTGAAACCGGAGCAAGCCGGAGACAAAAAACGTCGCCGCCGCAAGCCGCGTAAGAAACCAGAGGCTGCGAATGAGCCCGCAGCAGCGAGTGAACCGACAGCATAATGGGCTTGCCGATGTATCACACCGCCTTCATCGGGCTGGGCAGCAACCTGGAATATCCGCGCAGCCAATTGCAACGCGCGTTTGCCGAACTTGACGGGTTACCGGAAACGCGCCTCATCGCCCGTTCGTCGCTGTACCGTAGCGCGCCGATGGGCTATCTGGATCAGCCGGAGTTCGCAAATGCGGTCGCAAAAATCGAAACCGCCCTGACCCCGCAATCCCTGCTGCAAGGCTTGCTGGAAATCGAACACCGGCATGGTCGCGAGCGCACCTTTCGCAATGCGCCGCGCACGCTGGATCTGGATATATTGCTGTACGGCGATATGCAACTGCATGAGCATGGGCTGACCATTCCGCACCCGCAGATGCACTTGCGCCCTTTTGTGCTGCAACCGTTGCTGGAGATTGCACCCGATACAAACATACCCGGTATCGGCAAGGCCATGGAAGCATTCGAAAGATACCGCAACGAAATGTTGGAGATACTTCCCGATGCCGTTTAACAAGTATCGCTATGTGGCTGTGGAAGGGCCGATAGGTGTTGGGAAAACCAGCCTGGCGCGCCGCCTGGCACAGCATATTTCCGCCGAAACGCTACTGGAAAAACCGGATGAGAATCCTTTTCTGGCCAGGTTCTACCAGGATCCCCCGCGTTACGCGCTGGCAACACAACTTTTCTTCCTGTTCCAGCGCGGCAATGAAGTACGCGACCTGGCACAGATGGATTTATTCAATGCGAACACGGTATCGGATTATCTGCTCGACAAGGATCCGCTCTTTGCGCGCCTCAACCTGGGCGATGCGGAGTTCGCGTTATATCAGCAGATTTACCACAACCTGCAATTGCAAATCCCCGCGCCGGATCTCGTGATCTATTTGCAGGCTGCACCGGAAACGCTGGTGCAACGCGTCCGCCGCCGCGCAAAACCTTACGAGCAGACTATTTCCGATGCTTATTTGCTGCGCGTGGCACAAGGATACAGCGATTTCTTTTATCATTACGACACGGCCCCCGTATTGATGGTGAACACAGACCGCCTGAACTTCGAAGACGGGGACGAGGATTTCACACTGCTGTTGCAGCGCATCGGTGAAATGCGCGGGCCACGCGAATTTTTCAGCATGGGTGGGTGATGGATGCCTTCGTAGGTGCGAATTTATTCGCACCTACGAAACTGCCAATTGCCGTTTTTAGGCTCAAGTAGGCAATCTGCGTAGCGGATGCTCGCAAAAAATGGAATTCATGGAGGTATCCAAAATGAGGACTACATTAACCACATTACAAGCGATGCGCGGCAAGGGCGAGAAGATTGCCGTGCTGACCTGCTACGACGCGAGCTTTGCCGCATTGCTCGAAGCGCAGGGCGTGGACGTGCTGCTGGTCGGCGATTCGCTCGGCATGGTATTGCAGGGGCATGAAACCACGCTACCAGTTTCGCTGGACGACATGGTTTACCACACCGCCTGCGTGGCACGCGGCTCGAAGCAGGCGTTCATCATCGGCGACATGCCTTTCGGCACCTTCCAGATCAGCCCGCAAGAAACTTTTGCGCATGCCGCAAAACTGATGGCGGCAGGCGCGCAGATGGTCAAGCTGGAGGGCGGCGCACAGATGGCTGAAACGGTTGAATTCCTCACCGGACGCGGCATCCCGGTATGCGGGCATATCGGCCTGACGCCGCAATCGGTGCATCAACTGGGCGGCTACCGCGTGCAGGGCAGGGAAGCCGCTGCTGCGCAGCGACTGCTGGAGGACGCGGCAGCGCTCGAGCAGGCCGGTGCGGGAATGCTGGTGCTGGAAACCATCCCCGCGCTGCTGGCGGCGGAGATCACCGCGCAACTGACCATTCCCACCATCGGCATCGGCGCGGGTGCAGACTGTTCCGGCCAGGTGCTGGTGCTGTATGACATGCTGGACATCTATCCGGGCAAGAAGGCGCGCTTCGCGAAGAATTTCCTGCAAGGCGCGGACGGCATCGCGGCGGCGGTGAAGAATTACGTCGCCGAGGTCAAGGCAGGGAGCTTCCCGGCACCGGAACACAGCTTCTAATTCCGGCGTGCGATAAAACGGCGGGTGTAGGAGCGTGCCCTACACGCGATATTTAGATGGATCGTGTGCAGGGCACACTCCCACAAGCTTCAATGACATTATTCAAAGTTCAATGGAATTTCATGCACTGGATTGCACCTTCGGAACGAGATACCGCCACCGATATCAGAGCTATCAGGGTGAGGGCAGAAGTGTTTATGCTTAAGCGGGGTGCATCAATATGCAGATAATTGGCCATATTGCAGAACTGCGTGCCCGCTTGGATAGTGAGCATAGCATCGCCTTCGTGCCGACCATGGGTAACCTGCATGAAGGCCATCTCAATCTGATGCGCCTTGCACGCGAGCATGGCGGCTGCGTAGTGGCGAGCATTTTTGTCAATCCGCTGCAATTCGGCCCGAGCGAGGATTTCGACAAATACCCGCGCACGCTGGAGGCCGACTGCGCCCAACTGCAAGGCTTGGCGGACGTGGTGTTTGCGCCTTCGGTCAACGAAATATACCCGGCGCGACAAACCGTGTTTGTCGAGCCGCCGTCGGTCGCCGACGAGCTGTGCGGCGCGTCCCGCCCCGGGCATTTTCGCGGCATGGCGACCGTGGTGCTGAAACTGCTCAACATCGTGCAGCCGCAGGTCGCGCTGTTCGGCAAGAAGGATTACCAGCAACTGCATATCATCCGCCAGATGGTCATGCAACTGAATCTGCCGATACGCATCGTCGGCGGGGAGACGGTGCGCGCGGTGGACGGCCTGGCGCTGAGTTCGCGCAACCAGTATTTGAGCGAGATAGAGCGTGGCGAAGCGGTTTTTCTGTACCGGACGCTGCAAGGCATGCGGCAGGCCATCCTGCAGGGTGAGCGCGATTTTGAACGCTTGCAGAAACACGCGGTCGAAGCACTTGCCGCAAGGGGCTGGCAGCCGGATTACATGGCGGTGCGCAACCAGTCCGATTTGCAGCCGGCCAGCCAATCAGAACGCAATCTGGTGATTCTGGCGGCGGCCAGGCTGGGC
>JBAQCT010000056.1:0-43718 GCA_049294375.1 Gallionella sp. | reverse complement strand
TTGCTGGCGCAAACGCTGGCGCGCCTGCTGGATGTGCCGTTCGTGATGGCCGATGCCACCACGCTGACCGAGGCGGGCTATGTCGGCGAGGATGTCGAAAACATCATTCAGAAACTGTTGCAGACCTGCGACTACGATGTCGAGAAGGCGCAGCGCGGCATCGTGTATATCGACGAAATCGACAAAATTTCCCGCAAATCAGATAACCCTTCGATTACCCGCGACGTATCCGGCGAAGGCGTGCAACAGGCGTTGCTCAAACTGATCGAAGGCACCAAGGCTTCGATTCCGCCGCAGGGCGGACGCAAGCATCCGAACACGGAATTCTTGCAGGTGGATACCACCAACATCCTGTTTATTTGCGGCGGTGCGTTCGATGGGCTGGAAAAGGTCATCCGCAACCGCTCCGAAAAGGCCAGCATCGGTTTCGGCGCGACCATCAGCAGCAAGGACGACCGCAAGATCGGCGAGACACTGCGCGAGGTGGAACCGGAAGATTTGATCAAGTTCGGCCTGATTCCGGAATTTGTCGGGCGCTTGCCGGTTGTGGCGACGCTCGAGGAGTTGGACGAGGCTGCTTTGGTGCAAATACTGACCGAGCCGAAGAATGCGCTGACCAAACAATATCAGAAACTGTTTGCGATGGAAGGCGTGGAACTGGAATTCCGCGAAGGCGTGTTGTTGGCCGTCGCGAAAAAAGCTCTGGCGCGCAAGACAGGCGCGCGCGGACTGCGTTCGATACTCGAAAATATATTGCTCGATGTGATGTTCGATCTGCCTTCGACGGAAAATGTCAGCAAAGTGGTGCTGGACGAAACCAACGCGACAGGAGAAATCAAGCCCATCGTCATTTATGCGGATACGCCCAAAGCTGCCTGATTAAGCTGGCTAGCGTTGCGCGCTATCTGGAGTTTATGTCGCGCATAAGTATCTCCCCTGCGCGCGCATTATGTTAATTGTTTGTTTTTTATCTTGTTTTATGGGTGGTTGAATTTTTCGAACTACCCCCCATCTAACCTTCCAGCCAACAAATTAGGTTATTGCCATGTCAGAACAAGATACTCCAAACGTTGTTACAACCGACCTGCATCCTTTGTTGCCATTGCGCGACGTTGTGGTGTTCCCGCATATGGTTATCCCGCTGTTTGTCGGTCGCGCCAAATCCATCAAGGCGCTGGAGTCGGCCATGGAGGCAGGCAAGGGTATTGTGCTGGTCGCGCAAAAATCGGCAGCCAAGGATGAGCCGGGCAAGGAAGACTTGTATGCCATCGGCAGCATGGCGAACATCCTGCAAATGCTCAAGCTGCCCGACGGTACGGTGAAGGTGCTGGTGGAAGGCACGCAGCGTGTCAACGTACTGCGCGTGTTTGATGCGGGCAGCCATTTCGATGCCGAGGTAGAAATCGTCCCTGCCGAAGATGGGACAGACAGCGAAGCCGAGGCGATGCGCCGCGCGTTGATTGCGCAGTTCGACCAGTATGTAAAACTCAACAAAAAAATCCCCCCGGAAATCCTGACTTCGCTGGCCGGTATCGATGATGCCGGTCGTCTGGTCGACACCATTGCCGCCCATCTGCCGCTCAAGCTGGAGCAAAAGCAGGAGGTGCTGGAGGTTTTTGGTGTGCGCAAACGGCTCGAACACCTACTCGGTTTGCTGGAGGCCGAAATCGACATCCTGCAAGTCGAGAAGCGCATCCGCGGGCGCGTGAAACGCCAGATGGAAAAAAGCCAGCGCGAGTATTACCTGAACGAGCAAGTCAAGGCGATCCAGAAGGAACTCGGCGAAGGCGAGGAGGGCACCGACTTCGATGAGCTGAACAAGAAGATCAAGGACGCGCATATGCCGAAAGAGGCGCGCACCAAGGCCGAATCGGAGCTCAAGAAGCTGCGCCTGATGTCGCCGATGTCCGCAGAGGCGACCGTGGTGCGCAATTATATTGACGTGCTGATCGGCTTGCCGTGGAAGAAAAAAACCAAAATCAGCGGCGATCTTAAAAAGGCCGAAGTCGTGCTGGAAGAAGACCATTATGGCCTGGATAAAGTCAAGGAACGCATCCTCGAATATCTGGCCGTGCAACAGCGGGTGAATAAATTGAAGGGGCCTATCCTCTGTCTGGTAGGGCCACCGGGCGTCGGCAAGACTTCGCTGGGGCAATCCATCGCGCGCGCCACCAACCGCAAATTTGTGCGCATGTCGCTGGGCGGGGTGCGCGACGAATCCGAGATTCGCGGCCACCGCCGCACCTATATTGGCTCCATGCCGGGCAAGATATTGCAGAACATGAGCAAGGTCGCGGTGAAAAACCCGTTGTTCCTGCTCGATGAAGTTGACAAGATGGGCATGGATATGCGCGGCGATCCGTCTTCCGCGCTGCTGGAGGTGCTCGATCCCGAACAGAACAGCACGTTTGTCGATCATTATGTCGAGGTGGAATACGATCTTTCCGACGTGATGTTCGTGGCGACGGCCAATACGCTGAATATTCCGGATGCGTTGTTGGATCGCATGGAAGTCATCCATGTGTCCAGCTATATGGAAGACGAAAAGATCAATATCGCCACGCGCTATCTGGTTCCCAAGGCGATCAAGAACAACGGCCTGAAGCCGGAGGAGATCAATATTTCCGAAAGCGCGTTGCGCGATATCGTGCGCTACTACGTGCGCGAAGCGGGAGTGCGCGGCCTCGAGCGGGAAATTTCCAAGATTTGCCGCAAGGTGGTGAAAGCCGTTTCGCTGAAAGAGCGCGGTAAAAAGGTTGTTATCAATGCACGCAATCTCGATAAATATCTCGGCGTGCGCCGCTATTCGTACGGGATCGCAGAAAAGAATAACCAGGTCGGGCAGGTTACCGGTCTGGCATGGACAGAGGTCGGCGGCGAATTGCTGACGATCGAAACCGCCGTGCTGCCCGGAAAGGGCAAAACCACGACCACCGGCAAGCTTGGCGAAGTGATGCAGGAATCCATCCAGGCCGCGCTGAGCGTGGTGCGCAGCCGCGCCAAGCGATTGGGCATAGATGCGGAGTTCTACCAGAAAAATGATCTGCACATTCACTTGCCGGAAGGCGCGATTCCCAAGGATGGCCCGAGCGCAGGCATAGGCATGTGCACGGCGATGGTTTCAGCGCTGACCGGCATCCCGGTGCGTGCGGATGTAGCGATGACCGGAGAGATCACCTTGCGAGGTGAGGTATTGCCGATAGGCGGCTTGAAGGAGAAGCTGCTGGCGGCGCAACGCGGAGGTATCAAGGTGGTTCTGATACCGGAAGAAAACACCAAGGATCTGACAGAAATTCCGGACAACATCAAAAATAAGCTGGACATCCATCCGGTCAAATGGATAGATCAGGTGTTGGAACTGGCTCTGGAGCGCAAGCCGGAGCCTTTGCTCGATTCGCCTGAAATTGCCCCGCTTGCAGGTTTGCCGGTAGCAGATGTGGCACAGGAAGAAGCGCCACTGACCAAGCATTAGAAGAAATAGACTGCCACGCCCTATTTTCGGCATCTCATGGAGCGGTTCGCCTTTACGGATCGCTCCGCCCTCGCAGTTTGCCGAGCTGAAAAATTTCTTGTTTACATATCAAATAGATGTGCAAGCCGCAAATTTCACGGCTTGCACTTTGACGATTTCTGAATTTCCCAGTACGCATCCAAATAAATTTCGGTAGCAGTTACTCGGTTGCGGTGCAAGATAAAAATATTAGCGCAATCGCTTGACCAAAGCTGCATAGCCTTGATATAAAGCCGCTGCAGGGCTTACCCTGTTTTTTAACCACTCGCAAAGGAGACTTACGTGAATAAATCAGATCTGGTTGATGCAATTGCAAAAACCGCCGAATTATCCAAGGCGGCTGCTGGACGTGCCCTGGATGCGACTGTAGAGTCCATCAAGAAGGCGCTGAAAAAAGGCGATACAGTGAGTTTGATTGGTTTCGGTACTTTCAAGGTTGGCAAGCGTGCTGCCCGTAACGGCCGCAATCCCCGCACCGGCGCCACGATCAAGATCAAGGCAGCCAAGGTTCCAAAATTTTCAGCTGGCAAAGGTCTTAAAGACGCTGTAAACTAACAGGCTTTGCAGGGTGCTTAGCTCAGCTGGTAGAGCGTCGCCCTTACAAGGCGAATGTCGGCGGTTCGATCCCGTCAGCACCCACCACTATAAGTTTCTGGAGTGGTAGTTCAGTTGGTTAGAATACCGGCCTGTCACGCCGGGGGTCGCGGGTTCGAGTCCCGTCCACTCCGCCAATTAATCAAGGCGAACGCAAGTTCGCCTTTTTTTCATCTGTCTGAATGTTAGTTGGGTGTTATCGCTATGTTTGATTTTGTCCATGAAAAAAAGCGGCTGGTGCAGATCGTTCTGGCGCTTATCATTCTGCCATTTGCATTCTGGGGGGTAGATTCATATAACCAGTCCGGGAATACGGCAGAAGTAGTCGCCACGGTAAACGGCGCAAAGATTTCCCAGCAGGAATTTGAGAATGCGTTGCGTCAGCAGCAGAATCGCTTGCGTGAAATGCTGGGAGAAAAATTCGATGAGGCGATGTTCGATAACCCCGAAACAAAGCGCTCGGTGATGGATAACCTGGTTGCGCAACGCTTGCTGGTCGAGCATGCCAAATCCATCGGCTTGGCTGTCACCGATGCGCAGGTGGCGCAAGTCATTCTGGGCATTGAAGCTTTCCAGAGCAACGGGAGTTTCGACAAAAAACTATATGAAACTGCGCTGGCAGGCCAGAGGATGTCGCCATCGATGTTTGAGGTTCGCCTGCGTAATGACTTGCTCGGGCAACAGATTCGTAATGCGTATGTGCAAAACGGATTTGCCCCAAATAGCGTGGCAGACAACATCATCCGCCTGAACGACCAGCAACGTGTGATAAGCGTATCCACCGTATCCTTCCAGCCTTTTGTCGCGCAAAGCAAGATGGACGAAGCAGGCATAAAAAAATACTACGAGCAGAACCAGAAAGAATTCCATAGCCCGGAGCAGGCCAAGGTCGAATATGTGAGATTTTCTACGGATGCATTGCTGAACAAGATTGAAGTGTCTCCGGAGGAAATGCGCCAGCACTATGAGGCGCATCAAGGCGACTTCGGCACATTGGAGGAGCGCCAGGCGGCGCATATCCTTATTGCCGTGGCCGCTACAGCGCCTCAGGCCGAGCAGGACGCAGCCAAGGCAAAGGCTGACCGGCTATTGCAGCAAGTCAGGCAGAACCCCGCCAAGTTTGCCGAATTGGCCAAGCTGAATTCGCAAGATCCGGGCTCCGCCGCAAATGGGGGCAATCTCGAATTTTTTGGCCGCGGCATGATGGCCAAGCCATTCGAAGACGCTGCCTTTGCGCTTAAGCAGGGCGAGATCAGCAACCTTGTGAAATCGGATTTCGGGTATCACATAATCAAACTGGTTGCAGTCAAACCCGCCAGAATCCTGTCATTCGAGGAGGCGCGCGCGGGTATCGCGGACAAATTGCGCCAGCAAAAAGCTGCCGACAGATTTGCCGAACTGGCGGAAAAATTCAGCAATACCGTATATGAACAAAGCGACACCCTGAAACCGGCGGCCGACCTTGTCGGTGTCAAGTTGGAGCAGAGCGGATGGCTGGTCAAAGGGGAGGATGCCGGTGAGCCATGGACCGCAAAAATGCTGCAGGCAGTTTTTTCCGATGAGGCCGTAAAAAACAAGCGCAACACGGCTGCCGTTGAAGTGGCGGCGAACACGCTGGTTGCTGCGCGTGTTCTGGAACATAAGCCGGCCAGCGTGCGCGCTCTTGGTGAAGTGCAGGAGGCGATCCGCCAGAAATTGCTGAAGCAGCAGGCGTTGGAACTGGCGATCAAGCAAGGAAAATCGCTATTGGAGCAATTGCAGCGCGGCGACAAGCCTGCATTGAGCTGGTCTGTTTCGCAGGCTATCACTCGCACACGACATGACCCGCTGGATAATGAAACGGCACGGAAAACATTCCGGGCAAGCGCAACCGGGTTGCCGCAGTTTGTCGGGGCGGAATCGGCGCAAAACGGCTATGTGCTGGTGCGCATCGATGCTGTCAAGGATGGCGCAAAACTCGATGATGAAAAGCGCATGCGCTATACGCAAAAATTGCGCCAGATAAGCGGTGAGGAAATGTTCCAGGCTTATTTGTCCGATGCAAAACAGCAGGCGACCATTAAGGTGACATTGCCTGAAACGGCCACAGCGCGCCCTTGAGCTTTTAGCAAAAAAAGTATCAAAAGGCTAATGAGATGACAGCAGAACCAAATAATAAAATTTACGAAGTAGGTTTTTCGACAGACAAGCTTCAACATATATTCTATATAAACTGCCCGGACGACACGGATGCAAAAAAGTTTGCACACGCGGTCTTTCATTATTACGACACGCCGGAAGAGTGGGGCGCAAAGCGTTGCATAACGAATATCGCCGTAGCCAAGCCCAATAGTTGCTTACCGGATTTTCTGTATGTCGGCATGCAGTACAAGATTGAATTGGCCATGCCGGAAGAAAACGAAGAATCGCACAGGGAAGTCGGAAAAATAATAAAACAGATTATGGGCGATGGATTTGTGCCAATGGCTATCTATGACGAAGAAAACAGGACAATGACCGTGTATGCGACAAAAAAACTGGAAGTGGCTCCGCAAGCGGGCGCAACCAGCGTTGTCCTGAATTTCAGCAATTTTGGGGGTATGCCGGGCAAGAAGAAGTAAGGGAGCCTTGTAAGCCTTACTGGCGCGATGCATGTGTCCAGTAGCGGCGATGCGTCTTGCGGTAGCGTTCAACCTGCAATCCCCGCGCGTTCATTTCAACCAGGATCGCGCCGTCTTCGTCCGAGCGCAGTAGTTCCGCGCCGCTGTCGGCGTATCGTTGCAACACTTCTTCCTTCGGATGGCCGAAACGGTTGCGGTAACCGGCGGTGAACACCGCATAGTCCGGCAACGTGGCGGCGACGAATTCGTAGCCCGATGAATTTTTGCTGCCGTGATGCGGCACGACCAGCAGGCTGGTGAACAGCTTGCCGGCATGTTGCTTGAGCAGGCGCACTTCCGAATTCTTCTCGATGTCTCCCGTCAGCAATATGCTGTATCCGCCAATGCCGATGCGCAGTACACAACTCTGGTCGTTGTCGTGCGGTTTTTTCGAGTTGTCGCTGCCGTATGCGGGATGCAGCATCTCGAATTGCACGCCGTCCCAGTTCCAATTTTCACCATCCCGGCAGCGCCGGGTTTCGGGCGCAGCCGAAGGATCGATGCGGAAGGTCTTGAGGCGATCGGGGGCCAGCGAAGACGATAGCCAGCCGACAGGCACGGCCTGCATGATCGAGGCGCTGCCACCGGTGTGGTCGCTGTCGTCGTGGCTGAGGATCAGGCCGTCGAGTTGCGCGATACCCATCGCACGCAACGTTGGTATCAGGATACGGTTGCCGCTGTCGGCATCGCCGGAAAAATCCGGGCCGGTATCGTAGAGCAACGCGTGCTGCCGGGTTTGCGCGGCGACTGCCAGGCCTTGCCCGACATCGAACACGATCAGGCGCAACGCGCCTTGCGCGGGCGGTTCCGGGGTGTTCAGGAACATCGGCAGCAACAACAGAAAGCCCAGCCAGCGTGCCGGGAAACCGCGCGGCAACAGCATCCACAATACGCCCAGCATACCGGCCACGATGCTCCACACGGGCGGCGCATGTTGCGTCCATACCGCCTGCGGCAGTGCGCTCAACCATTGCAGCAGGCGCATCGTCCAGTCCATCACGATATGCGCCAGCCATAGCGGCGCGTCCCAATTGCTGAAATAGGGCGGCAACACCGCGCCGAGCAGCGCGAGCGGCACGACGACCAGGCTCACCAGCGGGATCGCGAAGGCATTGGCAATCGGCGAAACCAGCGACACCTGCTGGAACAGCGCCAGCAGCATCGGAATCAGGCCGATGGTCATCGCCCATTGCACCGTGATGTATTCGTCCAGCACCTTCAAGCGGTGCGATGGTGGTCGCCCTGCAATTCCGGTGCTGCCTTGCCGAAGCTGGTGATTGCCATCGATGCGATAGGCGGTTACGTACAGGATGATCGCCACTGCGCCGAACGACAGCCAGAAGCCAGGCGACATGACAGCCCACGGATCAGGGATCAGCACGCCGAGCAGTGCGATGCTGAGGATTTGCCCGAGCGAGAAATTGCGGTTCAGCCACAAGGCGGCAGCCACCGCACCGACCATGTATACCGTGCGCTGTGCCGGGACGGCGAAGCCGGACAGCAGCGCATAACCCAGCGCCACCAGCAACGCGGCGAGCGCGGCGGCCTTGCGTGCGGGCAACCGCAGCGTGAGTTTTGTGCTGCGCCGCCACAGCCAGTAGGTCAGCGCGAAGCCGAAGCTGGCGAGCAGGGTGATGTGCAGGCCGGAGATGCTCATCAGGTGATTCACGCCGGTGCGCGTGAATACCTGCCACTGCGCCGACGGGATGCTGCCCTGGTCGCCGATAGCCAGCGCGCTCAAGACACCGGCGTACGGCGCTCCGCCGAGCGTGGCGCTGAATTTGTCGCGCACCGTTTCGCGCCACGACTCGATGCGATATGAAAAACCATCAGCCAACGTATCGAGACGCAGGTTATTGCTCTTGTTATGCACATAGCCGACCGCGCGCACATTGTTTTCCAGCGCCCACATCTCGAAATCGAAGCCGTGCGGATTGCTGCCGCCATGCGGCTGTTTGAGGCGCAGCGTAAGCTGCCAGCGTTCGCCCGCCCTTAATCCCAGCGGTACGGCCTGCTTGTCGTGGTAGGTGCTCAGATAGACACGCTGCGGCACGCTGGCCTGGGGTGTGAGAATTTTTTCGATGTCGAAACTGAAACGCAAGCCGTGTTCGTGGTTGCGCGGCAACTCGGCGACCACGCCGACCACCTCGATGTCGCGCCCCTGCCATTCATCCGGCAGGCTCACCGCAAGGCGCTGTTCGGCCTGCCATGCGGCGTGATAGAAACCGAACCCGCAGGCAAAGGCGGCGAGGAGCAGGGCGCATATCGAGCGGATAAGGCGGTTGCGCCGGTGAAGACGCGAAAGGATAAAAATGAATGGGAAACCGAGCAGCAGCCAAGCCCAGGTGAAACCCGGCAGGACGGGCTCTTGCTGCAGCAGCCACATGCCGAGGGCGAAGCAGATTGTGAAAAGAACCATGCGCGTAGACTAACGCAAATACCGGAATTCGTTATGGCTCTTTTGTTTGGCAGATCGGAGGTTCGTATAGAATGGCGCCATGCGCAAATTCTTCCGCAAGTTTCTGCCGCACCACGAAACGGTGAAAAACCATCACTGGCTCAAGCCGTTTGGTAGCTGGTTGCACCATCCCAACTTGTGGCACCTGCATCGCCGTTCGGTGGCGGGCGGCGTGGCGATAGGCTTGTTTTGCGGCCTGATCCCCGGGCCGTTGCAGATGATTTCCGCCGCGCTGCTCGCGATATTGCTGCGCGTCAATTTGCCGGTGGCGGCATTCACCACGCTCTACACCAACCCGTTTACCCTCGTGCCGCTGTATGTGCTGGCTTATGAGATCGGTGCGTGGGTAAGCGGCACGCGCAACGGTACGTCGATGGTGCAACCGTCATTTCCGGAATTTCACTGGCATAATTGGCCTGCCGAACTTTGGAGCTGGTTGACGATGCTCGGGAAACCGCTTCTGATCGGGTTGCCTTTGCTGGCGATAGTCCTGTCTGTTGTCGGGTATTTTGCAGTGCGCGTGGCGTGGCGCGTGGCGGTGGTTTTAAGATGGCGCGCCAGGGGGCGTCGGACAAGGAAATGCATGTAAAAACACATCATCATCCATGCCGCTCTGCTATAATCCGCGCCCTCGGGGCGTAGCGCAGCCTGGTAGCGTACTTGCATGGGGTGCAAGTGGTCGGAGGTTCAAATCCTCTCGCCCCGACCAGACAAAACAAACAGATAAGGCCAGTCGATATACTGGCTTTTTTGTTTTCCAGCCGCCGGTTCCAGGATTGATTGGCAACTCCAACCGTCTTTTTCCCGGCTTGAGTACGGATTCAAGGCTGAAATAGCCTGATTTGACCGTCTGTTCCATGTTTTGCTTGCCATGCAAACTGTTATGTTAGCCAAATGCACAACATGAAATTTTTTGGTTTGGCGGGCTGGGCATTTGCCGGGCTGATGTCAATTACTGGCGCGGCATACGCACAGAACATCATCACCGCACTGACTGTGGGCTATAACAGCAGCGCGACAGTCATCAAGATCGATTTGGCACGGCCACTGAGCAAATTGCCGGATAACGAATTCATTGCCGGCCCTTCACCGCATATCGTGCTTGAATTTCTCGATACGGCGAGCGGGCTGGATGAGCCTGTTCGTGAGTTCACCGAAGGGGGATTGCGCAGCGCCAATATCATCCAGTCCGGTGAGCGCACGCGATTGGTGCTTTATCTCAATCAAATGCATCCCTACAACATCAGGAGCGACGGTAACAGCCTGCTGATCGCCTTGCAGGGCAATGCCGGAAGTGCAGAGGGCCTCGCATTACGCCCTGCCGAGACCAAACAGGACACTCAAAAGAGAATACTGATTGCCGAAGCCAATGCACGGCTAAAGGCCGAGCAGGAAGCACGAGCGGCAGAAGAAGAAAGAGCCAAACGGGCCGCGGAAGCCGAAGCTGCAAGAATCAAGGCCGAGGAAGAAGCCAAGGTCGAAGCGCTACGCATAAAGGCCGAACAGAAGGCCAAGGCTGAAGCTGCCGCACAAGCCAGGCAAGCAGCCAAAGCCGAAGCGGCGAGAGTGGCGGCCGAACAAAAGGCCAAGATCAAGGCGGAAAAGGAAGCTGCCGCACAAGCCAGGCAAGCAGTCAAGGCCGAAGCGGCGAGAGTGGCGGCCGAGCAAAAGGCCAAGATCAAGGCGGAAAAGGAAGCTGCCGCACAAGCCAGGCAAGCAGCCAAGGCAGAAGCGGCGAGGCTGGCGGCTGAGCAAAAAGCCAAGATCAAGGCGGAAAAAGAAGCGGCCGCATTGGCCAAACAAGCGGCCAAGCAAGCTGCGGAAGCTGAAGCAGCGAGGCTGGTGGCCGAACAAAAAGCCGAAGCGGAAAAACGGGCCGCCGTGTTAGCCAAGCAAGTTGCGGAAGCCAAAATAGCGGGGCTGAGGGCGGAATGGATAATGGTTGGCGAAAATAAAATCTTGGGACTCACTGCCTATGCCGACCCCGACACTGAAACCGTTTCCAAGAATGGCAAAAAAGAAAAAAAGAATGGCGACAAGCTGAAAATGTGGAAGATTTATGACTATAAGGCCACCCAGGAAGCAAGTGGCTATAAATTCATGTCTGCGAAATTTCAGAACGAGTATGACTGCAAGGAAGAGAAAATCCGCTTTCTTGCAAACACTACATTTTCGGAAAGCATGGGTGTGGGTGAAGTGATTTTTACCAATGCCGATGCTGGGAAATGGCAATCGGTCAGCCTCGGAGGTATAGACGAAGCCATGTGGAAATTTGCCTGCAGGAAGAATTAGACATGAATGTATTCTGCCAACTGGCCGCTGGCGGATCGCAACCGCGCGCAAAGCAGGCGGGCAATGAGGCCTAACAGGCGTACCCCGAGGATTGGCTGCTCCTCGGTGCATTGACGAAAACCCTCACGGCTCATGAGCAGGAATACGGCATCCGACTCCGCAATGAGGCTTGCAGAGTGCGGCAAATTATCGATGATTGATATTTCCCCGAATATCTTGCCCGGAGTAATGGTGCCGAGTAATTTGATATCGTTGTCCTGATCTTCTTTGTAAACACAGATGCGGCCTTTTATCAGCACGCACAAATAGCAGTTCTGATCCCCTTCACGAAAAATAGTGATTCCCTTGCGCGCCTGGTAGGCCTTCATGTGCCTTGCGAGAAATAACAGATCGGATTGCTCGAAGCTTTGGAAGCCTTTGACTTCCATCAGCATGGAGCAAATGGTGTCTTGAAAGGACTCTCCGTCGCCAAGCAGTTCTATATCGCTTGGCAATGTGCCCGACGAAAGTCGATTATTTTCCATCCATCATTCCCTTAATTTTCAGTGAGGAAAATATCCGGCATTACCGGATTTTATTTGCACTTTAACCTGACCCGATGGCCGCATGGGTTTTAGAGGTTCCCTTTAATCTATTGCAAGTCTAACTCTGAATGGTGTTTCATGCCCAGAATGATCAGGTTAGTGCATTCCGGGTAAATTATTTAAGTGCGAAACTCGCCTGGCTATTGGGGTAGTAGTTGGCTGGAGTAAAGGGCGGCTTCGTGCTAATGCAGGAACTCAGCGGATTATATTCACTTTTCGTTAACTGCCGATTGAAGCGAGGCAAGCCAATCCGGTATCACTGCCGCCAACGCACCCAAGGCGGCAAACAGCGCGCCAAGGAGTGAATAGCGTGCGAACAAGGCCGTGCGGGCATTGCCTTGGCCTGCCTCGGCCAGTCGCGCATGCTCCAAGGGCAGGCTATACGGTCGATTTTTGGACGTTCACGTGTAATCCATTTCATGGTTCCACCTCACAAGATAGTTTTAAAAACGAGCCCAATCACGGCGCAGCCCGCGATGACCTCGATGGAATTGCGCTTGAAGCGAAACAGCGCGATGGTCGCTGCCAGTGCAATCAAGGCTGACAACCAATCGAACGTACCGGAAAAACCTGTCGGCCAGAGTACGTGATAGCCAAAGAACATCGCTAGATTCAGGATGACGCCCACTACTGCCGCCGTGATTGCGGTCAGTGGTGCGGTGAACTTGAGCTCACCGTGCGTAGACTCCACCACCGGGCCGCCAGCAAGGATAAAGATGAAAGAGGGCAGAAAGGTGAACCATGTCACCAATGTTGCGGCGACCGCGCCAGCCAGGAACAGCATATCAGGCCCAAACATTACCCGCAGTTCCGTGCTCATATACCCGCCTACAAAACCGACGAAGGCCACCACCATGATCAGCGGCCCCGGCGTGGTTTCGCCGAGCGCCAAGCCATCGATCATCTGTGTCGGCGTGAGCCATCCGTAATGCACGACTGCACCCTGATAGACATAAGGTAACACCGCATATGCCCCGCCGAAAGTCAGCAATGCGGCCTTGGTGAAGAACCAGCCCATCTGTGTCAGCGTGTGACCCCATCCGTAGCTTACCGTCAGCAGTGCCATCGGAAGCAGCCACAGCAAGCCGCCGATCACTGCTACTTTAACCAGTCCAGACCAGCGGAACCGCGCATGTTCCGGTGTCGGCGTGTGGTCGTCGATCAACGCCATGCCAAAAGATTTGCTCGCTTTTCCGTGATTACTACCAACCTCGAACCTGTCTGGAACGATGCGACCACCCATGTGGCCGATCAAAGCCGCAGCGATGACGATGGCCGGGAACGGCACGTTCAACGCGAAAATCGCAACAAACGAAGCCGCTGCAATCGCCCACAACAAGTTATTTTTGAGCGCACGCGAGCCGATGCGGTGAGCTGCATGTATCACGATGGCGGTCACGGCTGGTTTGATGCCATAAAACAATCCGGCCACCAGCGGCACATCGCCAAAGGCAATATAGACCCACGACAGCGCGATCAAGATAAACAGAGAGGGCAAAACGAACAGTGTCCCGGCGATAATGCCGCCCCATGCGCGATGCATCATCCAGCCGATATAGATAGCGAGTTGCTGCGCTTCCGGGCCAGGGAGCATCATGCAATAGTTGAGTGCGTGCAAAAAACGCTGTTCCGAAATCCAGCGCTTACGCTCGACCAAATCCTGATACATAATGGCGATCTGCCCCGCTGGCCCGCCGAAGCTGATAAAACCCAGCTTTAGCCAATACCAAAAAGCTTGAGCCAGCGTTACCTGTGCAGGGGGTTGTGTGTCGTCAAAAGTTTGCTGCGATGTGTCCATGACTCCTCCTTGGAATATCCAATTTCAGAGCAGACCTTGGACGATTGAACGTCTTGAAGCGGGGAGGCTGCATTATCCCCGATGGGTGGCATTATCTGCCATTTGGCAAAGTGAAACAAGATAATGACCAAGAGGGTGGTATGGGTAGTGTGGTTCGTGGCCATAAACGGACTTGACACAGGCCATTCACAGTCATCAGGCGGATCGCCCCAGAGCCGGACAAGGGTCGCCATACAAAATTTTCTATATTGGCCGGTCTATAGTTCAGGCATGTTCTCTCTTAGCGCATGGGTATTCTCCGAAGCGTATTGTAAGCATTGATGAGATTTCGGAACTACTATGGTTTAGCCTAATGCCTGTGCGTATGGTGCGCATCTGGAAAATGCGGATGCGTGTGTGCTATCGGATCGTGGACATGTGGATGGCTGTGTCGGGTGTCCGGTGGTGCCCCATCGTAGTGTGAATGCAAATGATGCTCATCATGGGCGTGTTCGTGGGTATGAGCCATCGGCTCATGAGCGTGTGGGTGGTCGTGGTGCTCGCTCAAATGCAACCAGACACCCAATGCCATCAATAGCCCGGCTAGCATCAGCGGAAATGTGAGCTGATCACCCATAAGGAGTGCAAGCAATGCACCGAAAAATGGCGCTACCGAAAAATAGGCACCTGTTCGAGCCGTTCCCAAATGACGCAAGCCAATCACAAACAAAACGAGACTGATGCCATAGGAAAAAAATCCAAGCAGCATGGCACTTGCAGCATTAGGCAACGCGGGTAGGTCAGCACCCAGAGCAATAGCAAGGCTTAGATTGACGGAGCCCGACACAAGCCCTTTGATCGAAGCGATCCAGCTGGCATCAGTAAGCGAAACCTTGCGTGTCAGGTTGTTGTCGATAGCCCATGCCAGACAAGCGCCAAGAATAGCCAGGGATGGCCATATTTCTGAGCCCTTTGCCTTATCTGGCCATGACAAAACAAGAGCGCCAGCGACAATAGCCACCATGCCGAGCGCAATCCTCCGGTCAAAGTTTTCTTTGAAGGCAAACCAGGCAAGCAATGCTGTAAACACGCCTTCCGCGTTTAGCATCAGCGAAGCATCCGAGGCAGGCATTTTGGTCAACCCAAACATCAACAGAACCGGGCCGATGATCCCGCCCGCAAGAACAGCTCCGGCAAACCAAATGCGGTCTACAGGAAGAAGGCGAACCGGTGGTGAGCCGATAATTCGACGATAGATGAGCAGCCCAACACCAGCTCCCATATAGAGAAAACCGGCCAACATCCACGGGCTTAGGGTTTCCAGCAGAGATTTGGCAAGCGGCGTTGCGATGCCAAACAACAGGGCGGCAGCGAGAGCTGCGAGGACGCCGGGGTGAAAAATAACGCGTCGCTGCATCTGTTTCTTCTGTTGAATTCAGCAGAAAACGGTGAGCACTGCGCAGCGCCCACCGCTATCGCTTACTTACCGGTAAAGTTGGTGGCGATGTAGGCACCATCCAGGCTAAAAAATATGTACAAAGTTCGCTTTGCCGCATCGCTAGCCTTGTCATTCTTGTACATCACCACCCACTCGCCGTCTCTGGTTGATGCACCATCGGCTTTGACATCGGCCCAGCTTTTTTCGAGCTTGCCGCTTTCAACCAGCGATTTGATCTTTACGGTGGCTTTCTTGATGATCTCGCCTCCGGAAATAGCACCGTGCGAATGTCCTCCGCTGCCGTGATCGTGGCCTGCACCCGCCATCACTGGCGATACAAAAAGAAGGGAAGAAACGAGTAAAGCTGTCGAAATATTACGCATTATTAGCTCCTTAAAAAATTAGTCGATTGACTTGTGGTTGCGTGAAGGTGATTTGTCGTCATGGGAGTGGCCATGACCGGCATCGCAACCGGAAACGGCCGCCATGATAGCTATGCATACTGAAAAAACAAGCAGGGTTCGCATAGGTATTTGCTCCGGTCAATCAATGGATTCGTGGCTGTTTTGCTTGATGAGTTCCGCTGTTCGCTCCTCATTCATCTTGATATGCTCGTGAATGTGGTTGTCAGCACTGAAACCGAACTCGTCCGGGTTGCTGATGTGCGAATAGCCATGCATCTGCATCAGGAACAACAGCCCACCGGAAACGATCAGCGCGTAGTTTGAAAACACGCTGAAAGGCTTGAACGAGTGCATCTTGCGCCAGCCAGACAGAAACAACAGCATGATTGCCAGCGCCAACACTTGTCCCGCTTCGATGCCGATGTTGAACGAAATGATATTCAACAGAAGCTCATCTTGGTTGAGCGGCAACTGTTGCAGGCGCGTTGACAGGCCAAGGCCGTGAATCAGGCCAAGACCGGTAATCATGACCAGCAGGCTGGGCGCCTTGATACCGATAAGGCGCTTGAACCCATCGAGGTTGGCGAACGCGATATAACAAACGCTCAGGCCAATCACGGCATCGATCAAGAAGTAGTTGATCTGGATGCCGTTGAACGTTGCATATATCAGGGTCACACTGTGCCCAATGGTAAATGCCGTAATGTATTTGACGATTTCCTTGAAGCTGGTCAGAAAGAAAACAATACCAAATACAAACAGCAGATGGTCATAGCCTGAAAGCATATGTGTTGCACCCAGCCACATGTAACGCAGATTACCGCCATTGATAATCGACAGTTTCTCCGCTTCAGACATGCCATGTCCGAACGCTTGCCCGACGAAGAACACAACGATAAGCGTGAGCAGCCATCGTGATGGTTTCATCACAGATAACATAAAGACCTCCAAAATATGAATTGCTCCGCAGGCCAGGCACTGCGAAAAATAAAATCAGAATGAATGATGCTCAGGAAAACTGAGGCGGGGCGCGGGGTTGACCGGGATGCGGATGAAGTAGGCGAGGCAGGGGGGCACGTCTTTCCAGCAGTCCGACTATTCTTTTCTGAATAAGTGGCGGGAAGCCTACATAAGCGGCCAACGTCGTCGGATGGTCTAATTTCTTGTCCTGTTGCAGGCTTTGGTCATGATCGAGATCAACAATCTTGGCCTCATCCATTTGCGGGTGATCAAAGTCAATGGGATCGGCATGAGAAACTGCTGGTTGATGTGCGTGCGCCTCAACACTATGTTGATGCTGCACACCACTGTGATCGTGCTGTGCATTCAAATGAGCGTGCGACGGCATCCACTTGAGCACCACAAAGGCGACAAGCAAAAGGAAAACAAAAACTGCGTTGGAACGTCGCTTAATCATAACGGCCTTGATTTCAAGGTGATTGCTGGTTTTGCTACACCGGCTGGGCAGACTTTTTGATTATACACCGTAGATGAAAAATCAGAGTTTCTGTTTGAGTGACTGTAATGTGTCGATTGCTCTCCATCGCCAGTATCCGCTTCGGGGCAGCCAACCAAATTCAATCTAGGTAAAGCGTTGCATGGCCGTGAATTTATGGCGAAACCGGAGCGAAACGGATATGATGTGCCGCCTTGCGTTGACGATGCTCCTGTCCGCTTTATTCGATGTTTTCATGAACCGGTTTTATCCATAGATGCGCATTTTGATCAGCAATGATGATGGTTATTTCGCACCCGGCTTGGCGTGTCTCGCCGAGCATCTTGCGCGGATCGCCGACATAGTCGTGGTCGCGCCGGAGCGCGACCGTAGCGGCGCGAGCAATTCCCTCACGCTGGATCGTCCGCTCAAATTGAGCCGCGCCGCGAACGGCTTTTACTATGTCAACGGCACGCCGACCGACTGCGTGCATCTTGCCGTTACCGGCATGCTGGATCAGGAGCCGGACATGGTGGTGTCGGGCATCAATTCCGGCGCGAATATGGGCGACGACACGGTTTATTCCGGCACGGTGGCAGCGGCGACTGAAGGGTTTTTGCTGGGCATTCCTTCCATTGCGGTCTCATTGGCGGGCAAGGAACTCGCCCATTACGAGACTGCCGCAAAGGTTGCCGCCACATTGGCGCAACGCTTTGCCAAGCGGACGCACAGCCATCCCTGGTTGCTCAACGTGAACGTGCCGGACGTGCCGCACAACCAGTTGCAAGGCATCGAGGTGACGCGCCTCGGCAAGCGGCACAAGGCCGAACCGGTGGTGAAGGCCAGCAACCCGCACGGCGAAACCGTGTATTGGGTGGGCGCGGCGGGCAAGGCGCAGGATGCCGGCGAGGGTACGGATTTTTATGCGCTGGCGCAGCATCGCGTCTCGATAACCCCGCTGCAAATCGATCTTACACAATACAGCCAGCTTGACGCGGTTCGCGGCTGGCTCGGACAGAATTAGAAATTTCCTCCTGCAATGAGCACACGTGTTAACGGAATCGGTATGACTTCGCAGCGCACCCGCATGCGCATGATCGAGCGCTTGCGCGAGCAGGGCATCAAGGACGAAGCGGTGCTGGCGGCGATGTTCGAAGTGCCGCGCCATTTGTTCGTCGACGAGGCGCTGGCGAGCCGCGCGTATGACGACGTGTCGCTGCCGATCAATTTCAACCAGACCATTTCACAGCCCTATATCGTGGCGCGCATGACCGAAGTATTGCGCGCGGGCGATCATCCGCTCAACCGCGTGCTGGAGATCGGCACGGGCTGCGGTTATCAGGCTGCGGTGCTGGCGCAAGTGGCGAAGGAGGTCTACACCGTGGAGCGCATCCGGCCCTTGTACGAGCGAGCCAAAAAACAATTGAGCGACCTGAAACTGCGCAACGTCAGCGTGCGCTATGCGGATGGCAGCGCTGGATTGCCCGAGGTTGCGCCGTTCGACGGCATCGTCATGGCCGCCGCAGCGCCCGTGCTGTCGGCGGTATTGCGGGAGCAGTTGGCGGTCGGTGGTAGAATGGTATTGCCAGTCGGGGTTCAGGAACAATGGTTGTATCTGGTCGAACGCGATGCGCAAGGATTTCGCGAAACCAGGCTGGAACCGGTGAAATTCGTACCGTTATTGACAGGGAAGACATGAGATTCAACAAGGTTTGTACGCTGTTCATAGTGGCGGCTGTATTGGAGGGTTGCGCATCGGGCGGCCATCGCGCACCGGTTGTTGACCACACCGAAACCGACAAGAAAACCGCCAAGGCGCCCGCTGCGGCACAAAGCAAACCGCCGCGCGAAAAAGCTTCACCTGAAAAAATCGTGCCTCAAAAAGTAACGCAAGAAAAAGATTGGCGGCCTCAGGTGCATGTCGTGCAAAAGGGCGATACGCTATACAGCATCGCTTTCAATTACGGTTTCGATTACCACGAGCTGGCCGAATTGAACGGCATCCAGAACCCGAGCCTTATTTCGGTAGGCCAGGAAATCAAGCTGTTTTCCGGCAGTGCCGCTCCGGCCAAACCGGCTGAGGGCAAGCAGGCAGAATCCTTGGTCAGGGAGCAGCCCAAAGTCGTCAAGTATGCTTATTCCGATGCCGCCATGGCTCAAATCGACAAGGTTCAGGAACCTGGCAGTGCACTGGCAGTGAAGCCCGAAGTCAAACCGAAAGCCGAGACAAAGCCTGACGATACCGATGGCGGCGAAGATGAGGCGATGGAATGGAGTATGCCGGCGCAGGGTAAATTGATTGCCGAGTTTTCCGAATCGGCCAACCGCAAGGGTATCGATATTGCCGGCAAGCTCGGCCAGCCGGTTATCGCCAGCGCGCCAGGCAAGGTGGTGTACAGCGGCAGCGGGTTACGCGGCTATGGCAAGCTGATCATCATCAAACACAATAAGACCTATCTCAGCGCCTATGCGCACAATGACCGGGTATTGGTGAAGGAAGGGCAGGTTATCACACGCGGCCAGAAGATCGCGGAGATGGGCAATACCGATGCGGATCAGGTCAAGTTGCATTTTGAAGTGCGGCGTTTCGGCAAGCCGGTCGACCCGGCAAAATACCTGACGCTTGAGAAGTCTTGAGCGACCCATCAATCGTGCCAAGGGCAGACGAGACCCTTAACGTCACCAACCACGACCGCGACAGCGCGGCTTTGCGTTATGTCTATCCGGTCATATCGCGCCGCGCCGGCGGAGTCTCTGTCGGCATCAACCTCAATCCCAACAACGCCTGCAATTGGCGCTGTATCTATTGCCAGGTTCCCGGCCTGACGCGCGGTGCTGCGCCACCGGTTGATCTGATTGCTCTGGAGAATGAGTTGCGTGGTTTTCTCGAAGAGCTGCTGCATGGCGAATTCATGCGAAGCCGCGTCCCGGAAGGCATGCGGCGCATCAACGACATCGCGCTGTCCGGCAACGGCGAGCCAACCAGTGCCGCCGAATTTGCACAAGTCATCGATCTCATCGGTCGCGTGCGCAACGAAACGGCTGTGCCGGAAGCGGTGAAAACCGTGCTGATCACCAATGGCAGCCTGTTGTACCGCAGCGAAGTGCAGCAAGGCTTGCGCGCCATGGCGCAGCTCAACGGCGAAGTGTGGTTCAAGCTGGATCGCGCCAGCGAAGCGGGAATGCGGTTCATCAACGACACCCATACCAGCATGAGCAAGGTGCGCGACAATCTCGTGACGGCCATCGCGCTATGCCCGACCTGGCTGCAAACCTGCTGGTTCGCGCTGGATGGCGAGCCGCCCGGCAGGCAGGATGAAGAAGATTATCTTGAGTTTGTTTCGGAGCTGCTGCGCGGCGGGCACAAGCCGCAAGGCGTATTGCTCTATGGCTTGGCGCGCCCCTCGATGCAAGCTGAAGCGCCGCGCCTGTCAGCCTTGTCCGCAGAAAACATGCAAGCCTTTGCCGACCGAATCGGGAAGCTGTTGCCGGTCAAGATTTATCTATAATTTTAAAAACGGCAATTCTTCCACGAAGTGGGGTAAGCAGGCATTTCGCCACAAGGCGAAAGCTCGCAAAAACACGAAAGGCACGAAATAAAACAATAAGCTGCATTGGATTGGTGGTTCACACGTTGGGTATTCATTGGCAGCATGGAACCCTTTGAATTTTTCGTGTTTTTCGTGACTTTCGTGGACAACTGCCTTTTGTGATCCAGCGTATCTTTTAGCGCAACGCTTGCCGGAATTCGTCGTGAAAATGACGGAAGGCGCTGTCGAGCAGTTGCACGGCGCCGTTGATGAGGTGGCAGCGGCCGCTGCCGGGCAGCATGGTGCAGAGATTTTCCAGCGTGGTGAGGTCGGCTATCGTGCCGCGCCCGGTGTCGATGCGGTCGAGCAGGCGGCTCATGGTGGCGGTGCCTATTTTGCAGGAATTGCATTGGCCACAGGAGGAATGAGCGAAGAAGCGCTCGTATTCGGCCACGCGCTTGACGATGCCGGTACCCTCGGAAACGACGATCATCGCGCCGGTGCCAAGATTGCTGCCGCGCGCGCGCAGGGATTCAAAATCCAGCGCCACATCGAGATCGGAAGGTGTCAGCAGGGTGCTCGAAGGCCCGCCGGTAAACACCGCCTTGAGCGGTTTTCCAGATAGCAGGCCGCCGCCGTGCACGAAGATGAGTTCGCGTAGCGGCGTGCCCATCGGCAGTTCGAATACGCCGGGATACAGCACGTCGCCGCTCAACGAATACAGCTTGGTGCCGGTACCAGGCGCCTTGCCGAGGCCGCGGAACCACGCACCGCCATGCAGCGCGATATGCGATACGTTGGCCAGGGTTTCGACGTTGTTGATCAGCGTCGGGCAACCATGCACGCCAGCCTGCGCAGGATAGGGCGGTTTCCCGCGCGGGAAAGGGAAGCGGCTTTCGACCCATTCCAGGGATGCCGTTTCTTCGCCGCCGATGTAATGTCCGGAACCGGGCAGCAGCACGAGCTCCAGCGGTTTTCCGAGCGCGGTCGAGGCGAGCGCCAGCAGGTCCGAGGTTCGCCATTGTTCGAGCGCCACTTTCATCGCCGCGGTCGAGCGCGCCATGTCGGGATTGATGTAGAACACGACGCGGTTGGCGCCGACCGCCAGCGCCGTCACGGCTGCGCCTTCGATCACCTGGTGCGGCGTTTCTTCCAGCAGCATGCGATCCTTGAAAGTACCGGGCTCGTCTTCGTTGCCGTTCACGATCAGGTATTTGTCCGGCTTCGGTGTCTCGGCGGCGACCATATCCCACTTGCGCCAGGCCGGGAAACCGCTGCCGCCCAAGCCGCGCAGATCGGCAAGGCGCACTTCCTCGCGCACGGCAGCCGGATTTTGCGCGGCGCGGGCCAGTGCTTCGCCGCCGCCAGATTTGCGCCAGCGCGCCATGTCGGCGCCGATGCGGCGATCCGGGTGGAGCAGAATCTGGGTCGTTTCAGCCTTGCTTGCGCTGGACGGGATCGTCTTGGGGTTCAGCGTTTCCATACGCCTCCCGCAGCATAGTCCGGCAGTATCAGGGGCGCGCGGCGCGTCAGGGGCATGCCGGCGAGCGTCAGGGCGCGGCGCAGCCGGTTCACATGTTCGAGGGTGACTTTCTTGGGGCCGCGGTCGCGGTTCGCGGTGGCCGCGATACCGGCGCGGCGGCCGAAGCTGATGATCTCCAGCAGGGCGTTGCCCATGATGCGGTTGCGCCCGTGGATGCCGCCCGCCACTTCGCCCACCGCGTACAGGCCGGGCACCGTGGTCGCGCCGTTGGTGTCGATGACCGCGCCGCCGTTCTGGTAGTGCAGGGTCGGGTGGACCAGCAAGGGTTCAGTGCGCGGGTCGATGCCCGAGACGCGGGTGCGCGACATCAGGTTCGGGAATTGTTTTTCCAGCAATCCCGGCTGGGCGTGTTCGAGGCGCGGCGTGTCGAGCCATACCCCGACACGCTCGTCGTCGATGCGGATGCCGCGCCCCTCGCCGCATTCGCGCAGGATCGCGGCGGATACCATGTCGCGCGGCAACAACTCGTCGACGAAGCGGTTGCCGAGGCCATTCAGCAGCAGGGTGCCTGCCGCACGTACGCCCTCGGTGACGAGTTTGCCGGATAGATTGTTCGGATGCACCAACCCGGTTGGATGGTACTGGAAGGAATCCAGCTCGCGCAGGCGCGCGCCGATGCGGTATGCCAGGACCAGCCCGTCGCCCGTCGCGCCGAGATGGTTCGAGGTTGGAAAGCCGTTCAGGTGCAGCCGTCCCAGCCCGCCGGTCGCGAGGATCACGGAGCGGGTGCGCACGATGCGCAGTTGATCGTCGAGCAGCGAGGTGAGCACCGCGCCGACGCATTTCTGCCCGTGTTCGTTGGACAGCAGTTCGACGGCGGGGCTCTGCTCCCAGACTTCTATGCTGCGATGCTGGATGACGGCTTCGCGCAGCACGCGCATCATTTCCAGGCCGGTGTAGTCGCGGCAATGGACGAGGCGCGCGGTGCTCATGCCGCCCGCGCGCCGCGTGTGCAGGTCGCCGCTGGGGGTCTGTTCGAACTGCATGCCTTGGCGGATCAGCCAGCGCAGCACTTCCGGGCCGTCTCCCGCCATCGCGGATACCAGCGCCGGGTCGGCGGCATGATGCCCGCCGCGCAACGTGTCCTGGATATGCCTCTGCACCGAGTCGTCGAGTTCGATGGCAGCCTGGATGCCGCCCTCGGCCATCACCGTATTGCTGTCGCCGAGGCGCAATTTGGTGGCCAGCAGGACGCGCGCGCCTTTTTCGGCCGCTGCCAGCGCCGCCGCGCAACCCGCGCCGCCACCGCCAATCACCAGCACGTCGATGTCGGTTACCGGTGTGCCGGCCAGGTCGGCCTCGTCGATGAAAGCCTCGGCCTGCAGGAGTCCGGCCAGTTCGCGCTGGCAGCTTTCGCCCGCATTAGCTCCCACCGCCAGCTTGACCACGCTGCCGCGCAAGTGATCCGGGTGATAGGTGTTGAGCAGCGTGTCCGCATCGGCCAGCTCGGGCAATGGCCCGATATCCGAATCGGGCCGGTAGCGCGCGAGGGCTTCTGCCAGAGGAGTGCCGTTGCTCATTTTGATTTATACCCATGGCTAAAATAGGTGTGAAGCTTATAGACAGGCGAATGTAGGAGCGGGCCAAGCCCGCGATCAAATATTTCGCGGGCATGGCCCGCTCCTACAAATGGCTTACCCAAGAAAGGCAAATGATCAACCGAAATTTTAAAAGTTATTTTCATTCTTCATCACTCTCTATCAGAGTGGCTCCCTGGCGTTCCTTGCGCAACTCTTCCAGCCGGTGGATGAGGTTGGGCGGGCGCAGGTGAAAATGGGCGGTGATGCGTCGGCTGAACAGGCCCACATGGGCCGGGGCGATCAGTTCGGGGCAGGCGGCGTCGCACAGTTCGCACATGATGCATTCGAAGAAGGTCTCGCCCGCTTCGCGGTAGCGGCCTGCCGCAGCCTGCGCGACGCCCTCCTCGACGGCGATGCCTTTCGGGCAGGCCTGGTTGCAGCCGTGGCAATGTCGGCAACGCGACGCTTCGGGGAAAATATTGTGGAAACGCGCATGGATGTCCCACGCATCCTCGAAATCGTCGATTTCATAATGATGATGGGGCGCGGATGCCGGAGGCAGGAACACGACCTCGATGCCCTCTTCGACGAATGTCTGGCAGGCGAGGCCGACCGTCACATTCTTGCCGCGCCTGAGCATCACGCGGCATGAACCGCACACGCCCTCCATGCAGCCGACGTTTGTCACCCGAGGCACTCCGGCGTGCCAGGCCGCTTCGACCAGTGTCATGCCGGTATGCGCATTGACGGCAAGACCGTTGATGGTCAAGGCAATGCTTGGCTGAGGGGCGCTTTTATTTGTCGGGATCGGCATGTTTTGCTACGGGCGCGCGAGGTCGATGATTTTTCTCAAATCGTAATCCTTGTGCCCGCCGACACGTTTCACCAGTTCTGCCATGCGTTCGTCGAGGGTCGGGCGCTCGGTCTTGTACAGCAGCCCGGTGAGTATGCGCCCCGCCTGTTTTGCGGTGTTGACCGCGTTCATCGCCGCACTCAGGTCGCTCGTGTCATGGCTGTCGGGCACTTGCTCGCAGGCATCCTTGAAGGTCTGTGCGGTGTCGATGTCATTGAAAGACGGGCATTGCGAGAGCAGGTTGACGAAGGCGAACCCTTTGTGTTCCATGCCTTCCTTGATCAACTGCGAGGCCAGTTTGACGTTGCCCGCAAAAGCCTGCCCGACATAAGTGGCGCCATAGGTGAGCATATATAACACCGGGTCCAGCGGCTCTTCCAGCCCGCCATAAGGGGTGGTGGAGGTTTTCATCACCTGCCGCGAAGTGGGCGAAACCTGGCCCTTGGTCAAACCGTAAATATGGTTATCCATCAGGATGTAAATCATGTTGACGTTCTTGCGCGCCAGATGCGGCATGTGCCCGCCGCCGATGGAAAAACCATCGCCGTCGCCGCCGGTAATGACCACCGAAAGATCGGGGCGCGCCAACTGGACACCGGTTGCCACCGGGCCGGCTCGGCCATGCAGGGTGTGCATCTTGTAGGAGTTGACGAAGTAGGGCAGGCGCGAGGAGCAGCCGATTCCGGAAACATTCACCAGATAGTTCTGGTCGACGCCGATTTCGGAAAGCGAGCGCAATAATCCGGTCAACACGCCGTAATGGCCGCAACCGGCACACCAGAACGAGGGCGTGTCGGTCTTGTAATCCTTGGGCTTGAGATCGACCTTGTGCAAATGCATTTGTGGGTTAATGGGCGCGTTCATGCCAGTACCTCCCGAACTTTATTGACGATCATCCCGGGCGTAAAGGGCATCCCGCCGCAAATGGTGTAGGATTCCGGGCGCAACGAAGTTTCTGCGCGCACGAAGTGGGCCAGTTGGCCCTGGAAATTGACTTCGGGCAGCAACAGCCGTTTGCACGATGCGCCGAAGGCCTCGAATTGTTCAACCGGCAGGGGGTGCAGCAGCTTCGGATAAAAACCCTTGACCTTGTAGCCCTCGGCGCGCAGGCGCTGCAACGCCTCGCGCACCACGCCGATAGTGCTGCCCCAGGCGATCACGCCGAGGTCTGCTGCACCCTCGCCATCCACTTCCACCGGGTCGACATCGTTGACCACATTCTTGAGTTTGTTGAAACGTTTGGCCTGCATCGCCTCATGGTTCGCGGATGCATAGCTGGGCAGGCCGGCCTCGTTATGTTCGAGCCCGGTGGCAATATGCGCGCCGCCGGGCATGCCCGGATCAACCATCGGCGAAATTCCGTCGTCGGTGAGTTTATAACGCCGGTATTCGCCCTCTCCGTTCCAGCGCTCGCGATTCACTATGCGATAGCTGTCGGGATCAGGGTAGGGCACGTTCTGGGTCGAGAACGCCAGCGAACCGTCGGAAAGCAGCAATACCGGGCACTGGTATTTCTCGGCCAGGTTGAACGCGACCACCGTCAGGTCGATGCAGTCATGGATGCTTTCCACGGAAAGCACGATGCGCCCGGCATCGCCGTGGCCGCCATGTATCGCCAGAAACAAATCGGATTGCTCGTGTTTGGTCGGCAAGCCGGTGGATGGGCCACCGCGCTGCACATCGACTACTACGCAGGGCAGTTCGCTCATGAACGCCATGCCCAGCATCTCGCTCATCAGCGACAGGCCGGGGCCGGAAGTGGAGGTCATCGCCTTCTTGCCCGCATAGGAGGCGCCGAGCACCTGGGATATGGAAGCGATCTCGTCCTCGGCCTGGATCAGGGTGCCGCCGCGTTTGGGCAGGTGCCTGGCCACATAGATGGCGACTTCGGTCGCGGGTGTGATCGGATAGGCGGAGAAAAAATCCAGCCCCGCGATCAGCGCGCCGAGGCCGATGGCGTTGTTGCCCGACATCACGATGACATCACGCTTGGCCTTGGGCATTCCCAGCGTCCAGGGATCGGTTTTATCCAGCGCCTTCGCCAGTTCGCGACCGCGCTCGAACGCGGCCAGGTTGCCCTTGACCACGTCTTCGCCCTTGCGGCCGAACTTGGCGGCGATCACTTCGCGCAAGGATTCCACGGGGATATTGAACAGGATCGACAGCGCGCCCATCGCCACCATGTTCTTGGCGCGCGCGTTGTTCATCTCCTTTGCCGTCTGGGTCATGGGGATGGGGTAAGCGAACACGCCGGGCGGGATGTCGGGCGTGAAGTCGCTCGGGCTATCGTAGACGAAGGCCGTGCCGGGCTTCAGGCTGGCGCGGTTCATGTCGTAGGCTTCGCCGTTAAAGGCGCACAGGACATCGAACGTGTCGCCCTGGTTGTATAACTGTTCGGTGCTGGCGCGTATCTGGTACATCGCATACCCGCCCTTGATTTCTGCCGGGAAAGTCTTGAATGTGTAAACATCGAGCCCGGCGTGCGCGCAAGCCTGAGTAATGAAGTCGCCGACGGAGATAACGCCTTCGCCGCCTTCGCCGCCGATCCGGATGATCAAGTCGTTCTTGGTTATACCTTTCATCTGCTTGTCCTTAAATTTGATATTTTGGTGGGATGTGTTTACCGGCAGATTTTTCCTGGTAATCGGAGAAGTAGAGCAATTATATAGAAAAAAGTTGCCAACTCCCCGTGAATTTTGAAAAGCGGGGGCAATGAAAGCCTTGGCAGACCATTATTTTGAAAGGGTTAATATTTTTGTAACGGTATTTGCGCTAGCCTGAACCATGCGGTTCACGGGCTGTAAAAATAGCGGTTGAAACCGGTGGCAAACAGCATCATGTTGGTGAGGCGACCATATGCAACTTTTGAAAATCTCAGTTGGTTATTGGGGGGCGCCAGCCATAAGCAATCTGCTTTACCACGGATATTTAAACGGCTATATTTCTTTTCACCTGAATTCCGGGAGCGAATCATGAGCGATGAAACACCGCAACATACAAAATTGAACGGTATTGCGGACTACAACGCCGCACTGGATATGCTATGCAAACTGGCTCAGCGCAATCTGTATTTGTTTGACAAGGATTTTGACGGGCTGGGTTTTAATACGGAAGCGAGATATGAAATATTGCGCGGTTTTTTGCTTTCCGACCCGATACACCGGCTGTTTGTGCTCACTCATGACACGCGTTATTTGTCCACGCTATGCCCGCGCATGATAATGCTGTTGCATCAGTTCGGGAGTAGCATGTTCATCTATCAAACACCAAAAAACTTGCAGCAAATCACCGAGCCGTTTGCTGTTGCGGACGATTCGCATTATGTGCGGCGCTTTCATTTTGATGACCTGCGAGGGATTTTTGCGCAGCATGATCCCGAAAATGCACGTGCCTTGAAATCACGCTTTATGGAAATGTGGTCTGCATCCCACCCCGGAGTATCATCGGCCAAACTTGGGTTATAGCAACGTGCCGGTCGAACGGCCTCTCCTGCTTTGGCAAGCATGGGGCTGATTTAAAAATAGGAATGATGGGTAACTCGAACCTGGCTCGGGCGCAGAAAAATTTTTAAAACCACGGCTGAAAAGTGTTTAAAATGCCGGGCATGGAGAAATATTAATGCAATCTGCCCCACTGACCATCGGAATGGAAGCGCCGCACTTCGAGCTGCCGGATGCCGATATGGAAACCTTTGCGCTTACTTCGCAGCAGGGCAAGAAAAATGTTGTGCTGTATTTCTATCCCAAGGACAACACGCCGGGCTGCACGCTGGAAGCCAATGAATTCAGCGAGCTTGATGATGACCTCGCCAAGCTGGACACCATTGTGGTTGGCATCAGCCGCGACGACTGCTTGAGCCATGCGTCGTTCCGTGACAAACACGGGTTGTCGGTATTGTTGCTTTCCGATCCCGATGCGCGTGTTTGCAAACGCTATGGCGTGATGCAGGAAAAAGAAATAGACGGGCATAAAAAACATATTATTCAACGCTCGACTTTTGTGATCGACAAACAAGGCAAGCTGCGCCATGTCATGTATGGCGTCCATGCGCACGGGCACGCGCGGGAAATTTTTAATCTGATAAAGGAACTGAAATGAGAATCTCCAAGGACACCGTTGTTTCGCTGCGCTACGAATTGTACGACTCCGAAGGTGAGCTGCTGGAGAAGGTCGATGACCCGGTCAGCTACCTGCACGGCGGCTATGACGGTATTTTCCCGCTGGTCGAAGAAGCGCTGCACGACAAGGATGTTGGAGTGCAATGCAACATAGTCTTGCAGCCCGACGACGCATTCGGCGAATACGATCATGAGCTGGTTCAGGTCGAAGCACGCAGCGCATTTCCGGAGGAAATAGCGATAGGCATGCAGTTTGAAGGCGGCCCGGAAGGCACCGATGAAGATGATTTTTCGCTTTATACAATCGTGGAAATAAGCGACGACGAAGTCACGGTGGATGGCAACCATCCGTTGGCCGGTAAAACCCTGTCTTTCAATTGTACCGTTACAGGCGTGCGCCCCGCCACTTCAGAAGAACTCATGCATGGACATGCTCATGGCGAGGGCGGGTACGTCCATTAACCTTGGAAATTTCTAATTTTCGTCATGGATTTTGAGCAGGCTTCCAGCGCTTCAGCAGCAGCGCGTTGCTCACCACCGATACCGAGCTCATCGCCATTGCCGCACCGGCAATCACGGGATTGAGCATGCCCAGCGCGGCGAGCGGGATACCCAGCACGTTGTAGGCAAACGCGAAGAACAGGTTCTGGCGAATTTTCTTCAGCGTGGCGTGCGACAGCGAAATCGCATCCGCCACCCCCATCAGATCGTTGCGCATCAGCGTGATGTCCGCCGCTTCGATGGCGATATCGCTGCCGCTGCGCATCGCAAAGCTGACATCGGCAGCAGCCAGCGCGGGCGCATCGTTGATGCCGTCACCGGCCATGCCGACAAACCCCTCCCGGCCTCCCCTTGTCAGGTGAGGAGCTTGCTTGAACGATTGCACCACTGCCGCCTTGTCCTGCGGCAACACTTCGGCGCGAAATTCCGCGATGCCTGCTTCCCGTGCAATCGCCTGTGCGGTGGCCTGGTTATCGCCGCTCAGCATCACCACGCGGATGCCCATTGCGGTGAGCTGTGCCACGGCGGCGCGGCTGCTGGCGCGCAGTTGGTCGGCGAAGGCGATATAGCCCAGCAATGTCTTATCGCGGGCTAGCGCGATGACGGTTTTTCCTTGCTGTTGCAAGCCCAGTATTTGCTGTTCATCGACTGCAACCCCTTCGCGCATGGCGAATGCCGGAGAGCCGAGCAGGTACTGTTTTCCGTCGATCTCGGCGCGCAGCCCGTGACCGGATATTTCGCTGATGTTTGCGCCTTGCGCCAGTGTAACTTGCCGATCTTGCGCGTGATCGAGCAGGGCGCGCGACAGCGGGTGCGTAGAGCCCTGCGCCAGCATCGCAGCCGTTTGCAGCAATTCCGTTTCGGCTATACCGGGCATCGGCAGCAGGTCGGTCACGCCCGGTTTTCCTTCGGTCAGCGTGCCGGTTTTGTCTACCACCAACACCGAAAGTTTGTGCGCGCGCTCCAGCGCGGCGGCGTCCTTGACCAAGATGCCAGCCTGTGCGGCGCGCCCGGTGGATACGACCAGGGCGGTCGGGGTGGCCAGCCCCAGCGCGCAGGGGCAGGAAATGACCAACACCGCCACGGCATTGATGAGCGCCGTGGCAAAGCCGCTGCCCGCCATCCACCAACCGACAAAGGTCAGCAGCGCGATGACGACTACCGCCGGTACGAACACGGCGGAAATCTGGTCGGCGAGTTTCTGTATCGCGGCCTTCGAGCCTTGCGCTTGCTCCACCAGCCGGATGATCGCGGCAAGCTGGGTATGCGACCCCACCGCCAGCGCGCGGCATTTCAGCAAACCATGCTGGTTGAAGGTGGCGGCATACACCTTGTCGTCCGGCTGCTTGCCTTGTGGCATACTTTCCCCGGTGAGCATGGCTTCATCCATGCTGGATGCGCCTTCCAGCACGATGCCGTCGACCGGCACACTTTCGCCGGGACGCACCAGAAACACGTCGTCTACTTGCATTTGCTCGACGGCAAGCTCCTGCATCACGCCGTCGCGCTCGACATGCGCCATTTTCGGTTGCAGGTTGATCAGCGCTTCCAGCGCGCTGGAGGCTTTGCCTTTGGCGCGTGCTTCCAGCAGCTTGCCGAGCAGTACCAGCGTGATCAGCGTGGCGCTCGCTTCAAAATAAATCGGCTGGTCGAGATGAAATAACAGCACCGCGCAGCTCAACAGATACGCCGCACTGGTGCCGAGCGCGACCAGCACGTCCATGTTCGCGCCGCCGCCGCGCAGGCTGCTCCACGAGCCGGTGTAGAAACGCCGCCCGCTCCAGAATTGTACCGGCGTGGCGAGTAGCCATTGCAGCCAGCCGGGTAACATCATGTGGATGCCGAAGAACATCAGCAGCATTTCCAGAAGCAGCGGCAGCGTGAGCAACACGGCAATAAAAAATTGTATCTGCTCCTGGCGATAAGCGGCGGCGCGCGCCTGTTTCTCGGCGGCGAAATCACGCAGCGGGTGTGCATCGAAGCCTGTGCCTTGCACAGCTTTGATCAGGGCGGCAATATCCGTCTGTTTTGGGTTGTAGGCGATATGCGCCTTTTCGGTGGCGATGTTTACCGTCGCCGTCACTTCCGGCAGTTGGTTCAATGTTTTTTCCAGGCGCGCGGAGCAGGATGCGCAGTGCATGCCGGTGATTTGCAGGTCGATGTGGGCCTGGGCTGTCATGCTTTGATTATAAGCTCAATCTTGCCGAGGAACGGTGGGCGTAAAAACGCCCGATAGACGGGAGGGAACTATCGGGCGAAGGGGGAGGAAACGTTTTTTTATGACTTTTTCATCGGGCAGGTGCTTATACCGAAAATCGAATAGGCCGGGCAAAAACCGATGGCGCCGGTCAGCAGGGGCATGATGCCGATCCAGCCCCACATGCCTACCGTGCCTGTTGCAGCCAGCCCGATCAATATCAGGCCGACAATGACGCGCAATGCGCGGTCAATGGTCCCTTCGTTCGTTTTCATGTTGAACCCTTTATGAATGAGTGATGTTCGCAGGTTAGAGGAACAGCACCCCGATGTCAGTGATAAAAATCACACAGGGCACAAGAAGGGCTGGCAGAGGAATGATCCTAAAAAACGCAGTTGACAGAGCGGTAGGGGCGAATTCATTCGCCCGGACAATAGATTGCGTGCGAATGAATTCGCACCTACAAGAGCAGCACAACGCGTTGAAGCAAAATGACATTGCCAGACAACTGCGTTTTTTAGGATGATATAGTCGGCCAACTTGATGGCCCGGACGTTGTTATAGCTCGACAAATCGCTTGAGGGATGCGGCGTCGGTGATTTCGATTTGCTCGCGCCCCAGCTTGACCCAACCTTGTTCGGCAAATCCTTTGAGCAGGCGGCTGACGATTTCGCGCGCACTGCCGAGTTCGTCGGCAATCGCCTGATGCGTGGCATATATCGTGGTGGGTTTGCCGATCAGCAGCTTGGCGAGGCGCTGGTCGAGCTTCTGGAAGGCGACGGCGGAAACCAGTTGCATCAGGTCGGTGATCCGGTCGGAAAACAGGTGGAACACATAGTTGCGGAACGCTTCGCAGTTTCCGAGCAGGGAGTGGAATGCGTTTGCGGGGAGCGCCACTATTTCCAGCGCTTCTTCGGCTATCCCGCGCGCCTGATAGCGTGTGTGGCCGAGCAGGCAACTGCTGGTGAGGATGCAGCTTTCGCCCGATACGACGCGATACAGTTGCAACTCGCGCCCGTTCGGCGCGGCCTTGATGACGCGGATGCTGCCGGACAGCAACAGCGGAAAGCCCTGGCAGGGCTGGTTTTCGTCGAATACGACCGTTCCTTTTGGAACCTGCATCACATTCGCCGCCCCCAGCAATTTTTCCAGTTCTGCGGCAGGCAATTCGCGCAGCATCGGGTATTGCTGCAACAGGCGTTCTTTTGTGTCGTCTGAAAGCATAATTTTTTCTCAACAGGGCGAAGAAAAACGTTGCGAGCGATGGCAGGGCAAGGCGCGCAAGGACAAAAAAGCGGAATTTACATAGAGGTAAATGAGCATTTTTTATCCTTGTGCAACGCAGCCATGTCGAGCGCAGTAGTTTTTATTGCCCTGTTTACTCTGGGCGCATATGCGGGAACAGGATGACATCTCGTATGCTGGCGCTGTCGGTTAGCAGCATCACCAGCCGGTCGATGCCGATGCCTTCTCCGGCGGTCGGCGGCAGGCCGTATTCCAGCGCGCGCACAAAGTCGTTGTCCTTGAACATCGCTTCCTCGTCGCCGGCCTCTTTTGCCGCGACCTGCGCGTCGAAGCGCGCGGCCTGATCTTCCGCGTCATTCAATTCCGAGAAGCCGTTGGCGATCTCGCGTCCGACGATGAACAGCTCGAAGCGCTCGGTGATCGCCGGATTTTTGTCGCTGCTGCGCGCCAGCGGCGAAACCTCGATGGGGTAATCGACGATGAAGGTCGGCTCGAACAGATGCGCCTCGGCAAGCTCCTCGAACAGCGACAGTTGCAGCCCGCCGATGCCATCCGCCGGTTTGTATTTGGCCTTCAGGTCTTCCAGTTCATTGACCAGAAAGTCGCGGTCGTTCAGTTGTGCATCGGTGAATTGCGGATGATATTTCTGGATTGCCTGCACCATCGTCAGGCGGTGGAACGGCTTGCCCAGATCCAGTTCTTTACCCTGATAAGCGATGAGCGTTGTGCCCAGCACCTTCTGCGCCACTTCGCGGAACAGGCTCTCGGTGAAATCCATCAGGTATTTGTAGTCGCGGTACGCCTCATAGAATTCCAGCATCGTGAATTCTGGGTTGTGGCGCGTGGACAGCCCCTCGTTGCGGAAATTGCGGTTGACTTCGAACACCTTCTCGAAGCCGCCCACCACCAGACGCTTCAGATACAGCTCCGGCGCGATGCGCAGGTACATCTGCATGTCCAGCGCGTTATGGTGCGTGACGAATGGCTTGGCCGCCGCGCCGCCGGGGATCGGGTGCATCATTGGCGTTTCCACTTCCAGATAGCCGTGGCGGATGAAAAATTCGCGGATCGCCTGAATAATTTTGGTGCGCGTCATGAACACCTTGCGCGCGTCCTCGTTGGTGATCAGGTCGAGATAACGCTGGCGATATTTCTGCTCCTGGTCGGACAGGCCGTGGAATTTTTCCGGCAGCGGGCGCAACGCCTTGGTTAGCAGGCGCACCTGCGACACGCGCACCGACAGCTCGCCGGTCTTGGTCTTGAACAGCACTCCGACCGCGCCGAGGATGTCGCCTAGGTCGTAATGCTTGAACGCGTTGTGCGCCTCTTCGCCAGTATCGCCGTTGCTGATGAACAACTGGATGCGCCCGCTCATGTCCTGCACCGTGGCAAAACTGGCCTTGCCCATCACGCGCTTCAACATCATGCGCCCGGCCACGGCCACGCCGACATGCGCTGCTTCCAGTTCCTCATGGTTCATTGCTCCATAAGCGGCATGCAGTTCGCCCGCCAAGTGCTTGCGCTCGAAGTCGTTGGGGAAGGCAACACCTGCCTTGCGTATCTCCGCAAGTTTGTGGCGGCGCTCGGTGATGATCTGATTTTCGTCCTGTGCTGGAACAGTCTGTTCGGTATTCATGGTGCCTGGATAGATAGAGTTATTAATTTGGCTTTTTTGCAGGAACCGAATTGTGTCACGAATGCGCCATCAGGTGCAATTTTGCCGGGTGTAGGTGCTCGAAGGGAATCAGCATGAATCGAGCTTTGTGGCTTATCTGGAAAACAACAGATTGGCATGACGGGCTCCTGTACAAGCGAAATAAGGTGAAGCCTATATGCCGAAAACATAATGAACTTATATCCGGCGGCGTGAATCTAATACGTCTCTTAGTATGAGAAGGGGGTCACATCATGCTAGACATCAATAAAGCCACCACCATTCAGAACGATCCCGAAGGCAACATGTTCGGCCTTGCACCTTGGTCGCCACTGTCCGCACAGCAACAGGCAGAAGCTGAAGGCGTATTCCTCTCCGATGAACACTGGGAAATTGTCATGTACCTGCGCGAGCGTTATCGCGAGCGCGGTGCCGCCAGCAGTGCTCGCGAAGTCATGCAGGAGTTGCAGGAGAATTTTTCCGAGTACGGGCGGCGCAGCCTTTACGAGCGATTCCCCGGCGGGCCGGTAAATCAGGCCAGCCGCATCGGGGGGGTGCCCCTGCCGCCTTATTCCAGCGATCCGTCTTTCGGAAGCGTACTTTAAAGGCTGAGTTGGTGCAGCCTTCATCGCCGCCAGCAATTATTGTGTGCAGCGTAGTGCAGTCATGTTCTTTCCTTTACAACACCTGATTGGGCACGCTACGCTTTGCCCAACCTACGCAGCACTCACTGCCCCAATAAATTCGTAAACCACAAAAACTTATTGGAATTCGATGCCGTTATCCCGGCACCAGTCTTCAGCCAACGCGGATAGCGCCTGATCTCTATATTTGTACCATTCATCCAGCAACAGAAAGCGCTCCAGCCCATGCTTGAATCTGGCAAAAGCGCCTTTGCCCTTTATCAGGAACAACAGCTCATCCCTTTGCGCTTCTATCGGCAATGAATGGATGAATTCCTCCATTACGTTGTATTCAAGAAATTCATATTTGGACGGCAGCGGAATGTAATCATCTTCATGATTAAGGAACGCTCTGGCCTGCTCGATGGCCTCTCTGAACCATTACGCATGCAGCGACAAATCTTCATCGCTTTCGGCAGCGGCAAGCGCCTCGTCCGTAAACAGGACAACCTCGCCGGAAGATATTTTCAGGTACGACCGCGATTCATCGCCCTGAAGCTCTATGCCTTCGACTATTTCCTTTAAATCCACTTTCATCCTATGACAGCCCTGAGCGCCAGATTTAATTTTAGCGAAAAAATTTGGCTACAACACCTCGTGGTGTTTGCTTTAGTTTCTTTTGAGGACATGCGAAGCTGCCCCCTTTGGCTGATGGTACTATTAAACACTAACCCAAGGCACACAAGGCTCCGAGCACCCGATCCAGCGCTCTTGGATAATTCCAGCTCTATGTTTCTCAACAAGTTGCCACAAAGATAAACATGGGCTATTGTTGGGCAGATCATTCAGCGCGTTGCCATAGTTTAGGTGCTGAGACTGAAAAAGATCTCGCCTTCCAGTTTGTGGCGAGCTAAGTTGTATTTCCAGCACATCCTTGGCAGGTGCAATCATGGCAACCAAGTTTGGAAGCTTGTTTGCCATAAAGATTCCGGCAGGATCAATGTCCATAAAAGCCAAGACAGGAAGGTTTATGTGATTCAGAAAGTGCTGGACGTTATCAAGCCGACTTTCGTGTGGGTCGCCATGATATATAACCAACGGTGAGCCAAAGGCTTCAGGCAGGTCGAATTTCGTCTCATATATCCGATTGAAATTATCGTAGTTCTCAACCACCATAATGCAAGAGTAATCTAACTGCTCGACAATCTTTTTCCAATTTACATCAAGGTGGCTCTCGGCTGGCAGTCGAATGAATTCGCCTCCAATTATTAGCGGTTGCCCTGCCAGAGATTTTATCGAAATCCTGTTTTGCTTGATTGGCTCACCGCCAGCCTTCTCGTTTGGCGTAGCTTTAAGCCTTTCGCTTCGCGGCATTCCTGTGAGATCGACCTGTTCAACTGCAAATCCTTTGGCCTGTAGCCAAGCACTCATTTCTTCCTTGTCTTTCACCGTGAAATAAGCCGACTTGCCGCGCTTGGTTCCTATACCTGCATCAATGAGTCTCTGAAGCGTTTCTGTCCATGTAAATCGTTCGTCTTCTTTTGACAAAATTCGTTGCATTGCTTCGGCGAGTTTTTGATCGAGCATCACGCAGCCTTTTTCGACGCAATCACATCTTTGACTAAAATGTTCCCATCAAATACGGGGTGTTGTTTTGCTTCCAATCGGAGAGACCACTTGCCAGCTTTCCCTTTGTTATCGTGTTCTGACAGCACACGAAGCATCCAGATTTCTTCTTTGATACCGCCGATAATAATTGGATTGGAAGCCCACCAATCCCTTGCCGATATGCCCTGAACAGATTTTCCGGCTTCTTTGAAATAGATGCGAACCGCTCTACGGATTGGCGATTCAGGAGTTTCTACAACTGTATTCCCTGAAGCATCTTCAATTTGTCCTGCGGGTCTAGCCGACTTATTTCTCGTGCCTGCTGTTGCGGGTATCGTGCGAGCAATTTCTGCGAGCATTTCCTCTGCCTCTGGTGCAGATACATTAGGGCTGGACTGGATAGATAGGGGCGTAGCACACTTCAACCAATCTTCCGGGTCAGTAACTTCATCCCAAGCTTTCGGTTCCCAATCAGGATTGCGATTCAGGTGCAATGCGAAAGCCCGTACACGTTTCGCCCGCTCCTCAATTTTACGAAACTCGAAAAGATACTGATTCAATAGTTCCAGGGTGGATCGCAGAGATTCTCGAAATGCCGGAATCCGATCAGCCAGCAATGCTCTAAACGATAGAGCAAGTTCTTCATGCCCTTCCAATTGCTCCCCGATGTCCGAGAAGTGAAAGCTCTCCAACAAATTCACTAGCCCTTGAGTTCTTTGTTGGTAGTGAAGATTTTGTCGCTTTTTCTCGGCAATGGTTGAAACTGCTGCAAAACGAGTAGCAACTTGAGCTTGAAGAATTATCAGTTCGTCATCGATAGCATCTGCAATATCGCTGATGGATTCTCGGATTTCCACCTCGTAGCGCTCGCAATCAGCATCGCGGCCTTCCTGAAATGCGATGGAATGCCCCTCAACTAGTGTTGCCAGATGCTGGAAGTGCCCCCCAATATTCGCACCCATGGAAAACAGACGATCAGTGTTTAAAGCAGCATTAAGAAAATGCCGGAAGCTGGCTCGGAGCTGAAAAGCATCCCGAATATCGGGCGACAAAAGTCTGAGTTGCCTCAATCGCTCAATATCACGGGCATTTTCATCCGACTTATGGATTCGCCCTTGGTAATAAGCAGAAGAAATTACGTCACTACTCGTAGCAAGTTTTGCGAGTAACATAACGACAGGGTCATGATTGCTCAAACTAGCCTCCTCTGTTCAGGCATATCCTCTTGCTCCTGAGAAGATGGGTCTGCGATCCCTTCGTTTTCCATCAGAAAGTCGATCACCTGATAGTAGTAATCAAGCTTGCCAGTGAAGCGATAAGAACCCTGCTCCTTGTTGATAAGCACCAGATACCCCCAACGCTCCATTTGTTGGATGACTTTGTCCAGCATGCCTTTTGCAGAGGCTTCGGTTACCGTAAATTCTTTGCCCATCATCCCAAACTCGCGCAGCACTTCAAGGAGATGGGCATTTTCAGTAATGGCCTTGAGTAGCATAGCGTATTCAAGCCGATCTCCGGGAACCGGGCTGCTATCCTTTTTCTCCACTTCCATACAAAGCGTAATGAAATGGATCAATGGGCGAAAAGTCTGCTTGATACTCGCAAAGGTACGCTTAACCTCAGCACGTTCATTCTGACCAATGCGCTGCCACGTTACATAGTAGGCTTGGTCATTGGGAGTTTTCGCCAGCCGCCGCCCAATCTTGTCCAAATACTCGAAGATATCATCCTGAGCGTTTTCGGTGCATAGCCAACGAAAGGCCTCTGGGGATGACGATTCGCAAATGAATGCGCCCTCAAGCAGGCGAAGCGCAACTTGTTCAAACATTGGACACCTCTTCTTCGATATCGTCTTCAGACTCTTCTTTTTCGAGGTCAATTAGCCCGACTTTACGTCCCGGAAGAATCTTGTAGTTCCGCTCGAACAGTTCTGCCAGATCAAGATCGACATCTGGGAATGCAGAAATCATAACGATGTTGTTCCGCGTCAGAAGATCAAGCAATGTCTTGGCATTCACGTAACTTAAATCCTTCAGCTCGTCGACCACGAAAGGCACTACCACGGGCTCCTTACGCCGAATGCGATTCACAAAACCAATCAACACCACACAGAGAATTATGTATGACAAGCCGTTACTACTCATATTGGCCAGCTCGTGTTCGTTGCTGGCTGTTCTGGAACCTTGGTCATTCACGTTCGCACTGATTTTCAAACTGATCAGGTCAATCGGGTCTGCCACTAAGCCTTTCTCTTCACTGAGTACTGTCGCGACTTCCTTTGCCGCTGCAACAAAACTCGGCGGCGGCAAGGCGGAATCTCCTTGAGTGTGCCAAGCATCGTACTCATGGTGCAAATTTTCGACTGCTTCCCAATAATTTTGAGTATCAACATAAGCTCGGATATCTGTTGTCACATCAGCAATGCTTTCAAAAACCCTGCCCTGTTCAAGATTTGCTTTCAGATCGGCGGCGAAAATAGAAACATTTCGTTTGAAATCCTCCAAACTCTTCCAGAAGTGCGAAATATTTTGGGCCATAGTCTTGCCAAGTTGCAGCAAGGAAGTTCGATTGGTGGCATGCTCATTGTTGAACCAGTTACGGAACACCTCAAGCCACTCATACTCCTTACCGGGGCGCGGATGCCCAAGAGCTTGCAATGAAGTTGTATAGAATTTTTCTGGGCCAGTGCCTACCGATGAGCACATCTGACGACGAATATTTTCTACGCCTAACCGTATCTTCTCGTGGCACTCGTCAAGAATGTTTTGTAATCGCTTGCGTTCAGCGGCCAAAGTCTCAATCCCGACACCTGATTCAAAACCAGCACTCAACGTGTCATTGTCAATTGGCCAATGTGAGAGACCCAGCAAATGATGCTTGGCGCCACGTTGAGTGGTGGCACAGCTGTCAGCCAACTGCTTAGCCTCGTCAATGACCTTTTGCTTTTGCTGAAAAACCGCGTACCGCTCTTTGAGGAGGTCTTCATTTTCACGTTTGCAACGATTTTCCTCTGCATCTGCTGCCTGCCATTCTTGCTGTTTAACCGCTTTCTGAGACCAAATATTTTCTAGCCAGTCGCGATATTGGCTGACGTATGGCCGAAAACTTTCCGCTTCATCAATGCGGGTATTCAGACCACTAATTTGCGTTCTGATCCCAGCCAGAACAACTGTCGAGACACCTTTGTTTTGTAAGCACTCGTCTCTATTTTTTGAAATTTGCCCAAGCTTGCCAGCAAGTTCGGCATCAATGAATTCTCTCTTTGTTTCGATTCTTGCCAACTCGGTTTCTTCATCTGTCTTTACTTGCCTCAGTAATTTTTTGTGAACATTTTCTGCCTGAGATAATTCTTCTTCATGATCCTTCTTGGTGGCTTCGACAGATCGTTCCGCTTGCTCCAGATTCGTTCGACATACTTTCAGTTTTTCTTCCGCTCTGGCAATCGCCATTCGTTTGCTTTCGATCAATCGCTTTTCAGCACCCAAAACATTCTGATCTGCCGTTGATTTGGCATTTTTGGCAACCGCGATAGCCGCTTCATGCTCTGCGAGAGATTTTTTTGCCTTATCGAGCTTAGCCTTTGTATCTGCCAAGCTCTTTTTGTCTTCTTCGACTTCACCGATACGGCTCTCAAGTCGATTACGCGCCAACTTGATTTCCTGCTGAAGGATTTCTTCGGAGGTAAATCGTCCAGCCTTTAATCTATCGAGTTCTATGCCAATTCCATAGAAATTATCTCCATCACCTACTACAGGTGACAGGTCTGTGCGCAACAGGGTTTCCTCCGAAACCAAACGTCCAATGTTTGCAGCCCAGTCATGCTTATTGCGACGAAGAAAGCCAAGCAGTGTGTCTTCCCCAGCATTGTCGGCGGCCAACAACTTGCCCAGCTCTTCCTGGATTTTTTCAATTGCGACATCGCCACTGCTGACCTGAAGATCGAAATCATTAAAGGCACCTTTGATATTCTGATGGGCCTTTTGCAAGATATCCGTTCCATTGCGTAGGTTTTCAAGGTTATCACTAGCCGCCGTCTGCACCTGCCGCTCGGCGTCCAGAGCTGCTTGAATATCCGGGTCCGGCAAAGCATTGCGAGCCTCAGCCGCCAATTTGGCTTCTTCGGTACGAAGCTCAGAAGCTTTGGTGGAAATCGCCCCCAATTCGGATTCATGGCGGCTTCTAACAGTCTTGGTGTTAGCCTGATAGAGTTCAGCAAGCTCATCCTTACGCTTTGAAGTGGCTTTATAAACATCACCACGAGCCGTTTCCAGTTTCGACTTTTCATCCTTGGAATAACTCGTGGCTTCAACTGCCATTCGGTCAAACACTTCGGTGACCGATTTAAATTCCTTTTCTAGGTCGTTCAAGTGCTTTTCAAGTGGCTCAAGTTGAGTGCGCAGGCTCGGTACGGAATCAAGCTTGGCTGATTTTGCATCAGCTTCATCCTTTTTATACTGGCTTTTGCGGCGGTCAAGCTGATCGATATTATCTTTTGCCTGTTTGGCATTGGATGCGGCTAAGGTTTTTTTGTCGACGACTTCTCGAAGCCGCTTTTCATAAACTTTCTCAGTATCAGATATGTCACTCTTGGCGGCAATTACAGCTTGCTCGGCAAGAAGTGCCTGCTGCTCAAAGTGGTCATGCAACAGTTTGAATCGTGCATGAAGTTTTGAAAAATATATCTCAGCCATACGGCGATGTTGATCAGACTGTTCGAGATCAGCCATGACTGGTGTCTTTTCCATCAGCGCATGATGGGCTTCATATTCACTCACCCAATGCAGCAGGTCTTTCTTGCCAGTCCGGAGCGAGAAACCTTCATCGTTGTCCAGAATGGACGAAACGATCATGCGTTTCAGGTCATGGAATGTCGTTGCCCGTTGCAGGATGCCGGTGACGATCCGTTCCATGTGGGTAAGTTTTCCGGTGCCTCCAGTAAAGGAAAATCGCCCCGCAAGATTCTTGTGTTCGCGCCCAGCAGTGTTCTGAATGATTTGGCGATAGGCATGCAACGTGAGCGGTTTTGAATCATAGACACCCATCTTATCGAGATGGCGATACAGATTGCCTGTTTGCACCAATGAGTTTCCATCCTTGAAAAGCTCTGGCTTGTACTCGCTGTCGATAAAGCGATAAACCACCCCATCGCTTTGCCCGTCAGGGTGGATGACCGCTAGGGCCTTTTGATTCCGTCGTTGGTACTCAAAGATGACGTAAGAGGCAGTGCTTGGGAAGTAGTATCGGCTAAATTTCTCCATAACAGCATCGCCGCGAATGATTCTGGATGGACTCTCGCCAAGGAACATCGGGAGAAGTCGCAGGAGTGTAGTTTTACCAGCTCCGTTTTCGCCGTTGATTGTTATGTGTCCACTTATGTCTAGTTCGGCAATTCGATTTCGGCAATAGGAGTCAATCAGGATCAGGCGAGTCAGTCTAAAGTTCAAATCATGCTCCTTATGAATGCGTGACACATCATGCCCTTATGGCAAGAAGAAAAGGTAGTGAGGCTTGCAATCATGTAATCCCCGTAAATAACTGGAGCTAACGGGATCAGCATAACTAACAGGCTCGGCATCATTTGTCTTTCCACGGTGCGAAACCGATGGGGCGTTTTTTCTTAGGTTCTTCTGGCGCCATCAGTTGGCGGATGGCGTTGATGATTTCGGCAATGGCCTTGTCATGCGCGCCGACCTTGCGTTCCAGTTGGGCGAGCTTCTGCGCCAGTTCCTTGTGACCGGAAAGCAGTTCGCGCATGTGAACGAACGCGCGCACGACGTGGACGCTGGTTTCTATGGCGCGAGGCGAATTGAGTACGCTGGCCGCCATGATGGTGCCGTGCTCGGTGAAGGCGTAGGGCATGGATGGCGAAAACTTCAGCCTGGCGAGGTGATCACAATTTGTGACCACCTCCGCCTTTTCGGTTGCTGTAAGCTGAAACATGAAGTCTTCAGGAAAACGCTCTAAATTCCTTTTGACTGCCTGATTCAGCACCCTTGTTTCCACCCCATAGAGCTCAGCAAGGTCAGCGTCCAGCATGACCTTCTGCCCACGAATAAGGAATATCTGCGATTCGATCTGCGCTACGGATGCAATCAAGTTTTTGACAGTCATGCCAGCCCCCTTTATCCCTCTGCTTGCCGCGCAGTATTGCGAATGCTATAGGTTTTCGGTGCGGTACGCTATGCAGCTAGTGAAGGCTCAATGACCCGGCTGTTCATTAGGCGCAGATTGGTCAAGTAACCGGTGGTTCGACAAGCTCAGGGCGGGCATGTCGGGTTAAAGCCAGACCTACAATTCTGGCTTACACGCCTTGCTTCAAACTCGCCGAGATGAAATCGTCCAGGTCGCCGTCCAGTATGGCCTGGGTGTTGCCGACTTCGTAATTGGTGCGCAGGTCTTTGATGCGCGACTGGTCGAGCACGTAGGAGCGGATCTGGTGGCCCCAGCCGATGTCGGTTTTGCCGTCTTCCATCGCCTGTTTTTCGGCGTTGCGCTTGCGCAGCTCTTCTTCGTACAGGCGCGATTTCAGCATCGCCATCGCTTCGGCGCGGTTGCGGTGCTGCGAGCGGTCGTTCTGGCATTGCACCACGATGTTGGTGGGGAGGTGGGTGATGCGCACCGCCGAGTCGGTCTTGTTGATGTGCTGTCCGCCCGCACCGCTGGCGCGATAGGTATCGACGCGCAGGTCGGCGGGGTTGATTTCGACTTCGATCGAGTCGTCCACTTCGGGATAGACGAACACGCTGGAGAACGAAGTGTGGCGGCGGTTGCCGGAATCGAACGGCGACTTGCGCACCAAGCGGTGCACGCCGGTTTCGGTGCGCAGGTGGCCGTAGGCATAGTCGCCGATCACCTTGATGGTTGCGCCTTTTATGCCGGCGACCTCACCATCGGATTGTTCCAGCACTTCGACCTGGAACCCCTTGCGTTCGCAGTAGCGCAGATACATGCGCAGCAGCATCGATGCCCAATCCTGTGCTTCGGTGCCGCCCGAGCCGGATTGGATATCGACGAAGCAATTATTCGGGTCCATCGGGTGCGCGAACATGCGGCGGAATTCCATCGCCGCAACGCGCTTCTCGATGTCCTGGATGTCGGCGGCGGTGCCTTGCAGACTTTCGTCGTCGTCTTCCGCCTTCGACATTTCAAAAAATTCGGCGGCATCGGAAAGATTCTGCTGTATCTGCTTCAGGC